>CBINNO010000174.1:0-8166 GCA_966252055.1 uncultured Rheinheimera sp. | reverse complement strand
CGGTGCTGTCATCGTCATGACTCCTGTGCCTGGATCTAACTTGTGTGGTTTTTTCTTATCGATAACGGCCGGCCAGCCCTGCGCAACAACGCCGGCCATTGGTTATTTATTCCGCATGCTACTGTGGATATTTTTATATTGCAATATTTATAGTATAAATCATTTATATCTGACACTAGGCAGCTTCACCACGACGGGTTATGGTGGATCGGTAAACAAGGGGTTAAATGCGAATGAACAAACAAGCGAAGCAACAGCAACAACTGACTTGCAGTGACGGCAAGCGGCTGCGCGCTGCCAGCGTGCTCTGGGGCTCGTTGTTGGCCGGTGCTCTCTCACAGGCCAGCACTGCGCAGGCGGCGGTCACATTGACAGAGACTAAAGCGGCGCAGGCTGCTGCCGGGCAGGTCAGCATCAATAAAGCCAGCGTCAATCAAGGCAACACAGCCAAGGTGGATGGGCCGCGCGGCAACGCAGAAGCATCGACGACCCTGTCAGCAACGACCCTGTCAGCAACGCCGGTGTTGGCCATGGCTGGCAAAGAGCGGCCCAGTCAGCTGGACAGAACCGGCAGCCCGCAAGCGATGCAGCTGCTGGACCGTTATGGCAATCAGGCCTTTAATCCGCTGCTGGATGCCGGCGCCTGGCATGGCTTTTTGCTGCCAGCGGCCGATGCACAACAAGGCGGTTTCAGCGGGCCTTATCTCATTGCCGAAGAATATGGCGTTTACCTCGCCGAGCAACTGGACCGGCTGCAAATCTGGCAGGACGGTGTCTTGCTTGATTATGCCAACGCAAGCCGCAGCGCCGAAGCGCTGGCCGGGGCTTTAAAGCTGCAATATCAGTGGCCACAGCTGCAATTGACACTGACGCTGCGTTTTATCAACGGCCGTCAGGCGCTGATCAGGACCGAGCTGCAGAACAGGACTGCAGCGGCGGCGCAACTGCAGCTGCGCTGGCAAGGCCAGTTGCTGCACAAGTGGCAGCCCACCGAAGCGGTGGCACGGCGTTTTCCGGGCTGGCAAGCCGAATTTCAGCCGATCCCGGCCGGTGTCGAGCTGCAACTGCCGGCACTGCGTGATAACAGCGTGATGCTGTTCAGTACCGGCGCCCGTTACCGGATTGAACGCAGTCTGACACCGCAGTCGACGGTGATCGCGCCTGTGGCTGCGAAGGGGCCGGAAGCTGGCCCTGTGGCGGCCTATCACAGTGAGGCTGAGCTTGCGCTCGCTGGCGGTGCTGCTGCGGTGATCTTTAGCCGGCACAGCTATTACCTGGGGTCTGATCAGGTGCCTGCAGCAATGGACTGGCAGGGAGAGCGCGACACGGCGGCGGCGCGCGCTGCCTTTGCTGCCAGTCAAACACGCTGGCAGGGCTATCTGGCCCGTGGGCTGGCAGCAACAGACAGCCTGCTGCCGGCCACTGTGGCGCAAAAAGCGCTGGAGACTTTGTTGGGCAACTGGCGCAGCCCGGCCGGCGCGCTGACGCATGACATCGTTGCGCCGTCTGCCACCGCACGCTGGTTTAACGGCGCCTGGGCCTGGGACAGCTGGAAACATGCGGCGGCGCTGGCGCCGGTTGCGCCTGCACTTTCGCTTGAAGTGCTGCGCAGTATGTTTGCTTATCAGGTGCAGGCAGACGATGCAGTGCGCCCGCAGGATGCCGGTATGGTGGTGGACGCGATTTTCTACAATAAAGAAGCGGCGCGCGGCGGTGACGGCCAGAACTGGAATGAGCGCAATACCAAGCCGCCGCTTGCCAGCTGGGCGGTGTGGCAGCTGTATCAGGCCAACAAAGATCTGGCGGTGCTGCGCGAGTTTTACCCGAAACTGACGGCTTATCATCAGTGGTGGTACCGCAATCGCGACCACGACCAGAATGGTCTGGCCGAATATGGCGCCACTGTGCATCCGCTGCATCAGGATGACGCTGGCGAGCTGCGCTTTTTTGTCCAGCAGCCGCAGCGGCCGGACGAACAACGCTGCAAAGCGGCGCCAACAGCGGCCGATCAGCCGCGCTGGTGGCAGTGCAGCGGCATGGCGCTGTATCAGCAGACGGTGGCCGCCAATCAGTACCAGCAACTGGATATCCCGGTGCAACATGGCGCCGGCTGGGAATCCGGCATGGACAATGCCGCCCGCTTCGGTTTTATAGAACCGGCGCAGCTGCTGCAATACGCCAAAGCCCATTATGGCGGCGACCATCGCCAGGCCCGGCGCGACTGGCAGGTACAGTTTGTCGCCAACCAGGCGGCGGACGGCCGCTTACTGGGCTATTCGATTAATCAGGAGTCGGTCGAGCTCAACAGTTATCTGGCGATGGAAAAACAGCTGCTGAGCCAGATGGCGGCGGCGCTGGGTGACAGCCGCGCAGCGGCGGACTGGCAGACGCAGGCAGCCCGGCTGACCGAGCGGGTGCAGCAGTGTTTTTACGACAGCAACAGTGGCTTTTTCTACGACCGGCCGCTGACGCCGGGGCAGGGTTGTCAGGGCCAGTTGCTGACAAAACGCGGCCGCGGGCCGGAAGGCTGGAGCCCACTGTGGACCGCTCTTGCGACCAAGGCGCAGGGCAAAGCCGTCAGCCTTGTCATGCAGCAGCCGGCCGAATTTGCCAGCACAGTGCCGCTTGGCACTGCAGCTTTATCCAATCCGGCCTACGACCCCGAAATTTACTGGCGTGGCCGCGTCTGGCTGGATCAGTGGCATTTCGGCGTCAGTGCGCTGGCCCGTTATGGCGAAGTGGCGGCCGCCCGTCGTTTCAGTCAGGCGCTGTTAGCGCAGGCCGAAGGTCTCAGTGCCAACGCACCGCTGCGGGAAAACTACCAGCCACAAACCGGCCGCATGCAGGGCGCGACCAACTTCAGCTGGAGCGCCGCCCATTTGTATCTGTGGTATCGCGAAAGCGCCGGGCTGGGGGCGCCGGCAAAACCCTGATGGCAGCGGCAGCCTGGCGGCGCTGAACGAGGCCGCCAGTGGCTGCGGGCAAAATTCTGGCCACCCGCCAGCAAAAACAGCGCCGGCCGGCGCTGTTTTTCGTGATCAGAGCAACTGCTCAGGCATTGCAGGCCAAGGCTCAGATCTCAAATTTAATCCCTTGTGCCAGCGGCAGGGCCTTGCCGTAATTGATGGTGTTGGTCTGGCGGCGCATATAGGCTTTCCAGGCGTCGGAGCCGGATTCACGGCCGCCGCCGGTGTCTTTTTCGCCGCCAAAAGCGCCGCCAATTTCAGCTCCTGAGGTGCCGATATTGATATTGGCGATGCCGCAGTCCGACCCTTGCTGGCTGAGGAAATATTCCGCTTCGCCAAGGTCATTGGTAAAGAGTGCCGATGACAGCCCTTGTGGCACCTCATTTTGCAGCCGGATTGCTTCGTCAATAGCGCCGTCATAACGCAGCAAATACAACAGCGGTGCAAAGGTTTCCTGTTGCAGCGACGGCAGACTGGCGTCGGCCTCGACAATCGCCGGCGTGACATAACAGCGGCTGCCGTGTAGTTCCAGCACTTCGCCGCCACACAATAAGCGGCCGCCTTGCTGCTGCGCCTGTGCCAGTTGCTGTGAAAAAGCGCTGACCGCCGCTTCGTCGATAAGCGGCCCCAGATGGTTGTGCTCATCCAGCGGCGAACCGGTTCTGAGCCGCTGATAAGCCGCCAGCAGCGCCTGCTTCACCTGTTCATAACAACTGGCATGCACAATGGCACGCCGGGTGGTGGTGCAGCGCTGGCCGGCGGTGCCGACTGCGCCAAACACCAGCGCCGGCACCGCCAGTTGCAGATTGGCAGAAGGCGCGATAATCAGCGCATTGTTGCCACCCAGTTCCAGCAGCGATTTGCCGAGCCGGCTGGCGACAGTCGCCGCCACCTGACGGCCGCTGTGGCAGGAACCGGTAAAGGACACTAAGGCAATGTTGCGATCTGCCGCCATGCGCTTGCCGGTGGCGGCGCCGCCACAAATCAGGCTGAACACACCGGCCGGTACGCCATTGGCTTTGAGCACAGGGGCGATTAACTGCTGGCAGGCCAGTGCCGTCAGCGGGGTTTTCTCCGATGGTTTCCACAAGGTAGCATTGCCGCACACCGCCGCAATCATCGCATTCCAGGCCCAGACCGCGACCGGAAAATTAAAGGCGGTGATCACGCCAACCACGCCAAGCGGATGATATTGCTCGTACATCCGGTGGGCCGGCCGTTCTGAATGCATGGTCTGGCCGCATAACTGGCGTGACAGGCCGACGGCAAAATCGCAGATGTCGATCATTTCCTGCACTTCGCCGAGGCCTTCCTGCAGCGATTTACCCATCTCCAGCGTCACCAGTTGCGCCAGCTCGGATTTGGCAGCGCGCAGCGCCATGCCAATCTGGCGGACCACTTCGCCGCGTTTGGGCGCGGGCCACAGTTGCCAGGCGGCAAAGCCCTGCTGCGCCTGCTGCACTATGGCCGGGTAAAGCGTATCTGCCGGGTACAGCGCATCTGCGCCGTCCGTCAGCGTATCGGGCAAATACACAGTGCCAAGCAGCCGGCGGTCAATCGGCGAATGAATGGCGCGCGCCGGCGCGCCGGCCGGCGCCTGCTGCCAGTTGAGGCCGTCGCTGGCACTGGCGCGTGGCGGCAGGCCGGCAAGCAGAGATGAGACTATCGCAGTGGACGATTGCATAAAAACTCCGATCAGGCAGAAAGGTCAGCTGGCAGCAGGCGTAAGCCCTGCGCCAGCGCGGTTAAGAAACGGTCGGCTTCGGCCTGGCCGAACACCAGTGGCGGTTTGATTTTAAGGATATTGGCGTCCGGCCCTTCCGAGCTCAGCAAAATCCGCTGGCTTTTTAAGTACTCAATCAGCCAGCTGGTGGCGGCCGTGGCCGGCAGGTCCGGGTTGGCCGGGTCCATCAGTTCAACCCCGAGAAACAGGCCGTACCCGCGTACATCGGCGATGATCGGAAATGCTCGGCTGAGCTGTTGCAGTTGCTGGCACAGATAAGCGCCGGTGCTGGCAGCCTTTTGTTGCAGCTGCTCTTCTGCGATGACATCAAGCACCGCCAGACCGACCGCACAGGACACCGGATTGCCGCCAAAAGTGTTGAAATATTCCATGCCATTGGCAAAGGCGTCGGCAATGGCGCGGCTGGTCACCACGGCGCCCATCGGATGACCGTTGCCAATAGGTTTACCCAGCGTGACGATATCCGGCACCACCTGCTGGGTGGCAAAACCCCAGAATTCATCACCGAGCCGGCCAAAACCAATCTGCACTTCGTCGGCAATACACAAAGTGCCTTGTGCGCGCAGCGCCGGATACAGCCCGGCCAGATAACCTGGCGGCATCACAATCTGGCCCGGCACGCCCTGCACCGCTTCAGTGATAAAAGCGCCCGGCGGCTGCGGGGCCTGCGCCACCACTTGCAGCGCGTCGTTCAAATAAAGCGGGGCGCTGTCGTGGCCGCGGTAGCGGCCGCGAAACGGATAAGGCAGCGGCGCGATATGCACATGCGCCGGCTGGCCGGCACCGCCTTTGCCAAGAAACTTATAAGGGCTGATGTCGATACAGGCGTTGCTGTTGCCATGATAGGCGCCTTCCACCACCAGCACGTCGCGCCGGCCTGTGACTGTGCGGGCGATGCGCAGCGCCAGCTCGTTGGCTTCGCTGCCGGAATTGACCAGAAAACAGACCGACAGCGGCGCCGGCATTTTGCTCAGCAGCGCTTCGCTGTAACTGAGCAGATTGTCGTGCAGATAGCGGGTGTTGGTATTGAGCCTGCTCATTTGCGCGCTGGCGGCGGCGACCACCCGTGGATGGCAGTGCCCGACATGGCAGACGTTATTGACCATGTCCAGATAATCGCGGCCTTGCTCGTCAAACAGATAAGCGCCGTGGCCGCGAATGATTTTCAGCGGCTCGCGGTAACTTAAGCTGAGGCTTGGGCTGAGGTGCGTGCGTCGTCTGGCCAGCAGGTTGTGTTTGTCGGCGCCGGGGTCGACGCTCAGGCCGGCGGCACGCAGCAGCGCCAGTTCCAGCCTGACCGGGTTCTGGCTGGCAAACCAGTCGAGGCCGGCCAGCACCTGCGCGCGTGAGATCAGCAGATAATCATTGTCCGGCGTTTGCCGGTAAGCTTCTGCGCTGTTGCACAGGCTCAGCAGGTAACGCAGCCGCACCAGCAGCGGCAATAAGCCAAGCTCGGCGGCACTTAGCGGGACCTGCTGACAAAAACCACGGGTCAGCGCCAGCAGGGCGGCTTGTGGATCTGCGCTGTCCGGCAGCAGATAAGCCGCCAGTACGGCGAGTTCGGCGACCCGGATGCTGTGCACCATGTCGCCAAAATCCAGCAGCGCCGCGCTCTGCCAGCGGCCCGCAGCGTCTTGTCGCAGCAGCAGGTTGTGGTCGTTGGCGTCATTGTGAATGACGGCGCGGGGCAGGGAACTGAGTTGTGGCAACAACCGCAGCTGCGCTTCGGTCAGCGTTTGTTGCAGCTGTTGCCAGATGGTCGCGCTGGCTTGTGACTGCAGCAGCGGCAATAAGGCTTCACAGCGCAGCGGCGCCTGGGCTAAATCCCAGTCCAGCGGCCGGCTGGCATAAGGATGGCAAAATTCACTGAGCTGGCGGCTGAGCGCGCCGACCTGTTCGCCGAGTGCAAACAGCAGTTTTTCATCGCGTTCACTGGCAGCAACGCAAGCGCATGGTGTGCCGGCCAGATACTGCTGCACCCGGACAAACCGCTGCAGGGCAGGGCTGAAATGCAGCAGTTCGCCGTGGCGGGTTGGCAGCAGGGCGGGCACCTGCAACGCAGGCTGGTTTTGTTGTTGCGGGCTTTGCGCGCACGCGCGCTGCGGGTTATTGGTGAAGTTCAGCTTCGTCAAAAAGCGCTGCGGATTTTCCGTTAAAAAGCGCTGCGAATTTTCCGTCAAAAAGCGCTGCGCTTGCACCTGCAAATCCAGTTCGGCAAAGCCGCTGTTGGGGCTTGCGACTTTGACCACATAGTCGCCGCTGCTGGTAGCAAGCCGCCAGTTCTGGTCGGCATAACCGGCCAGCGGCTGCCAGTCGCCACTGAGCTGCCATTCAGTGGCGAGCAGCTGCACTAATAAAGCCGGGGCTTCGGTGTTCATGGCTGGCCTCCGGTGTTGCTGGCAGTTTGAGCAGGCAACGCGCGCTGACTGGCTGCCAGCTGCGCCGGATCATCGGCCGGGCTTAATGGCAACAGCCGCAGCTGATACTGATAATCCTGCGCTGGCAGGCTGTATTGCGGATGCACAGGCCGGCCCCAGGACGTATCGCCGCCCACGCCCATCTGTTTGTGGTCCAGATTCAGTGTCACCAGCGGGCGCTGTGGGATCTCGGCGCCATGTTTACGCGTCACCGGCACCAGCCCGGAGGCCGAGCTTTCGTCGTCCACGCCCCGAATAAAGTCGATGTCTTTTTGCCGATAGTTCCAGGCTGAAACGGCCAGCGGCGTCTGGCCTATTGCCAGTAAACCTGCGCCTTGACTGTCGCGCAGCGCCACCCAGCGCACCTGCTCTTTATTGGCATTTTCCTGTGGCCGTACATAAGCGTGGGTTTGCGCGGCCACCGGCGCACTGTAGATGCCAAGGCGGGCCGAGTGCTGGCGGTCGGCATAACTTTCATGCGGGCCACGGCCATACCAGCGCATAAAGGACCAGTCGCCGCCCAGCACCGTTTGCAGGCCAAATTTCGGCAGATTGGGCAGTTGCTGGCCGGCGTTCAGCTGCAGACTGACCGCGATATCCAGTGCACCGCTGTGACTGAGCTGATACTGCACCTGATAACGACCCTGAAAATCCGGGCTCTGATACTGGCTGACCAGCTGCCAGCCGTTGGCTGTTGCGCGCACGTCAAAGTGCTGTAACTGCAGGCGCTGGCCGGCCTGTTGCCACAGCGCCGCCCATTTGGGCATCTGATTACCGAGGTCATTGTCGGTCGGCGCGCGCCAGAAATTGGCCTGCAGCGGCTGTTGCAGCAAGTCCCGGCCGTCGAGCTGATACTGGCTGAGCCAGCCGGTTTTGCTGTCAAAACGAAGGCTCAGCGGCTGCCCTTGCAGGCTGTGGCCGCTGAACAGCAACTGCTGGCCTTCACGGGTTTGCTGGAAGGCGCGGGCTGGTTTTGCCGGGCTTTGTTGCGGGCTTATGGCTGTTGTTTCGCCAAGGGCTGTTGTCCCGCTCAGGGCTG
>CBINNO010000173.1:0-8196 GCA_966252055.1 uncultured Rheinheimera sp. | reverse complement strand
TCGGCCAGGCTGCGGCTGAACATAAAGCCGAGGTCCTGCACCGGGTTAATATCGGCCGTACCGCCATGCGCAGCCGCCGCTTGCGCCATCGTGTCGACTTCCGCCTTGCTGTCGAGCGACAACGCCAGCAACACTTCGCTGCTGTCTTTGGCCGCAATAGGCCGGCTGGTAAAAGTCTGCCATTTGGCATGGGTCAGCAGCATGACAAAAATACTGTCGCTCCAGACCATGCAAGCCGCTGTTTCATCGGTAAATTGTGGGTTATTGCTAAAGCCCAGCCCCTGATAAAAAGCCATCGAAGCCGCTAAATCCGCCACCGGTAAATTGACAAAAATCATCCGCGCCATTGGGTTTATTCCTTAGTTGATCCAACACAGAGTGAAAGAAACAGCCGGTTGGCGACTCATTGCCACAGGCCTTTCTGTTTGCTGGTCGCCTGGCATTCAGCAATTTCGACAAGGACCGGCAAATTTTTTTAAAAATTATCAGCCGGCCGTCTTTTACCGTGCCGGTTCCGCCAGAATTTGTCGGATCTGCTGGCGCAGCAGCGGCAGCAAGTCGCTGGCAAACCACGGGTTTTGCACCAGCCAGCGCTGATTGCGCGGGCTTGGATGCGGCAGCGGCACCAGCGCCGGCCCGTACTGGCGCCATTGCTGCACGGTTTGGGTCACTGACCACGCGGATGGCGAAGCACCCGGTAACACCGGCAGATGATAAGCCTGCGCATACTGGCCGAGCACCAGCGTAAGCTTTACTGCGGGCAGCCGGGCCAGCAAGGCTTGCCGCCACTTGGCTGCACACTCCGGCCGTGGCGGCAAATCGCCGTGCGGGCCAGTGCCCGGATAACAAAACCCCATCGGCAGAATGGCCACTTTTGCCGGGTCATAAAATTCGGCTTCACTCAGCCCCAGCCAGTCGCGCAACCTGGCGCCACTTGCATCAGTAAAAGGCCGGCCGCTGTCATGCGCCTTGCGCCCCGGCGCCTGACCGGCAATCAGCAGCCGCGCCTGCGGCGCCATTTGCAAAATGGGTTTGGCCGGCAGCGGCAAGTGTGGCTGGCACAAAGTGCAGCACTGCACCTGTTGTAACAGCTGCGAAAAAGACAGCTCAGCGCGGGCATCCATCCGGTCGTTCTGCCGTTACAGGAAACTGGTCAGCGCCGGCGGTGCAAAACGGTCATGCAAACCATCGACATAAGTGATGGGCAAAGCGGCCAGCTGCGCATCATCGAGCCCCAGACAACCGACATTGACGCCATACATCCGGCCGACCGGTGTGTCGGTGCCGATGCCAAACAGCCGGATGCCACAATGTTTGCAGAAATAATGCTCGTTTTTATGCCGGCCAAAGGTGTAGCGCGTCAGCTCAGCCTCGCCACTGAGCAGCCGGAACTGGCCGTCGCGGGCCACCGCCGGCCAGAAGCGGCTCTGGCGGCAGATGCTGCAGTTGCAGCGATAGGTACTCTGGGTTAAATCCAGCTCCGCGACAAAAGTGACAGCGCCACAATGGCAACTGCCGGTGTAAGAAGTCAGCACAGTGAGATCTCCGCAGGCGCTTTGGGGCAAAATCTGACAGCAAGCCCCAGTCTGCCAACAAAATCCCTGGCCGTACAGTGTTCTCAACTGCTGTCAGTGCTTTGGTCTGCAGCAAGCGTCTTGGTCTGTAGCGAGCGCGTGATCTGGAGTTAACGTGCGTTTTGCAGCCCGCCCCTGCTGCGCTGCAACCCGCATTTGCGAAGCCGCAGCGCTTGTCAGGGAAAGCCAGGCTGGGTCAGGCCAGGCGGGCCTGGCCGGGCTGGGGCCGCAGCGGCTTTAGCGCTGCAGCTGACCTTGCAGGAAGGTTTTCACCTCATTGAAATAACGGATCTGGTTTTTCTCGGCATAAAAACCATGGGTTTCGTCGTCATATTCACTGAATTGCACTTTTTTGCCGGCTTTTTCCAGCGCTTCCTGCATTTTTTCGGCGTGGATCAGCGGTGCCCGTTCGTCGCGCTCGCCGTGGATCAGCAACACATTGGCCTGAATGCGGCCAGCTTGATAGACCGGCGAAAACGCTTTTAACTGCGCTTCGTCGGTGCCGACCGCGCGGTCCAGATAAGCTTCACCATAAGCCAGCCGCGTGATGTCACCTTTTTTGGTCAGTAAAGTGAGGTCGTAAATCCCGGCCACACCCACCGCGCATTTAAACAGCTCAGGCGCCAGTGTCGCCGATTGCAGCGCGGCATAAGCCCCAAAGGAGCTGCCCATCAGACAGATATTGCCGGCAGTTGCTACGCCCTGCCCGACAGCCCAGCGCACACCGGCCAGAATGTCCTGCTGCACCGTGTCGCCCCAGTGACGGTCCGCCGCGTCAGCAAATTTTTCACCATAACCGGCCGAGGCGCGGAAATTGACCTGCAATACGTTAAAACCTGCGGCCGCCAGCATCTGCACTTCGGCGTTGTAACCCCAATAATCGCGCACGCCATAAGGCCCGCCGTGCAGCAATACCACCAGCGGTTTTTTGCCGTCTTTGGCGGCGCCCTGCGTCAGGTAACCATGCACTTTGAATTGGTCGGTACTGTCAAATTCCACCGGCACCGATTCAGCCAGTTGCGCGCCACGCAGGTGCGGATAACTGTCGACCAGGCGGCCCAGCTTTTTATTGCTGCTGTCGTAGAGGAAATACACCGGCGGCTGCATATCGGCCTCCACCCGCACGACCCAGAGTTTGCCGTCGGCGGTACGGCTGGTCAGTTGCACATCGATACCGGCAAACTGTTCGGCCAGATGGCGGAACACCGCGGCTTCAGGTGCGGTTTTGCTCAGCAGCAGATAGCTTGGATAGTTTTCATCCAGCCGCGCAGCGTAAATACTCTGGCCGTCGGTGGTAAACATCGCATGGGTCACATCAACATTTTTGGGTTCATACAGCGGCTCAATGCTGGCGTCCTGGAAGTTGTAACGATAGAGGCCCGCCAGGTCGCGCTGATAGCGGCCATAGAAATAAAAGCCGCTCTGATCTTCCAGCATCCGCAGCGCGGTGAACTGGTCGATGCCATTAAAAAGCTGGCTTTCCTGCCACTCGCCGTCGGCGGTTGCCAGATAAACCCGTTGTTTGTGATGCTCATCCACGCCACTGACCACCCGTGGCGTGCCGTCTTTCCCCGCCACGATGTCGGCATAACCAATCGGCGTCTTGCCAAACTTTTTCAGCTGGCCGGTGTAGATATCCATGCTGAAAATTTCTGCTTTGGCGCTTTGG
This sequence comes from uncultured Rheinheimera sp., assembly GCA_966252055.1. Classification (GTDB taxonomy): domain Bacteria; phylum Pseudomonadota; class Gammaproteobacteria; order Enterobacterales; family Alteromonadaceae; genus Pararheinheimera. The sequence goes on along the minus strand of CBINNO010000173.1, from coordinate 4,953 downwards.
TCTTTGCTCCATTTGGTCGAGCTTATCAGGATGTTTTTCGGGTCATCCGGCAAGCGGTGCACGATGTCGGCCCAGGCCCGCATGGCTTTGTTGCGCGACACGCCGTGCTGGTCGTCGACCCGGTAGCCAAACAGCAGCTCTTTGCGCGAGCCGTCGCAGTTGACACCAAACAGCTCGCCATAATATTTGGCCTGCTTTTCCCACGGCGAACGGCTCATAATTTTCAGCACCAGCCGCTCATCGTTGGCCCAGAAAAAATTCCCGACTTCGTCTTTACCGCTAAGCCGCAGGCCGCCCACCGCTTCCAGTGTGTCGCGCTTGAGGCACAGCAACTGGCGCTGGTCGTCTTTATACACCGCCACCGCCAGAAAACGGCCGTCTGGTGAAATCTGCACGTCGGAAAAGGTTGGATTTCGCGCCAGCAAAGCGGTCAGATCCGTGCTGGCATCCGCTGCGCTGGCAGCATTTGGCGATAACAACAGGGTACCGGCCAGCATCAGCAGGCCGCTCAGGAAAGGTTTGGTCATCGGTAAAACTCAAAAAAGCGGTTGGCGTAAAAAGCGAGACTAACACGGAGCGGGTGAATTAGTACATTCTGATAACAATATTCCCTAATATTTGACTATTTACCGTCCGCAGGCAGCGCGTTGTCATCATGCAGGGCGAAATCTGAGCGAACTGCTGCCGGCTGGCCTTTGACATCATGTTCAAGGTCCAGCCAGCCAATCAGATAACCATATTCTTTGTCACTGAGTAAACCGCGGCGATGCTGCAAAGTCGCCAGTTCAAAGCTCCAGCGCTGCCCGGCTGGCGGCGCTGCCACGGCTAAATCCAGCTGCAACAGCGTCGGGTCCACTACCTGATAGCCCCGTGCCGCTGCCTCGCGGGCGCAAGACGCCAGCACATACTCAACGGCATAACGGTCCACCGCCGGCGCGCCGCTGTATTCGGTGGCACAAGCGGTTTTTTGCTCGCCGGCCGGCGTCAGATACAACAGCTCGCCGTGGGTACTGCAGGCACTTTGTGTCAGCAGCGTGACGCCAAGCGCAGCGGTTAACATTGTTGGTCTGTATTTCATCATGGGTGCTTACTCACTACCTGGCTGGCGTTTGACCTGGATGTCAGGTGCCGGAGCCGTGTGCCAGCTCTGGCAGCCTAACCAGCCGGCGCCGTTAACACAAGCCGGGCCGACCGGCTGATGGGTGGCCGCCAGCATAAAAAGCACTTATTGCCAGCTGAAAACACCGTCCGCTGTGCTGCAATCCAGCACATCTTCGGCCGCATTGGCGATAAACACTTGCTGGGTGGCAGACACCGGGTAACTCAGATACTCAGAGCAAAGGGCGCTCTGACCGTTGCCAACCACAATTTTAGTGCCCGGTTTTAAACGGCAGCTTTGCAGTTTATCCAGCGGCGACCACTGATAGCAGACCGCATAATCGCGGCGAAACAGGCTGACGAGCCCGGCAGGCTTGTCAAAAGCCCACCAGTTGCCGGACTGACTGCGCGGATTGGTGCTGTTCCAGGACCGGTAAATCCGCACGTCGCTGCCGGCTTTACTCTGATAAACCGCGCCCTGACACAAAGCGCCTTTGCCCGGCTCGCCCAGCGCCGATTGCAGTAACACCGCATCTGTGACCGGTTCAAACTGCGCCGCCAGCTCAGCGCTGAGTGCTGTGCTGCCGACACAAGCGGCAGCTGGCATGCTGGCGACGGCCGGCTCTGGCGCCACCGCAGGTTTTACCGCCGCGGCGGTTTCAGGCGCCACAGCAACCGGCTGAGTGGCGCAGCCGCCGAGCAATAAAACAGTAAGACCACTTAAGATGATTTTCATCGCACTCTCCTTGTCAGACGCCAACAGCAACGGCATGGCACTATGCCCGCACACATCCCTGTCAGCGCTAAAAATCACTTCGAAACGTCGCGGCAGCTGTCGTGCACTGTCAGCCGCGCGCTCAGCCGCTTCAGGCAGCAGCCCCAATCAGCCGCTTCAGGGCTGTGCAGGCGTCACCGCATGAAACATCCAGCGCACACCGAAAGCGTCATTGAGCGCGCCATACAGGCCAAAAGGCTGCGCGCTCAACGGATCTGTCACCGTCGCGCCTTGCGACAAACGCTCAAATAAAGCGGCAGTATCGGCGGCATTGCCGCCACTGATATACAAGCACTGCAGATTGCCACGCTGCGGCTGTTCAACCGGATGCAGCCAGTCGGAGGCGGACAGATCGAGCCCGGCCGCCTGCAAACGGGCATTGAGCACCCGCGTTTGTAAAGCAGGCGCAAAGGCGTCGCGCAGCGGCGAATCGCCGACGGTGATCAGGCTCAGTTCACCACCAAAGATCTGCTGATAAAAGGCAAAAGCGGCGGCGCACTGGCCGTCAAATAATAAATAAACACTGACCTGCATACAGGCTCCGGGCGTTCTGCACCACTGAAATAAGCGTTTGTCAGCATAGTCGGCCGTCGCGGTTTGGGCTAGGTTTCTGTTTGAGGGAATTTAACGCGCTATCTGCAGAACAAAGGCTGGTCAGCCCCGCCCCGGCGGTACAAAGGCTGCCCGCGCGGCCGTCGCCAGCGGCCGGCAGACACAGCCGGTCGCATGATCGTTCAGCAGCCCCATCGCCTGCATAAAAGCAAAGCAGGTGGTGGGGCCGACAAATTGCCAGCCAAGTTTTTTCAGGGCTTTGGACAAGGCCACCGACTGCGCCGAACTGGACTGTGTTTGTGGCGTGGCAAGTTCGGCCTGTGGCGTCTCAAACTGCCAGAAAAAAGCCGCCAGCGACCCTTGTTGTTGCACCAGCTCGACCGCGCGGGCGGCATTGTTAATCACCGCCCGGATTTTGCCTTCATGGCGCACTATCCCGCTGTCCGCCAGCAAACGCGCCACGTCCGCCTCAGTAAACAGCGCCACCTGCTGAAAATCAAAACCGGCAAACGCCAGCCGGAACGCCGGCCTTTTCGCCAGAATGGTGCGCCAGCTCAGGCCCGATTGAAAAGTCTCTAAGCAAATCTTTTCAAATAACCGGATATCGTCGGCGACCGGATAACCCCAGTCCTGGTCGTGATACGCGACAAACTCAGGCGCGGCTGCGCTCCAGCGACAACGCGGCTGACCGTCGGGCCCGATGATCGTTTGGTCCATCAGCAACTCCTTGTTTTGACTTGGCTTCAGTCAGGGCTGCAGCGGTCCAGCCATTCAGTTAAACGCACCACTTCGGCTTGCAGCAACGCGGGTTGCTGGTAGGTGCAGGCCAGTGTGGCGACGCCCTGACTGCTCGCCAGCAGATGCATCGCCAGCGTGTCGGCGTCGTCCACCCGGCCGAGTTCAACAAACTGGTCACGCAGCCAATGCAGCATCAAATCAAAAAGCTGACGGGCGCCGGGAGCATGCGGATGCGCCAGCCGGGTCAGTTCAGCGCATAAAGTGCCAATCGGGCAACCAAAGCGGCTGATCTGCAGCTGATGTTGTTCAAACATACGGATAAAACACTGGATGCGCGCTTTGGGCGTACGGCCTTCACTCCAGCCGGCCAACATCTGGCGGGTCCGCTGCTGGCGTTGCCCGATCACAGCAGCCAGAATGTCGTCTTTGCTGCTGAAGTGCTGATAAAAATTGCCGCTGGAAACGCCCACAGATTCGGCGATCTGACTAAAGGAACAATGCGCATAACCATGCTGATAAAACAGCTGATCTGCAGCAATAACAATGCGTTGGCGGGTATCAGGCTGGTCCATCTTAAAGCTCCGGGCAGTTGCAGTGCGGTCAGAGGCACTGACGAACAGGCACTGACAAATCGGGGTTACCTGCGCCATCCGCGCTTTGGCAACGGTTTACCTTAAGTCGAACCAGCCGTGCTGACAAGTCCGGACAGTGATGCTGTGGTCAGTCGCGGCCGGCTTCATAGCCGTCGGAATGTGGCAGCACTGCGTCCGGGTCATCCCAGTTGGCCCGCGACGACATAAAGTTGTGCGAGACCGGCCGTTCAACAATATCCGAATCCAGCACGCCCAGCCGGATACGCAGCCGCTCTGGCGTCTGTTCGTTGCTGCTGTAAAGCGGCGAGCCACAGTTGCCGCAAAAATGCCGCAGCTTGCCTGGCGCCGACTGATAACTGCGGATGAATTCAGCACCTGTTTCAATCGTCAGGCCGCTGCGGGCGATAAAACCATTGGTGGCATAAGCGGTGCCGCTGCTTTTGCGACACCTTGAACAATGGCAATGGATCACCGATTCAATCGGGCCTGCGACCTTGAGCCGGACCTGCCCACATAAACAACTGCCCTGATACATTCTTTGTTCCTGCTGAAGTTGCGGCGTGATTTATTGCCAGTATTCAATAATGCGCGACACTTTGTCACCGCTAAATTCGAACACCGTCAGATGTGTCTGGCCGCTCGCCAGCTCCAGCCGTTCGACCGCAGCCGCATTGTGGCCGGTCAGAATTTGGCGGATCTGGTAGCGGTCCTGTGTCAGATTAAAACGCCCGGCCGCCTGATTGCGCAGTGAATTTTGCTCCAGTTCGGCGCGGCTGTATGTGCCGCCATATTGCGGGTGCAAATAACTGAAACCGGCGCTGTAGAGCGCAAATAATGCGGCAATATCGGCCGGCACTGAGCCCTGACGCATCATCTGGTTTTGTGCCGCATTGACCTGCTCCACCTGCTGGCGGATTTGTGCTGCGCTGAGGGTTGTTGATGTGTTGCCGAGGGCTGTTGCTTGTGCAGCGGCCAGCTGTGCAGTGTTTGTATTGCTGTCGGCCACAGCGAGGCCACTCCAGCCGATCAGGCTGCTGATGCTGATTGAAATAACAAGACGGTTGAGGTTGTTCATCAAATGCTCCTGCTTGGTGGTCCATGATTCCAAACAGCAGATTAACCATAAGGCAAGGCGACATACTGGCAGCGTGACCAGCGGGGTAACCACGGGGACAGACGGCACCGCAGGCGCCACGG
>CBINNO010000172.1:0-8209 GCA_966252055.1 uncultured Rheinheimera sp. | reverse complement strand
AGTTGTCCGCGCAAACCCGCCTGTTATCAGCCTTGCGAAGGCCGGACTGATAGCTGAGCCGCGCTTGTCGCTTGCCCGAACGCAGGTAGCTCTATTTCTGTCACAACCAGTTCCTGACCGTTCTGATACAAGGCGAAGTGTTGATTCTTGTGGCCGTATAACTGAACAATTGGCCCCGGCAGAGTTCGGCTGGACAGCTGTTCTAAGCTTTGGCGGTTCAAAATCACCAGGTTATTGTCGGCTGCGAGCCAAAGATGGTTTCCGCTCCACATGGCCTGACTGATTGGGTTGACGTTCTGCAGCCTGATGAGGGTGCGCGTCGTTCCCAGCTTGATCAGGTAGCCAGTGTTGGTAAGTACTGCCGACTCATCGTCGGCCAGAAACAACGTAGGAAGTTGGCTGTAGTCCCACAAATCCCATTTACTGTCATAACCGGCATAGGTGAACTGGCCATTTGAATCCATGGCGGTAAATTGTACGTGTTTGCCCGCATCATATTTTGCGTACACCAACATCTGACGATGCTCAGACCAGACGGCTCCAAATGAGTTGTTGCCACGTGTCGTACCGGCGAGTTGCCCGTCGCTGGTGAAACTGTGCAGACGGGTCCAATGCTGTTCTGACCCTCTTTCTTGCATGAGCAAATAAGCGCCGGCGTACATCAATGGTCTGAGGCTGTCATTGGTGATCGGCGCGCTCCCGGAACCGGCAAAAAACGACGGAAGTCCACCAGTAAGCGGCAGACTGTAGACCTGTCCAGACAGATAGTGCAGGTAAAATTTTTGATGCGAAGGATGCAATAATAAATGCTGAGCACCCGGTTTGAGCGCTGGATGTTGATATTTATCGCGAATAACTAACGGATCCAGCATTTGCTGAGTTTCAGCAGACCAGCGGAAAACGCGCTGCTGTTCTGAAGAAAATAGGTACAAAATGCCATTATGAAAGAAACGACTGGCGGGTTGGCTCCAGTCCAGTGACTGATGGAATTTAGCCAAATCACACTGTCCGCTGGCGTTGCTGTCTGACATTTGCTGGCAAGCTGCTTGCGTCGGGAACGCATCCTGTATTAACCCTGTAGTACTCTGCGCTTGCGTCATTCCGGGGTTCCAGCCATCTGGCGCACCGTCAAAGTCTGTGTCTTTGGATGCGGCGGCGTCATTTGGAAAAGCATCAAGCGCATTCGGGACACCATCGCGATCAGTGTCATCCGATGCACGATAATATTTAGGCTGTAACTGGCCGTCAGTCTGATACAACACCAGTTGTACATCCGCTGCCGGAAGCAACAATTTAGCCGTTCCTGGCCAGCTCAGAGCTTCTTCTACACCCCCTTTGGCATTCTTACGGGTCAGGGTAACGATGTCTTTGAAGCTGGCGTCAGCCTCCCGGCTCTGATAGGTGTGCAGTTGCACCAGGTCATCATTTGGCAGCCACAGCTGTCCTGCGCTTCCATCACCAAAGTTGTTTTGCCAGCTGAGGCTGTTTGCATCAAATACATCACCGCTGCCTGTGATGAGCCGGCCACCGTGGGCTGAAACCGAAATCGGGCCTGTTAAAGATCGGTAATCATGGCTACTGACCACGGTGGTTATCTCACCGGTTTGCTGATTTATGCTGAGGCGGGGTTTTTCCTGCCCGCCACTGAATAATTGCTGTAAAGCCGGGATGTAGGAGTACGAGACCCCAGGTTTAAAATATTGATGTTCATTGTCTTTTGCTGCACCAAATGCGCCATTGGCGTCAAACAACTGTAGTTTGCCATCCGTCTGGCGGATGATAAAAAACCGGCCGGCATCTGTTAATGTTTCAGCGGCAACAGGTAAATCTGGTTCCTGAAAGACGGCAGAACTATCGGCTGTCAGACTGAACAACTGACGGCTGCCTTTTGCCAGCAGATAAAACTTTTTATGTGCGGCAACATACCGGACACTCAGTAGCAAATGTTGAGGGAGTTGCAGTTTTTCTTTTAAAGTCAGTATTTTACTGTTGACGTCAAAACGATACACAGTGCTGCGTTGCTGGTCGATAAAAACAATGCTTTGCTGAAGATCGCTGTCGACTTGTCTGACCCAGTTCGGTTCATAGGGATTTGGTTTTAGCAGATCGATGTTGAGATTTTTAATCTGAGACAAATAACAGCCGTTGGAGTCACCGTCTTGTTGACGCCAGCAGAACGCATCCAAATCAAACTGATCCCGGTTATCGCCGATTCCGTCACCGTCCTGATCCCGGCTTTCAGTCGGATCCAGTGGCAGGTCATCTGAGGCATCTGGAACCCCATCATTGTCATCGTCCGGGTCGGCGTTATTACCAATGCCGTCGCCATCAGTATCCAGCCACTCGGTGGGGTCCAACGGGAAGGCATCCTGTTCATCGGGAACCCCATCATTGTCATCGTCCGGGTCAAGATGGTTGGGTATGCCATCCTGGTCTGTATCGAGCACTGTGACGGTCTGTTTGGCTTGTTTCAGCACAAAATATTGTTCGGCGAGCGAGAGCTGAACCTGTGCGGCAGCAGCGTTGGCAATAAGACCGGACAAGAGCCAGAACGAATGAACAGGACGCATGGACAGGCTCCGAGTTAACTCATGTTATTGTTGTTGGGTATCTTGTATGCGCTAACGTCTGTTTTTTTGCTGGAAAAGCCCTGCCAGATTGGGCAGGGCTGCCGTTACTGTGCAGTAAAACGGACATTGTCGATAAACAACGCATCCTTCCCAGCTGAAACAGAACTATCTTTGCGATAACGCCATTCGATGCTGTGCCTGCCCTGGGGCAGCCGATGCGAAAATTCCTTCCACGTGCTGCTGTATTCACCGCGAACCAGGTTGCCATCGACCCATAGCTCAAACCGGTCACAGCAAGCTTCAGAATCTGTTTTGTAATAGAAACTGAGGGTGCCACTCACAAATTCCTGTTCCAGCTTCAGCGTGGCAGTCTCGGAGTCGCCTATTACGGGGGAACGCAGCGCCTGGCTGCCATGCTGTTGTTCCGAGGTATCTGCGTAGAAACCGCCTAAAATCCAGCCCGGAGCCATGAGTTGTAGATTTTCAAATGATTCTGTGACATTAGCCCAGGCCGAGGGCCGCGATGCTGCATCTAATGGATCCGTGTGATAAATCAGAATTTCCAATCCGTCGTGGTAGCCATCCCGATCCGTGTCGGCTTGTTTTGGATCTGTGCCGTGCTGTTGCAGTTCAACATTGTCCTGCAGGCCGTCACCATCGGTATCGGCTTTTGCCGGGTGTGTCCGGTAGGTTTGCACTTCGGCAAAGTCCAACAAGGTATCGCCGTCGGTATCTGTCAGGTTGGGATCGCTGCCAGCCTGATACTCTGCCAGATTACTCAGGCCATCACTGTCTTTGTCGGCAGCAGCATCGGCTGCGCTGTTGGCATTGAGTTGATATTGCCGCTCCCACCAGTCTGGCATGCCATCTTTATCTGTATCAGTATTTAACGCGAACACACTGACTTGTTGTTGGTTCGTCACATAAAGTTTGTGATCCGGCTGCAGCGTCAGATAACCGGACACCGGGTATTGCCAGCGCAGCGTGAAAGTCTCAAGGTCCAGCGCATAAGTGTCTGTATCTGTGCCGACAAACACGTGGCTTAGTGTCGCGATCGGTCCATAAATGATCTGTTTGCTATTCGGTGCCTGCCAGTTTTTCAGAATGCTGCCACTGCGGGAATCCATGAGCGCCAGCTGGCTGCGGTGCAATATAGCCGCCACTTTGGTCGGCAGCACTGCCAGTTGACCGCCAGAGTTACCGTTCACTTGCCACAACAGGCTGTTGTTGGTCGTGTTATAACCGGCCACACAGGAAGCACCTGCGGTAAAGACCTGATTTGCAGCGCCTTGCTGTGCATAGAAACCGTTGAAATGAATGTAGTTTCTGTATGCATGATTGGGCATATTTCCATGCAGACAATCAGCAAGTGCTATAGCTGTCTTACTGCCGGCAGGAGCCAGGTGCTGCTGCACCAAATACTGATAGCTACGTGCCATGATGACCTGAGCCTTAGCTGACAGCCGGTTGTCGCCGATACTGTATTGCGGACCAGCATTTTGACTGACGGTCAGCGGGTGTTGACTGCTCAGGGCATTCTGCAACGGATCAAAACCAGACAGGCTGCTGTCTGAAGACCAGTAAATGCCATTTGCGATATTGAGCAGATCAGAGCCGATATCACTTGAACTGACATTCGAAATAGCTGTTTTCCGTATTAGTTCGCCGTCAGTTAACTGATAGCCACGCAGATAGTTGTCAGGATTTACAACTAGCAACTCGCTGTTCAGAATGCCGTATTTAGTCGTCCTGATGCTGAGATCGCGTTGCAACAATGGGTTTCCCATGTCGCTAAAGCTTATCAGCCTGGAGCCAGAATTTGTTGGGCTACTGAGAATGTGAACCGCATTGTTACTGTGGATCACTGGCAGCACGGATCCGGTCAGTCCATGCGTTTGTTGCCAAATCAGATTCATGCTCAGCTCGCCGGCTTTTAGCGGTTGCACCGCGCGCTGCCCGACGTCTCCGAGCGTGTGACTCCAGGCGAATCCCTGTGGCCGCGACAATACATCCTGCGGCAGACTTTGATAGACATATTCTTCAATGTTGCTGAAACCGTCCCGGTCCGGATCGGCGTCGGCATCTGCCGCCAGTTTGGGATTCAGCTGATGCAGCACTTCCCAGCCATCCGGCAGTTGGTCGTCGTCGGTGTCTGCCAACAGCGGATCGGTCTTGTGGGTGTTGACTTCGACGCCATCACTCAGACCATCCTGATCTGTATCTGCAACGGTCGGTAAGGTTTTTTGCTGCAGCTCCTGCAGGTTGGTCAGGCCGTCCTGATCCGGATCGGCGTTGGCATCGGCCACTTTGGCATCGGTGCCATTTTCGACTTCCCATTTATCTGCTAAACCATCGCCATCAGTGTCGGCGTGGTTTGGATTGGTTTGGTAATCCCTGATTTCCAGCAGATCGCTCAGGCCATCGTTGTCACTGTCGCGAGACTGCGGGTTGGTCTGATACGACAGCACTTCCTCACCATCCTTCAGGCCGTCACCGTCGGTATCAGGGTTTAGCGCTGAAGTGCGGTAGGTATTGATTTCCATCCCATCAGTCAGTCCATCGTCGTCGGAATCCGGATTGCGTGGATTAGTTCTGTGCGTGAACTCCTGCAGTTGGGTCAGTCCATCATTGTCTGCATCGCTCTGCGCATCCGCCGCAGTTTGATTATCAAAACCGTGCAGTTGCTCCCACCAGTCTGGCAGGCCATCCTGGTCTTGATCACCCAATGGCAGCGAGTAGAAACGGATAGTGTTGTCCTGTTGCAGCACCACAGTGGCCAGCTCAGAATTAGCGGCAATATGCCGGATGGTGCCGCTCATCGGCAAACTGAATTCGGCGGCCCTGGTCGCGCTGTGATAGCCACTCAGAGTCTGGTTTGAACCGATTAGTAACAGCGTCGGCTGCCAGCTGGCGGTGGTAAACCACGTGATGTTTAAAGGTGCTCCGTCCAGCGCTAAGGTCGCAGCTTTATAAACATGACCTGAGTTACTGAGCAAATATTGCTGGTCTGCTGACAAAAAGAGCTGATTACCAATAGCATGGTCGCCGTGGTAGGGGCTATCGCCGGCAGCAACTATTTCACCATCCTGATTGAGTTGTCCCCATTCAATATCGTCGGGGGAAGTGCCAGGTCTGGTATGGAAATAACGATTCAGTCCAGCGTGCCACGCCAGCGTGCCAATCGGGTCTTTCCAGTCTTTTTGATCGACTTTTAAGCCGTTGGCATTGTAGACATAGTGGGTGTTCCAGGCGCCACTGTTATCCTGGGCGATCAGGAACTTGCCTGCGGCGTGGATATTGCCGGCGGTAGCCATTCCAGCGAAATGGCTTTCCCGGCCAGTGCTCAGGCTGAGTGCGCCAATTTTACCGTTGTCGTAATTCAGATAAATCCGCTGGTGCAGCGGGTGTAAGGCGATATTGCGCGGCGGTTGCTGCAACGTCGCCTGAAATGTGGTGTGAAGGAGCAGTGGATTCAGGTAAGCCTGCGTCGCCGATGACCAGCGATAAATACGCCGGTCCGCTTTGCTGTACAGATAAATCAAACCATTATTGTCGCTGACAATCTGGTCCGGGTTTAGCTGGGCTGGCATCTGGGCGGCGATATCGCAATGACCAGCCTGAGTCGCCTGATCACTGCGCTGGCAGGCCGAATCGCGGATAAAGGCGTCCAGTTGGAGCCCGGTAGTACTGTCCGCGGCGGTTTTTCCGGGCAGCCAGCTATCAGGCGCACCATCTAAATCGCTGTCCAGCGCTGCCGCAGGGTCATCGGGGAAATCATCCTGCAGATTGGGCACGCCATCGCCATCACGATCATCAGACGGCTGGTCGGTTCGCAGCTGCAGCTGATTGTTGTGAACAAACAGACTGGCCACCTGCTGGCCGGCTGGCAACAGAGCCAGAGGCCTGCCAGTAAAACGCTGCTGTTCCAGAATCAGACCATTGGCGTTTTGCCGGATCAGCTCACTATGTACCACCTCGCCGACAGCTTGCTGTCGCAGACGCATACTTTCGCCGTTTGCCAGAAATAGTGCGTCAATATGCGGACCACCCAGATTGGTCCGCCAGGTTAAATCATTGCTGTTGTAGACATCACCGGAACCAAGCAATAGCCTGGAGCCATCCGGACTGACACGGATCGGGCCTGTGATGAGATAGTCACCATGATAAGGGGATTCCAGACTGGCCCCCGGAAGCCCGGTACTCTGATTGAACACGCTCCAGTGCACATCATTGGGCGAGAGCCAGTCCCTGAAATAAAAGATCCGTTGTTGTAGCGGATCGAAAGCGCTGTGGTTTCCGACAGTCAGATTTGAAAACTGGTTCACCTGGGAACCAGCGGCATTCAGTACCAATGAGTTACCATTTGAAAAGCTGCCGTAAGCGGCTAATTCGACTGTCAGGAAATTACCGGCGTCATGCAGGTTATAAGCACGATTGGTCCATTCGCGGTGCACAGTGGCCGCATTGCCCTGAGCCGCCAGCTGGTACAGTTTTAAACCATCTGCCGACAGGAAATAAAACTTCTGATGTTGCTTGTGATACAGCAGATGGTTGTTTTGATAGTAGTTGTATGGCGACTGCTGCAATGGACCCAGCTCAGGAATAGACTGGCGTAACGTAATAGTTCTGCTGTTCAGTGCGTATCGGTAGAGCATTTGCTTGCTGTTGTCGATGATCAGCAGAGTATTGTTGCCGTCGCTGGCCAGCTGGCTGCGTTGCAGCTGGTTCAGCTGGCTGAGCAGACAGCCATTGCTGTCTGCATCTTCGGCGCGCCAGCAGAAGGCATCTTGGTCGAACTGATCGCGATTAGCGCCTACCCCGTCTTTGTCTGCATCCACTGTTTCTGTTGGGTCGGTTGGAAAGGCGTCTTCCCTGTCCGTGACGCCGTCATTGTCATCGTCTGGGTCGGTATTGTTACCGATACCATCTCCGTCAGTATCCAGCCACTCGGTTTTGTCGAGCGGAAAAGCGTCGTCCACGTCTGCAACGCCATCGTTATCATCATCCCGATCAGCATTATTGCCGATGCCGTCGCGATCTGTATCCAGCCATTCCGTTCTGTCATATGGAAAGGCGTCGCGTCGATCCGGCCAGCCATCGCCGTCGCTGTCTTTTTCGTTTTTGCTTTTACTGTGCTTCAGCGCAAAAAATTGCTCTGCGACTGACAACGTAGAGACCTGCGCACGGAGCGGTGCTGACAGCACCAGTGCGAGTGAGGCCGTTAAGAAAATGAACATGCGAAGCGACATCGGAGGGCGCATCCTTACAGTGAATCAGTCTAAAAAGCAGTAAAACAAAGAATGTTATTGTATTTAATTTTATTTAACAATAGCGCTGTTATCACAACAAATTGCCAGCAAGGCAAAACAGCTTCCGATCAGACGAAAGTAGAGACTTTCACAACTGCAAGTTGGGTGTGACCGCTAAGGCGTGCTTGCAAGGTGCTGCCCTTCCTACCCATGTTCCCAGTCAAAACTCCCGGAAGCGCTGATGCTACACAACATGGTATTTTGTTGAGTTTTACATGAAAATTGTCTTTTTTGTGAGGTCCTTGGAAGCCGTACAATGTGAGACTGATGTCAGGCTGGTAAAACCCGGCCAGCTCAGCTAGTTTGGGCCTTAAAAGAACAAGGAATGCA
>CBINNO010000171.1:0-8211 GCA_966252055.1 uncultured Rheinheimera sp. | reverse complement strand
CGATCTGGAAGAGCCTGTGTTGCAGCAAGGCAAAGCCGGGCTGGCCTTGACGCCTCGTTGGCAGCTGTTCTGCAGTGAAAATTTTATTGGTTTGTCGCCGGGCTCAGACGCCGCGCTTGCGACTTTGCTGCAACAGCGCTTTGAGCAGGCAATTCGTTCACCGGCCGGACAAGCGCTGGTGGCCAAATGGCAACCGCAGATCGACCGGCCCCTCCAGCTGAGTCCGAAAACAGGTTTTATGCTGGACAATCCGGCGCTGCGCGCCTGCCAGCCCTATATCGCGCCTTAATTGAGTGTTTTTTATGCATGATTTGTGTTGCCGCTCCCTTTCACGCCTGACGTCGCTGGCCGCCGCAGGCCAGATTTCATCGTTTGGCAGCAAAAGGTCCGCAGTTCGCAGTCGTCATTTGCTGTTGTGGCCGGCGGCGCTCATCGCCGCTTCGCTGCTAAGCGGCTGTGCCAGTACCGCGGTCAACAGCGGGCCGCGCGCCTTGCAACAACAATTACAGACAGATATTCGCGCGGCCGGACTGCGGGCGGAAGACGTCGCCTTGCTGGTGCAACCGCTGACAGCGGAGGGCAATGCCACCGGGCAGGTAGCCTTGAACATGGACGCCCCGCTGCAGCCGGCCAGCACCATCAAATTGTTGACCAGCGCCGCCGCGCTTGAGCTGTTAGGTGCCCGCTGGCAGGCGCAGACGACACTGATGATAAGTGCCGCTGATACAAAGGCGCTGCGCCAGCCGGCCGCTGATGGTCGTGTGGCAGCACCTGTCTATCTGCGTGGCGGTGGCGACCCTGATCTGGATTTCAGCCGGCTGTATCAGTTGCTTGAACAGCTCTATGCTGCAGGTGCCCGCGAACTGAGCCAGGGCTTTGTACTCGACCGCAGCTTGTTTACGCCTGAGCTGCCCGTCGCGCCGCCTTTTGATGAAGCGCCACGCGCCCGCTACAACTATGTGCCGGATGCATTGGGTCTGAATCAGCAGATGCTGCTGCTGCAGCTGAGCTCGGATGATCGCCAGGTGCGGGTTGCCAGTCTGCCGCAGCTGCGTGAGCTACAAATTGAACCCCGTTTTGTGCTGACCGACCAGCCCTGTCAGGCGGCGACACCAGAACAGTGGCACATCTCGGAAAGCGCCGGCTCGCGGCCCGGCACAGTCCTGTTGACGCTCAGTGGCAACTTTCCCCGCCATTGCGACCTGCAGTTTAACCGGGCCTGGCTGAGCCATCAGAGTTTGTGGCAACTGGCGCTTTCGCATTATTGGCAGGCACTGGGTGGACGTTTTGGCAAATCACTGGCGCCTGCCGCGCGGGTGCAACGTGGCGTCACGCCTGCCGATGCGATGCCTGTTGCCCAAGTGAGCAGCCGACCTTTGCCTGCGCTGATCCAGCAACTGAATAAGTACTCAGACAACGGCATCGCCCGGCTGTTGGCGTTACAACTGGCCGTACAACCTGAGTCCAGTGCGCCGGCGGCCAGCGCTGGAGCCAGCGCTGACACCTCACAACACGCCGCTGAGTTGCTGTCGCAATGGCTGCACCAAACTGGCATCCGTACCCAAGGTTTGCAACTTGACAACGGCTCTGGCTTGTCCCGAACAACCCGCATCAGCCCCCGCCAACTGGCGGCAGTGCTGCAATACAGCAGCAATCAGCCTTGGTGGCCGGAGCTGCTCAGCAGTTTGCCGCGCGCTGGGGTCGACGGGACGCTCAGTAATCGGCTGACAAAGGCCGGCGTAGCCGACCGTGCCCGGCTGAAAACCGGCACTTTGCGCGACGCCACGGCGCTGGCCGGTATTGTCTACGACAGCAGGCAGCAGCCGTGGATCTTTGTCGCGATGGTCAACGCGCCGACGGCGGTCACGCAGGGTCGTCCTTTGCTGGACAAATGGGTTGAAGCTGTCACAGCGTTTTAGAGCCTTATGCGAATGGCAGCGTTGAAAAGCCGGCTGGCATCTGCCCGCTGACCGCCGGCATTTTCAGTACCTGCTCATCAGTTGATCAATTTGCTGCTGTAGCGCAGTCAGACGTGCACGTTCAGCGGATAACGCCTGCTCCGGTGTCTGAAAGCAAAAACGCACCAGATCAGCCGGTTGTGCCTGAGCCAGCAATTCGCAGCTCTGTGGTGTGATGACGCCCAGTTTTGGATAACCGCCAATGGTCTGGTGATCATTGAGCATCACCAACGGCTGGCCGTTGGGTGGTAACTGCACGGTGCCGAGGCAAACGCCTTCGGACAACATAGTGGTTGCGAGCGCGCCAAGTGCCGGCCCGCGCAGGCGCACACCCATTCGGTCACTGTCAGGGCTGAGCTGCCAGATCCGGGCCGCAAGCTCACTGGCGATGGTTCCGGGCAGTGGTAAACCACTGACCAGCGCCAGGGTACGGAGCCGCCGGTGACGGTAATGTTGCTGATAAGGCAATGAACGGATGGGAGCAACCCCTGTTGTGGCCCCTGTTCCAGCGCCGGTTACCAGCAGATCGCCGCTTTTGACCGGCGCACCGCGGCCATCGGTGCCGCCCAGCTGTTCGCGCCGCACTGTGGCGCAGCTGCCCAGCACTTGCGGCGCCAGAAAACCACCCGCTGCTGCCAGATAAAGACGAGAACCCCCTGTACTGTAGCCAATTTGCAGTAAATCGCCGCGCGCCAGCGACAAGGTCTGATACCGGGACACCGGCTGACCATTGACTGACAGCGGGCAATCGGCGCCACAAAAAGCCAGCTGCATGGCAGCCTCTGTTCGAAAAGCCACACCGCCGAGGGTGATCTCCAGCACCGGCGGGCAAGGTCCGTCCACCTCACTGTGATTGCCCACCAGCGCGTTGGCCAGGCGCGCTGCCGTTAAATCCAGCGCACCGCTCTGAGTCAGGCCAAGGCTGGCAACCTGAGTGCGCCCGGCATCCTGTAACTGGACGCCGTCATGGCAATGTAACGCCAACAGACTCATGACTGCCCCCAATCTTGCGGCGTCGGCAGCTGACCGCCAAGCCGGTGAAACTCAGCAAGCTCAATCGGCACAAACCGTACCGAATCGCCAACTGCAAAAGGCATGACGGGCTGGCGATTTAAATCAAACAGCCGAAGCGGACAATTGCCC
This sequence comes from uncultured Rheinheimera sp., assembly GCA_966252055.1. GTDB lineage: Bacteria > Pseudomonadota > Gammaproteobacteria > Enterobacterales > Alteromonadaceae > Pararheinheimera. The sequence continues at coordinate 5,110 of CBINNO010000171.1, read as the reverse complement.
AGAACATGCCAGCCAGCCGGCGATTGCGCCGGGTACACCGCGGTTTGACGGTCAGCAATGGCGACACTGCCGGCCGGCACACTGCGCCTTGGGGTCGCAAGCCTCGGGGTGGCCAATTGCTCGCTGATAAAACCCAGATAAGCAAAACCAGGCGCAAAACCAATGGCATACACCTGATAGCTTTGCCTGCTGTGCAGTTCAATGACCTGCGCCACACTGAGTTGATGGCGCGCCGCGACGACGGCGAGATCCGGGCCGGTCTGCGCGCTGTAATAACAAGGCAGTTCAATCAATTTGCCGTCGCCACTGGCCTGAGCTCCAGCTCGCTGGCTGATGTGTGGCCACAGCTGGCATATCAGCATGGTCAATTGCTGATGATCTGTCAGTCTGGGCTTAAAAACCAATAACAGGCTGTTGTATGACGGCACTGTTTCCAGTAGCTGCTCTGGCAGCGTTTCGAGTAATAGTTGCCGGGTCACTGCTATCAGCTGCAACAGTTCGGCAGAAGGCTCTGCCGGAAAAGACAACAACAAAGCCTGCGCGCCCTGTGGGATAAAATCAGGCTTGGCCGCGGTCATTGTGGCTCCTTTGGCTTGCGATGTATTGGGTGCTGAGCACCGTGAATGTGGTGCCGAAGGCCACGGCAACCGCGGAATGCGTAGTTCTGCTGACTGGATTTAGCATAAAAAAGTGATACACATGAAGCCGTTGCCTGCGCGCAGTCGCGCTGTTGTCGGTGCTGGCAGCATACCAAGACGCCACAGCCAAAAGCCAGCCTGTTACGGCTTCGTTGTCACCTGCGCCGCTTTTTCATCTGCCAAAGCGGGTCGCTTTATGGTAAAAAGCCGCCGACAGTCTTTTTCATCGCTTGGACCGCTACAGGGAGCTTTCAGTGTGTTGACTATCTTTCGCCGGCTGCCTGCTTTGCTCTGCCTGCTGCTGTTTGCCGGCTGTGCGCCTGTGCGAGATTATCCGGTGCCGCTTGATCACAGTGTCAGCCGCCAGTTCAGTGCCGCCAATCACAATGGCCGGGTGCGCTTTATCGTGTTGCACTACACCGCCGGCAACTGGGCGGAGTCACTGCAAATTCTGACGCAACCTAATCAGACACAGGTCAGCGCTCACTATTTGATCCCGCAGCGGGCAGACAACAGCTATCCGGCCGGGGAGCCGCTGCGAATTTACCAGTTGCTCGACGAGCAACAAAGAGCCTGGCATGCCGGCGACAGTCGCTGGGAAGACCGGCAAAACCTCAATGATGTCTCGATTGGCATTGAGCTGGTGAACCGCGGCTGGTGTTATCCGCCAGACTCGCCAAAGCCCACGGCCCCACTCTGCCTGACGCCGGATTTCGACCCGGCCCAGCTGGAACTTCTGGCGGGATTGCTGCGACAACTGCTGGCGCGTTACCCGGACGTCAGTCCGACCCGCATCGTGGCGCACAGCGACATTGCGCCGGCGCGTAAACAAGACCCTGGCAGTCGTTTTCCCTGGCAATGGCTGGCCAGCCAGGGGATCGGCGCCTGGTATGACGAGCAGGTGGTGCTCGCGTACTGGCGGGCATTGCAGCGCAGCGACGCAAAGTTGCCGGAGATCAGGCTGATCCAGCGCGCTTTGGCCCGTTATGGCTATGGCATTGCCGTCACGAGCCAGTTCGATGAACAAACCCGCCTGTATTTGCTGGCCTTTCAGCGGCATTTTGTGCCGGACCGTGTTTCTGGCGAAGTCGACATCGTCACCATCGCCGTGCTGTGGGCCTTGCTCGCCAAGTATTTTCCTGACAGTCTTAGCGGGCCCGACAGCCTGGCACTGCCCCAACTGACTGCAGCGCCTGTTCAATAATCAAAACTAAAATCGAGGTGGAATTTGGCAGACTGGATGAGCTTATTGCCGGCATTAGTGGCAATTGCCGTCGTATTGTGGCGAAAAGAAGTCATAGTTGCATTGTTATTGTCGCTGTTTTGTACCGAACTGCTTTTGTTGGTCAAAGCCGACATGGCGCTACTGCCGGCGGCCGGGCTTGGTGGTGTCAATACGCTTGAAGCGATGGCGACTGTGCTGACCGATCCGGGCAATGCCCGCTTGTTGCTGTTTGCGTTGCTGGTCGGCGCCTTGATGGCCTTTATGCGTTATTCCGGCGGTGTGGCCGCGCTGGTTAACCGGCTGGTCAGCATGGGCGTGGCGAAAAACGCCCGTCAGAGTAAACTGCTGGCATTTTTTACCGGCATCGTTATTTTCATTGAATCCAACTTGTCAGTGCTGACCGCCGGGATTTTATCGCGCGGACTGTTCGATAAATTCAAAATCAGCCGCGCCGAACTGGCCTACATCATCGACAGCACCAGTGCGCCCATTTGTATTCTGATCCTGCTTAACGGCTGGGGCGCTTATGTGCTGGGACTGATTAGCCCTTATGAGCTGCCGGCCAATCCGGTGTCGGTGTTGATGGCGACTATCCCATTGAATTTTTATGCAATTTTTACGCTGATGCTGGTGTTCTACACCATCTGGACCGGGCGCCATCTGGGCCCTATGCGCCAGGCCAATCAGCAATTGCGTAAAATCGACGGTCAGAACGAACCACAGATTGCTGCCGGGAAAGTCCGCTACATGCTGCTGCCACTGCTGACGATGATCATCGGCATGGTCGGCTTTATGCTGTGGACTGGTCAGGGCGATTTGTCGCAGGGTTCAGGCTCTAAATCAGTGTTGTATGCCACTGCGCTGGCGTGTCTGGTCGCCTATGGCTTGCTGCTCAGCAGTCGCCAGTACAGTCACCAGCAGCTGGTGGATATTGGCTTCAAAGGCATGAGTGAATTATTGGGCCTGGTGGCGATTTTGTTACTGGCTATCGCATTGGGGCAAAGTCTGAAAAGCCTTGGTACCGGGCTTTATATCTCTGGCCTGGTGGCCCAGAGCCTGCCGCTGTGGCTGGTCCCGGCGATGTTGTTTCTGGCCGGCGGCCTCATTTCCTTTACCACGGGCACGTCCTGGGGCACTTTTGCCATTTTGATCCCGATTGGGATGCCGCTGGTGGCTCATCTGGGTTTACCGCCGGCCTTAGTGCTGGCCGCTATCCTCGGCGGTGGCGTGTTTGGCGATCATTGCTCGCCTATCTCGGATACAACGGCTGTCAGTTCAGTCGCGGCCGGTTGTGACTTGCTGGAGCACACCAAAACCCAGCTGCCTTATGCGCTCATCTGCGCGGCGCTGACTTTGCTGGCCTATCTGGCGTGCGGCTTTTGGTTTATCCGCTAAGCCGGCGTCAGTCCGCTTGGCTGAAACACAGATCAGCCAAAAACTGATGCATCCAAAAACTGATGCATAAAAAAAACAAAGGCAGCCTCGGCTGCCTTTGTGATTGTTGCGGCTGGATTTATCGCTCAGGCGCGCTGTTCGCTGCTACTGTGCGCTGGGTCGTCGGCAGGCTCTGACAAAGCAGTAGCCAGACTCAAGACATCGCAGGGCCAGAAAGTTTCAGGTCTGGGCTGCTCAACGCCGGTGACCCCATCCTGTGGACGACATTGTTGCAAGGCTGTCAGCCAATCGGCCGGAACCGCGTCGATGCCGCCCAGTGCACCAAACACGGCAGCAACAATCACGGCATTGGTGCCGGTATCGCCGCCCTGGCGGATAGTATCCACCACAGCTTCACCCAAGGACCGGGCGTACTGCAGCTGAAACAGCACATTCTGCAGCGCAGCCAGCGCCGGATTATGCTGTCGAAGCTCCGCCGAAGCCGGCATAAACAGCGAATCTGCGATGCTGTGCGCGATTGCAGCTTCAAACTTCAGCTCCTGTGCCCAGCCACTGACATCAGCAACCAGCTGTTCAGCACTGCAACCGCTGTCCACTGCTTTTGCCAGCAACATCGCATACAAAGCGCTGATTTGTTGCATCAGCAAAGCACTTTGGGTCAGCGCCGTATCTGCCATCGCCCAGGCGGCGACCTGTGGCAACGAATAATGCTGGCCCAAGAGTGCCAGTGGTGCTAAACGTGCCAGCGCACAAGCGCTGAAATCCAGTGGATCCGGCCCTTGTAGCAACGCTTGTTGCATGGCGCCACAGACTGCAAAAGGCTCAGTACTGAGCCAGTACCGGTAGGCCTGCAACGCTTCGGTTTCATCGAATTGATGACGAAAAGCCAGCATCCGGGCCTGTAACAACATCAGTTCACCATCTTCGGTCGGCTGACCTGCCAGCGTGTGCCAGGGCCCGCAATCAATCAATTGCAGCAACTGGGCCGCGGGTGTACGTTTGAGCTCGGCTGGCGGACAGAATTCAAACTGAGTGCCAAGCGCATCTGCAGCCAGGGCTGCAGTCAGGGCACCCTGGGCCCGTTGCAGCGCGGTAAGACTCATGAAACCCCCTGTATGCATAAAATCTGATAGACAGTTTGCAGTCAGCTCCCGACTATTGCAAGCCTATGATTTTACAAATGCCGCGTAGTTCCGATGATGACGGCAGACCGCACCACAAAACGGCACTTCAACTGGCGCAAACCCTTGCGACCACCCGCGCGCAAGAACGGTCTGTTGTGGCGCTGAATCATTCAGACACTTCTTGTCAAACCAGTCAGTGTCTTGTCAAATCGGTGCGACAGCGCCAGAATGGACGGCTTTTATGGAGTCTTTGATGAAAAAACTTTGGTGTGTTTGTTTATTACTTATCAGCGCCTGCCAGGCGCAACAGCCTGATTTCAAACTGGTTCCCTTAACGGTCGGCACCACAGAAATCCAGGTCCAGCTGGCGGATACTGTCGATCGCCGCATGCGCGGCCTGATGGAACAGTCCCCATTACAACATGGTATGTTGCTGTTGTATGAGTCGCCCCGTGAAATGACGCTGTGGATGAAAAATACGCCATCGGCGCTGGATGTCGCATTTATTGACAACAACTGGGTGATCACAAAAATTCAGCCGATGGAGCCAAACAGTGAAGCGTTACATACATCGCCAGGGGAAGTGATAGCGGCACTTGAAATGCCGCAAGGTTGGTTTGCCAGTCAGCAGATCAAGCCTGGCACCCGCATCAAAAGCTGTCAGACCCTGCCGGGACACTGCCCAAAGTAACGGCAGCGACCAGAGCCAGCGTATTCAACCTGCAGGC
>CBINNO010000170.1:0-8243 GCA_966252055.1 uncultured Rheinheimera sp. | reverse complement strand
CGCGCAGCATCAGGAGTAACTGCTCAGGGCTGTCGCCTTGTTGCAACCGGTCGAACAAGTACTGCCAGATGGCTTCACGCTGCGGTGTTTTATGCCATTCCTGATCAGGCAGCACATGCTGGCAGGGCGATGGATTGTCGTGTCGCTGTGGCTCTGGTTGCGGGATGGATTGTAGTACCTGCGTCGCAGATCCGGTTGGCGAACTGGTATTGGGATGAACAATTGGCGCTGACGTTTGCACCCGGGCTGGCCAGAGCAGATAACACAGAATGGTGGTGGTTGCGATAAGACCGGCAAACAGCGTTTTGCTATGCATCTGTCAGGGCCGCCATTTGTAGCTTTGCGGTGACAGACAAACTAGTAGCACAGTATTGGTTTTCTCTGCCGGACCGCAGTCGCACCAATGGCTGAAAAATTGTTTGATCATTCGCTTCCCTGAATATCTGGATCCTCTGCAGCCTATCAAGTTGCGACCTGCACAGCAATCGGGGCTGATTATGACTATTCAGGCACATAGCAGATTGGTACAGGGCATTTCCAGCAAAGGGAGCGCCGCTGCATGGTTGATGCAGCGGGCATGGTAAAACGTGAGTATCTAAACGCCGATCGCAGGTTCTGACTTATGCCTGATGGCGCGCTTTGAGGATGTCAATCACATCATTGAGCTGTAAATCCTGCGAACGCAACAGCACCAGCAAGTGAAAGATTAAATCTGCCGCTTCGTTTTTCAGCTCTTCACGATCGCCAGCCATCGCTGCTAATGCCGATTCGACGCCTTCTTCACCGACTTTTTGCGCAATGCGTTTGACGCCGCGGGCAAACAGGCTGGCGGTGTAGCTGGATTTGGGGTCGGCGTGCTGGCGGCTGGCTATCACCTGTTCCAAATCGGTTAAAAAGCTCAAAGCCGGCGCATTGTGCTGTTCGTCATGCCAGCAGGTTTCAGTGCCGGTGTGGCAGGTCGGGCCGTCTGGCAGCGCTAAGGCCAGCAGACTGTCGCGGTCACAATCGGCGCTTAAGCTTTGCAGCTGTAAAAAATGACCAGAGCTTTCGCCTTTGGTCCAGAGCCGGTTTTTGCTGCGGCTGAAAAATGTCACCCGGCCGCTTTGCAGCGTTGCCGTCAGCGCTGCACTGTTGGCATAGCCTTGCATCAGGATTTTGCCGGACACGGCGTGCTGGACAATCAGCGGCAACAAACCGTCCGCCGGCCATTTCAGTTGCTCCAGCTGATCCGACAGCGGGGCGACAGGGTCAAACACAAAACTCATGGCCGGATCTCCACATGGGCGGCAATGAGCGCCGCTTTTAATTCAGCGATAGCAATGATGCCTTTATGAAACACAGAGGCTGCCAGCGCGCCGTCAACATCTGCTTTGGCAAACACGTCAATAAAATGGCTTATTGCGCCGGCGCCACCAGAGGCAATCAGCGGCAACTGGCAATGCTGGCGGACCAGCGCCAGTTGTGCAAGGTCATAGCCCTGGCGCACGCCATCCTGATTCATGCAATTGAGCACGATTTCGCCGGCACCGCGCGCCTGCACTTCCTGCACCCAGTCGAGCAGCAACCAGCGGGTTTTCTGGCTACGGCTTTCATCGCCGGTGTATTGATAGACCTGATACTGGCCGGTGATGGCGTCAAAAAAACTGTCGATACCGACCACCACACATTGCTGACCAAAAGCGGCGTTAAGCTCGCTGATAAGCCCTGGCCTGGCTAACGCCGGGCTGTTGATTGAAATTTTGTCAGCGCCCAGCTCCAGAATTTTGCCGGCGTCCGCGACAGATTTGATGCCGCCTGCCACACAAAAGGGGATGTCGATTACTTCGGCGATACGACGCACCCAGCTTTTGTCGACGACGCGACCGTCGCTGGAGGCTGTGATGTCGTAAAACACCAGCTCATCCGCGCCTTCCTCGGCATAACGGGCTGCTAATGGCACGATGTCGCCGATCACTTCGTGATTGCGAAATTGCACGCCTTTGACCACCACGCCATCGCGCACATCCAGACAAGGAATTATCCGTTTTGCCAGCATGCAATCGCCTCCTCAATGCTGAATTTGCCTTCAAGCAGTGCCCGCCCGAGGATCACGCCGGCCACCGGTGACGGTTGTCCAGCCTGACCACGCAGACTGCGGATATGGTCCAGCTGACCCACGCCGCCGGAGGCTTGCCAGGCGATGGTCGGATATTTCGCCGCCAGTTCCTGATAAAGCTGGACGTTCGGGCCCTGCAAAGTACCGTCGCGGCTGATGTCGGTACAGAGCACATGGCGGGCACCGGCGTCCAGCATGCCATCCAGCACTTGTTCGAGCGTGACGCCGGACGCTTCAATCCAGCCGTGGCTGGGCAGTGTTTTTTCGCCCTGTGCGTTAATGGCGACATCAAGCGCCAGCACAATACGCTCTGGCCCATATTGACGCAGCCATTGCTGCACCAGCGCACTTTGCCGAATGGCCAGGGAGCCAATCACCACCCGGCTGGCGCCGGCTTCTAACAACGTCACTAAATCGGCTTCGCTGCGCACACCACCGCCGACCTGCACCGGCAGCGGGCTTTGTTGCATCAGCTCGCGCAGCAGCGCGGTCTGGCGTTGGCTGGCGTCTTTGGCGCCGGATAAATCAACCAGATGCAGCACACCGGCACCGGCCGCGGCGTAGCGGTCGCGCAGCTCAAAAGGCGTTTGCTGGTAATGCGTGGTCTGGTCATAACTGCCCTGATACAGGCGCACGGTCTGACCGTCTATTAAATCTATCGCCGGGATAATCATCGGTAAATCCTGTTGAAAAAGCGCATCAGTCGCCCGCACGTAAGGTGGCGGCATCCAGCGTTAAGAAGTTTTGCAGCAAGCGCGCGCCGACTTTGCCGGAGCGCTCCGGGTGAAATTGCATGCCCAGAAAGTTGCGCCGGCCAATCACGGCCGCAAAGCGGCTGCCGTAGTCGCAGGCTGCCAGCAGATATTCTGAAGGGGCGACGGCGAAACTATGCACAAAATAGACATAGTCGGTCGCGCTTAAGCCCTGCAGCAGCGGGTGAGCGTCGCGCCCGTTAAAGGGGGCCGGCGTCAGCGTATTCCAGCCCATGTGCGGCAGGCGCAAACCGTTGGCAGCCAGCGGCTGCACCTGGCCGGGTATCAGGCCAAGGCAGTCTACATCCCCTTCGGCTGAATGAGAGGTCATCAGCTGCATCCCCAGACAAATGCCGAGTACCGGTTGCTGCAGCTGTTGCAGCACAGGTGTCAGCTGGCGCGCATTGATATTAGCCATCGCCTGCGCGGCGGTGCCAACGCCCGGAATAATGACCCGGCTGGCGTTTTGGATCTCCGCCGCGTCGGCAGACACTGTGACCGCTGCGCCTAAGCGCTCAACCGCGCACAGCACCGAGGTGATGTTGGCGCAGCCGGTGTCGACAATCACCACATCCGGCAGCACAGGCTCTGAAAAGTGGCTCACTTACAACACTCCTTTGCTGCTCGGCAGCGCATCACCGGATTTCAAAATGGCCTGACCGAGCGCACGGCCGAAGGCTTTAAACAAACCTTCCACCATATGATGTTTGTTGCCAGGCGACACCGACAGGTGCAGCGTCATCAGCATGGCGTCGCAAAGGCTGCGGAAAAAATGCTCGACCATTTCCAGGTTCAGTTCACCAACTTTGCCCTCGCCAAGCGCCGCGTCAAATTTCAGCAGTGGCCGGCCGGATAAATCCAGCACGGCTTCGGCGCGACATTCATCCATTGGCAGCACAAAACCAAAGCGGTTGATGCCGCGTTTGTCGCCAATGGCTTGTTTTAGTGCCTGACCAAGCGCCAGTGCGGCGTCTTCCACACTGTGGTGATCGTCGATGTGCAAGTCGCCGCTGACGGACAGCTGCAGCGAAAAGCCGCCGTGGGTGGCGATTTGGTCGAGCATATGGTCAAAAAAGCCAATGCCGGTACTGATTTGATTGCCGCCTTTTTGGTCTAAATCCAGCTGCACGCGGATATCCGTTTCGCGGGTGGTGCGTCGCACCGAGCCAATGCGGCCGCGGCTTAACAGCTGGCGGGTGATCTCTGCCCAGCCCAAAGTTGCGCGGTCATAACGAAACGACGGCAGGCCCATATTTTCCGCCAGTTGCACGTCGGTCAGCCGGTCGCCAATGACATAAGAGCGGGTGAAGTCAATGCGGCCCTGTTGCAGATAATCTTTCACCAGGCCGAGCTTAGGTTTGCGGCAACTGCAGTTGTCGCGCTCAAAGTGCGGGCAAATCAGCACGTCGTCAAAGCGGATGCCTTGCGACTCTAACAGCTGCATCATTTTTGCGTGTGGCGCATCAAAAGTAGGGCGCGGGAAGCTGTCGGTGCCAAGGCCGTCCTGATTGGTCACCATCACCAGACGAAAACCGGCGTCCTGCAGCGTCAGCAGCGCCGGCACCAGACCGGGCTCATACGCCAGTTTTTCTAATGAATCCAGTTGCTTATCGACCGGTGGTTCTTCCACCATGGTGCCGTCACGGTCAATAAATAAAATAGGCTGTCCGGCCATCGTTATTCCCCTTCACGAATTGGAGTGGCGGTACGGGCGCAAAACGCGCCGATCGCCTGTTGTAACTGTTGCATCTCGGCTGGGCTGCCAATCGACACCCGCACCACTTGCGGGCAGCCGAGCCGCTCAAGCCCAAGCTGGCTGGATTGATTGCGGATCAAAATGCCATGCTGCGCAATGCCAGCCACCCAGGCGGCGGCATCTTCGACAGCCAGCAGCACGTAGTTGGCCTTTGACGAAAACACCCGTTGTACCGCCGGTAAACGGGCGGCAAAGGCGGCAAAGGAATCCCGCTCGCGGTTAATCACCGCCACAGTGTCGCGCATGCGCTGTTGGCCGGCCGGGCTTAACGCCTGGACCGCAATCTCGGCGACCGGCGCGGCAATGGGATAAGGCGCAATCATTTTTTTCAGCGCGGCAATGACGCCTGGCGCCGCTAATGTGAAGCCGCAGCGCAGCCCGGCCAGCGCAAAGGCTTTGGACAAAGTGCGCAGGATCACTAAATTCGGGTATTGCGCCAATAAATCAACGGTCGATGCCGCTGGGATAAACTCAATATAGGCTTCGTCGACCACCACCAGAGCTTTGCCCTGATAAAAATCAAGCAGTTCAATAATTTGCTGGCGCGGGATCACATCACCGGTTGGGTTGTTCGGGCTGCAGACAAACACCAGCTTCGTGGCTTCAGTTTGTTGGATAGCCGCCAGGTCCAGCGTTAAATCGCGGCTCAGTGGCACCACAGTGCGCGCGACCTGATTGCTTTGCGCGCTGATGGCATACATGCCGTAGGTTGGCGGGCAAATCACGATGCGATCCTGACCGGGTTCACAGAAAGTACGGATCAACAGCTCAATGCCTTCATCGGCGCCGCGGCTGACCAGCACCTGCTCCGCGGTCACGCCGGCATAAGCGGCATAAGCGTCAAGCAATGCCGGCGGCTGACAATCGGGGTAGCGGTTAAAGCTGCCGCACAGCTGATAATCGGTCGCGAGCGCATTTTCGTTGGCGTTCAGCCAGACCGATCCGCCTGACATCGACAGCCGGGCCGAAGCATAAGGCACCAGCGCTTTGACGCTGTCGCGCGCCAGGTCGTCTACCTTGTTGGTAACATTACTGCGGGTCATCACTCAGTTCTCATCCGGAATAGGGGCAAAATCGTCTTGTTGCTGCAGCTTTTTGCTGAGGCTTTTCAGCCGCAGACTGACCGCATTGGCATGCGCCTGCAGGCTTTCAGCACTGGCCAGCGTGACAATAGCTGGCCCGATGTTTTGTAAGCCTTTGGCGGTTAAGGTCTGCACTGTGTAGCGGCGGTAAAAATCCAGCAGCGACAAACTGCTGTGATTGCGACTGAAACCATAAGTCGGCAGCACATGATTGGTACCACTGGCGTAGTCACCGGCTGATTCCGGCGTCCAGGGGCCGACAAAAATGCTGGCGGCATTTTTCAACAAGCCCAACAGCTGCTGATCTTCGGCAGTCTGGATGATCAGGTGCTCAGGCGCATAGAGGTTGGACACTTCGGCCGCCTGGCTTAAGTCTTTCACCAGAATAAAGCGGCTGTGGTCGATGGCTTTTTTCGCGATGATGGCGCGTGGCAGCGCCAGCAGTTGCGGCTCGAGCTGTGCCAGCGTGGCTTTGAGCAGTTTTTCGCTGGGACTGACCAGCACCACTTGTGAATCCATGCCGTGTTCGGCCTGTGACAACAAATCGGCGGCGACAAAAGCCGGATCTGCCGTGTCGTCGGCAATCACCAGCACTTCAGAGGGGCCGGCCGGCATATCGATGGCTGCGCCTTGTGGGTCGCGGGACACCTGTTGTTTGGCTTCGGTGACATAGCGGTTACCGGGGCCGTAAATTTTATCCACTTTGCCGAGAGTGGCAGTGCCATAAGCAAGCGCTGCGATGGCCTGAGCGCCACCGACGGTGTACATCTCGCGGATGCCACACAGCTGAGCGGCGTAGACAATTTCCGGTGCAATGTCGGATGCCAGCGGGGCGCCTGGTGGAGTTACCAGCACAACCCGGCGACAGCCAGCGAGCTGGGCCGGGACGCCCAGCATCAGCACCGTCGAGGGCAGTGGCGCACTGCCGCCCGGAATATAAAGGCCGACGGCCTCCAGCGGTGCGTGTTTGAGTTCACACACCACGCCCGGGCTGGTTTCGATGCGCAGATCCTGCGGTTTTTGCGCTTGATGGAATTTGCGGATGTTCTGGTATGCCAGCTCGATAGCGGCTTTGCGCTCCGGCGTCAGCTTGCCAAGCAACAACTGCTGCTGCACCAGCGACAGCTGCAGGTCATTCTGGTCGATATTGTCGAATTTCTGGCTGTAGAACTTCAGCGCTTTATCGCCGGTATTGCGCACCGCTTTGATAATGGCGCTGACCTGCTCGGGCAATTCTTCACTGCTTTTGAGGCGCGGTCTGGCGAGCACTTTTTGCCGGCTGGCCTCGTCGAGCTCCTGCCAGCGGTCGATTCTGATCTCGAGCATGATTTACTCCATCATTTTTTCGATCGGTAATACCAGTATAGAGCTCGCACCCAGTGCTTTGAGTTGTTCCATCGTCTCCCAGAACAAGGTTTCGCTGCTGACCACATGCAGCGCGACCAAATCGTCGTTGCCGGCCAGTGGCAGCAGAGTCGGGTTTTCCGCGCCCGGCAGCAGTGCGATCACATCGGCCAGCCGCTGGCGCGGCGCGTGCAGCATGATGTATTTACTTTCATTGGCCTGCATCACGCCCTGAATACGTGGCATCAGCTTTTTAATCAGCTTCAGCTGTTTTTCATCCGACAGGTCGCGGCGCTGGATCAGCACCGCTTTGGAGCGGTAAATCACTTCCACTTCTTTCAGGCCGTTGGCTTCTAACGTGGCGCCGGTGGACACCAGGTCGCAAATGGCATCAGCGAGCCCGGCGCGGGGCGCCACTTCGACCGAACCTTTTAAATTGACGATGCGACAGTTGACGCCATTTTGTTTCAGGTAACGATTCAGCAGCCGCGGATAAGTGGTGGCAATCGTGCGGCCCTGCAAATCCTGTACTGACTGATAATTTTCTTCCTGCGGCACCGCAATCGACAGCCGGCAGCCACCAAAATCCAGTCTGGCCAACACGGTGTAGTCATAGCTTTCGTTGTCGAGCTGGCGCTGCAGTGACATTTCTTCCAGCACGTTTTCACCAACGATGCCAAGGTCGCAGACGCCGTCCATCACCAGGCCCGGAATGTCGTCATCGCGAACGCGCAACAAATCGATGTCCATATTCTCGACATGCGCAATCAGCCGTTGTTCGCGCAGATTGATTTTCAGGCCGCAGCTGGTCAGCAGCGCCTGGGTGTCCTGCGACAGCCGACCAGATTTTTGCATGGCAATACGCAGTTTTTTTGTTTCAGTGAAAGCGGACATCGGCATTTCCTCGTCAATTACATTCAGTGTTCAGCCGTGATAAAAAACAAAACCCCGGAAATCTCCGGGGTTGTTGCTGAACCTTGACCACACCGGAGCTTGCATCAGACTGCGCCGCCGGTTTATTACTGGCAGCTAGTCGCAATGATGATGGCGATGGTGCAGGGTAATGGTGGCTCGCATGGTGAATTCTCGTTGGGTCGTTCAGGCTTGAATTGCTATACAACTTAAAGTGTTTTTAAACAGGCTGCAAGCGAATTCTGGTGCATCTGAGAAAATGGAAGTTGAAATAAATTTCTATTAAATGCATGAAAAATAAT
>CBINNO010000169.1:0-8452 GCA_966252055.1 uncultured Rheinheimera sp. | reverse complement strand
AGTTTCAAGCACGCCGACACCGCCCAGCAGCAACAGCAGCGGGGTCAGCAGGCAATGCAGTACGCAAAGGCCGGACACAGCGGCAGCAATCATATCTTTCATAACTCTCTCCTTGGCAGCGCGCTGCCACATCGCCGTGCGCAGCAAACGGCCTGATTGTGTTGATCAAATGAAATGTTATATTATCACATTTTTTCGACCGATCCGCAGATCGGAAACCTTTTTGTTGGCAGACTGCAGGGAGTTTTATGAGTGAGTGTTCACGGGTTGCCGTTGGGGTAGCTTTGGGATTAATGGCGTTGGGCAGCCCGCAGGTGCTGGCCAAATCCGTGTCAGGGGTGGTGGTGTCCGGCCAGGTGCAACCTGTGGCCGGTGCTTTGGTGGCGCTGGTCGGCAGCAACCAGCAGGTGACGACAGACGCCGCTGGCCGTTTCAGCCTGGCCGTGCCGGCCGGACTGGCCGAACTGCACATTGAGGCGAAAGCATTTTCACATCGTAACACGCACGTGCAGGTGCCGGCCGAAGGGCTCACCGGCCAGCAAATCGAGCTGTTACCGACTTTGCTGGAAGTGATCGATGTCAAAGCGAGCCCTTTGCATGCCTCGGTGACAGAATCGGCGCTGCCGGTCAGTGTGTTGTCCGGTGAAAGCCTGCGGCTGCAGCAGGCGTCGACTTTAGGCGACACTCTGAAGCATCAGGTCGGTGTGCATTCGAATTTTTATGGCTCGGTCGCCAGCAGCCCGATCATCCGGGGTCTGGATGGCCCACGGGTGCTGATCACCCAGAACGGGCTGGATGCGGGCGATGCGTCTCGCGTTGGCCCTGATCACAGTGTGTCGGGCGAAGCCGGCACCGCCCAGCAAATTGAAGTACTGCGCGGCCCGGCCACGCTGTTTTATGGCAGCGGTGCTATTGGCGGCGTGGTCAATGTGGTGGATGAACGGGTACCGGCCACTGCGGCGAGCCGCGCGCACTGGCAGCTGGAGCGCTCATCGGTCAACAATGAAAAAGTCGCCGCCGGTTCTGGTCAGACCGTGCTGACAGATCTCGGCAGCGGTCAGTTGGCGGTGTACGCCGACGTCACCTGGCGTGAACAGGACGATTACCGCATCCCAGGCGTGGCAGAAACCGGTTCAGACGAGCCGCGCGGCGGCCGGGTCGCCAACACCGACGCTCAAACCAAAGGCGGTACGCTGGGCACCAGCTGGCTGCTCAGCAATGGCTATATCGGCGTGTCGGCTGGCCGGCTCGAGCGTCAGTACGGCATTCCGGGTCACAGCCACGGTCATGCCGAAGAACATGAAGAAGAAGCAGAACACAAAGAAGCGCACGCCGCTGAGCGGGTCTTTGCCGACCTGAAACAAGACCGCTTTCAGTTGCAATCCAGCCTGCAGTTTGACGGTTTGTTGCAGCGACTGAACAGCAAACTCGCTTACACCGACTATCAACACGCGGAAATTGAGCAGAATGTGGTCGGTACCACCTTCAAAAATCAAAGCGAAGAACTGCGTGTCGAGTTGTTGCACCGGGATTTTGCCGACTGGCGTGGCGGGCTGAGCCTGCACTACAAACACAGTGACTTTGCCGCCGTCGGCGCTGAGGCGTTCACGCCGCCGAGCAGTACCGAAATGCTGGCGCTGGGCCTGATGGAAGAGCGCCATTTTGGCGATGTGCTGGTCCAGCTGGGGGCCAGAACGGAGCGGGTCACGCTGAAAGCGGCCAATGTACTGTTGCCACAATTGGCGGTGCATGCACATGAGGAAGGTCATGATGAAGACCACGACCACGATCATGATCACGGGGGGACTGAGATCATCCGCCAGTTCAGCGTCGATCATCACTTTAAGCCATACAGCCTGTCGGCGGGCGCGGTCTGGGAATTCCAGCCGGGCTATAACGTCGCGGCCTCAATGTCCCGCTCTGGCCGGGCGCCAGCGGCGGCTGAGCTGCTGTCTTTTGGGCCGCATATTGGCACCAATGCCTACGAAATTGGCGCTTTGTTCAGGCAAAACCCGGCGGCAGGCGCCGACAGCGCTTTTGTCCTCAATAACCAGCCGCTCGATCTGGAAGTGTCCAACAACCTTGACCTGACTTTCCGCAAGTTCAGCGGTGATGTTGCCCTGGTGCTGAACGCCTTCTACAACCAGGTCGACAATTACTATTACCAGCAAAATACCGGTCTTTTTGCCGAAGATGGCCATGAACATGCGCATGATCACGGCGATGCGGCTGCGGAAGACGAACATGATCACAGCGGCGAACTGCCGGTCTATTTGCTGCGCGCGGCTGATGCGCGACTGCACGGCGCTGAAGCGCAGGTGATCTGGCAGTTTGCCCAGGGCTGGCGCTGGCAGAATCAGCTGGATTGGGTGCGTGCACGGCTGGCGGATGGCGGCGATTTACCCCGCACGCCACCGCTGAGGGTCAGCTCGGCGTTGTCCTGGCAGGGTGATGCACTCAGTGCAGAAGTACGGCTGACCCGTTATAGCAGCCAGCACCGCACCGAAGCGCTGGAAAGTGCCACCGACGGCTACAGCCTGCTGGACGCCCATGTCAGTTATTACTTCGACCTCGGTGAGCAGCAACTGAGTGCTTATCTCAAAGCGGACAACCTGACCGATCAGGACGCCCGCGTCCACACCTCATTTTTAAAAGACAAAGCACCCTTGCCGGGACGTTCGCTGACGCTGGGCATTCGGGGTGAGTTTTAACGCGGCGGTGCAGGCCGTCATGACACAAATCAGTGGCT
Source organism: uncultured Rheinheimera sp. (assembly GCA_966252055.1). GTDB lineage: Bacteria > Pseudomonadota > Gammaproteobacteria > Enterobacterales > Alteromonadaceae > Pararheinheimera. The sequence goes on along the minus strand of CBINNO010000169.1, from coordinate 5,703 downwards.
TGTCAGCAACAGACGCTGGCAAGCCAGCAGGATACGCAATCAAGGAAATTATTAAATGCTTCAAAACGTTCAATTAAATGGGCTGGCGGTGCTGGTCAGTACTGCATTGTTAGCCGCCTGTGGTGATGCGACGACCAACATCATCGAAAAAGAGCCGATTGTCATCGAACATCCGGTGCCGCCGGTCACCAGCGCTGGCAAAGGCCGGCTGTTGGTGACGGACAAAAACAGCGGTCAGGTCAGTGTGTATAACCTCGACAACTATGAGTTGCTGCGTCAACTTCAGCTGGTACACACCCCGGAATACGCCTACGCCTCACCGGGCCAGCGTTATGGGATGTTGCTGCATCGCAGCAAAGATCTGGTCGAAGTGGTGGATGGCGGTCTGTGGCAGGAAGATCATGGCGACCACCTGCATCCTTATGCCGAAGATCCGCGACTGATGAAATTCCGCCTGACCGGCAGCCGGCCCACGCATGTACAGGGCAACAGCAGCCAGCTGGCGATTTTTAATGACGGTGACGCGGCCAGTAACACGCCGGCTTCAGTGGTGGTGGTGACCGAAGCGCAGATTGAAGGCGACAAAACGGACTTCCCGACACTGAGTTACCACACCCACATGCATGGTGCCGCGCAGCCACGTGGCGACTATCTGGTGTCGACTATTCGTGACGCGGCCAGCGCCACCACCTTGCCGGACACCGTCGGCATTTATCAGCAGGCCGCCGGTAAATATGAGCTGAAACAGACGCTGGACACTCAATGCCCTGGCCTGCACGGCAGTGCGCAGAACAAAGATTTTGTCAGTTTCGGCTGCAGTGATGGGGTGTTGTGGATAGCACAAAATGGCAGCAGTTTCAGCCACGGTAAAATTGGCCACACCGCCGATTTCACTGGCACGGCACGGGTCGGCACTGTCGAAGGGCATCCGGTGGCGGCCCATTTTATCGGCCTGGCTGGCGCTATGGTGGTGGCGGTAGACCCACTGGCGAAAACACTGCATAAAGTCGACTGGCAGGCGCCTGCCGGTGCCAGCATTGTCGGTTATGGTTTCAGCCATGATGGCAAGCGCTTTGTGCTGCTGGACAATCAGGGCAGCCTCAGCGTGCTCAGCTATGACGCCAGCAAAGCCGCCGGCAGTAACTTTACGCTGGCTGGCAAAGTGCAGGTGGCCACCGACCTCGCGGCGATGCCAGCCGGCAGTGCGCTGCAGCTGACCTTATCTGGCAGCGATGAACGCGCGTACGTGCTGAACCCGGTCAGCAAAGCGGTGGCGGTAGTCGACCTGACCAAGCTGCAACTGACCTCTACCCTGCAGCTGAGCTACACGCCGCACAAACTGGTGTGGCTCGGTATCGCCGGCTGACAAAGGTCAGTTTGTTTTGCTGCAGAACGGCCCGATACAGGGCCGTTTTTTTGCGTTTTTTTGCGTTTTTTTTCAGAACCCTGCGGATATAACTTTAAATATATTCGGGACTTAGTTGCGTTTTGCCACAAGAGGATTAAGGTTTGTAAAGCACTCTTAAGCAATTCTCATTCACTTCATCAGGGCGACCCAGACATGGATATACGCAATTTTGCTATCGGCAGCCGGCTCAGCATTGGTTTTGCGATCCTCGGCTTTCTCGTGTTAGTTCAAGGTGCGATGGCACTGCTCAACATGAAACAAATGCGTGACATCTCCCATGAGATTGAAAGCAATACCATTCCGTCGGTCAGCCAGCTCGGCACGCTCAATTCTGAGATGCTCAGAGTGCGGGTTTATGCGTTTCGTACTTTGCTGGCCAAAGACGCGGCACTGAGGCAAACGCACTTACAGGCCATTGAGCAGGTACGGCAAAATCTCGCCAAAGTGCAGGGCCGGTACGAGCAACTGATCTCTATCCCCGGTGAACGCGATGTTTATCAACAGTTTAAAACCGCGCAACAAGGCTATTTCGACGGGCTGAACCTTTATCTGGCGGCGATAGAAGCGGGCAACCCTGACGAAGCGACCCGTGTCAGCAATGAAGTGCTGACCGGCTTCTCCGATACCATGACCAAAACGCTGGCTCAGCTCACCGACATGAACAGTAAATACTCCAGCGATATCAGCGAAGAATCCGAGTCGACTTACCACAGCAGCATCACGCTGGTGATTGTCACTGTGCTGGTGGCGTTGCTGTTGGCTGTGGGTGTTGCTGTGGTGCTGACCCGCAGCATTACCGGGCCTTTGCAGCAGGCGGTGGGCAGTGCCGAAACTGTTGCCAGCGGCGACCTGACCCGCAGTATCGAAGTGACAGGCCGCGACGAGGCCAGTCGTCTGCTGCAGGCATTGAAAGCGATGCAGCTGAGTTTGCGCGACGCCATGCAGCATATCAGCAACTCGTCCAGCCAACTGGCGTCGGCGTCGGAAGAACTCAATTCTGTCACCGAAGACAGCAGCCGGAACCTGCAGCAACAAAATGATGAAATTCAGCAGGCCGCCACCGCCATTACCGAAATGAGTTCGGCGGTTGATGAAGTGGCGCAGACCGCCGTGCAGACTTCTGAAGCGTCCACCGAATCGGCCAAACTGGCGCAGCAGGGCCGACAGCAGGTCGAACAGACGGTAGGCGCTATCCGGCAAATGACGCAGGATGTCGAGCAGACCGCTCAGTTGGTGCAAGGCCTGGCCGGTCAGGCGCAGGACATCGGCAAAGTGCTGGATGTGATCCGCGCTATCGCAGAGCAGACCAATCTGCTGGCACTCAATGCCGCTATTGAGGCGGCCCGGGCCGGCGATGCCGGTCGCGGTTTTGCTGTGGTGGCCGATGAAGTGCGTGCGCTGGCGCACCGCACTCAGCAGTCCACCAAAGAAATTGAAACCATGATCAGCCAAATTCAGCAAGGCACCGGCAATGCGGTGGGCGCCATGCAGCACAGCCGCGACAATGCCGACAAGGCGCTGCAGGTGGCCACATCGGCCGGCCAGGCGCTGCATACCATCACTGACCGGATTAACAGCATCAGTGACCAGAATCTGGTGATAGCTTCTGCGGCCGAAGAGCAAGCCAAAGTGGCGCGCGAAATTGACCGTAATATTGTCACGATCAGCGATTTGGCGGCGCAGACTGCCGCCGGCGCCAATCAAACCAGCGCTTCGGCGCATGAGTTGTCGCGCCTGGCGGTGGATTTAAACAACCTGGTCAGCCGCTTCAAAGTATGAGGCTGAGCGGGCCGACACGGGCAGCCGGCCTGGCTGCCCCCACCATGCCGGTCTGACCGGCTTTTTGCTTTTGATTGCTTCTGCCGTGAGATCAACAGCGTGACCCTGAAGGACAGGCCGACGTTATGCTGTTTCAAATCGTACATGCCACCGGTTCGACTGTTTATCTGCTGTTTTTTCTGCTTTTTTTGTGTGCCAGCAGGGTGCCGCGCACCAACGCCGGCGCCGGCTGCTGGGCTGTGGCGGTATTCGCCGCGTTTTTAGCCCGTATCGCCATCTGGACTTTAACCAGCAGCAGCGAAAATAACCTTGCTATCAGTGTTTACACGGCGCTGATCATGACGGAAAAAGCCTTTTTGCTGCTGGGGGCGGCCAGTTTCTTTGGCCGGCCTTTGCCGCGCTTCTGGCTGATGAGCTGGCTGATTGCAGCCACGTTGTGGTTGCTGGTTTTTGTCACTGTCGGATTCACCCGCTGGTGGTTTGAACTGGGGCTGTCGTGGCTCAATGTACTGCCGTTGCTGGCGCTGGTCTGGCTGGTGCAACACAGCACACTGGAGCTGCCGGCCTGGCTGCGGCGCTGCATTGATGCCAGCGCACTGCTCACGGCGTTGCACTGGACTTTGTTTGTGCCGGTGTATCTGTGGTGGTGGCCCTGGTGGCAACACAATGCGTTTACGCTCGGCACTGTATTGGTGATGTTGTTGTATCTGTCGCTGCTGGCGGCGGTGTTTGCCCAGTTTTATCGCCGGCTGGTCAATTCAGAAAATAAAGCGCTGGAAATGGCCTATCAGGACCCTTTGACTGGCCTCAATAACAAAAGATATGTCGACCAGTTGTTTGAACAAGCGCTGCTGCTGGCAAACCGGCCTCACCAACTGCTGGCGCTGTATTACATCGACCTCGACCAGTTCAAACCCATCAACGACAGTGCCGGCCACAAAGCCGGCGATCTGGTGCTAAAAACAGTCGCGCAGCGGCTGAAAAGCTGCCTGCGCAGCACTGATATCTGTGCCCGCGTCGGCGGCGACGAATTTGTGGTGATCGCTACCCAGCTTGAACAGGCCAGCCACGCCGAAGAAATCGCCGCCAAGCTGTTACAGCAGCTGTGTGTGCCGATCGACATCGACGGCCGCCAGTACGCGCTCGGTGCCAGCATCGGCATCAGCCTGTACCCCAGTCATGGCCAGAGCCTGGGGGATTTACTGGAAAAAGCCGATCAGGCGATGTATCAGGTCAAACAAAGCGGCAAAAACAGCTGGCAGTTGTCTGCCAGCTGACGACTGAGACAATCCCGGTGCGGCTTGCGCTGGCGGACATCCCTTGCAGGGATTGCCCTGTTCCTGCATTTGACTGTGCCCTGAAACCGGACTGACGTCAGCTTGAGCCATGGTGCCACACTTTTGAATGGCACTGAGGGATAATTGTAAACATCCCATTTTTAGTGGCAGCCTAAATTAGAGTTTTCCGCCTCTGCTTTGGCCAGATACTCCCAAGGGGTTAAATCGCCCAAGGAATCATGTGGCCGCTCTTCGTTGTATTCCCGGGTCCAGCATGAGTGCTTGAGGCGGTATTTTCTCAAACAGCACCTGGCTGCTTGAAGTCCGTGGGCACACGTCATCGCTGCATCCCCCTTGGATATTTGTGGGAAATGGGTTAGCCTTAAACGAATGGCGCCCGCCTCACTTACATGCGAGTGAAAAAAGGCAACAAAGGTTCACACCTCCGTTTTGCAAAGATAACCAGCGAATACACAACCAGGTTGAGAGACCTGGCCATAAACGCATGCGGCCACGGTCTGTTGCTACGGCACTCAGCCACCGGAGTGATATTATGTCGGAGTTATCAAACGCAGCTTTTGCGACCAAAGCTTTACTGAACAACCATCCAACACCCCCAAAGCGCAGCCAACTGTTTGAGTTGTACGCCGCCTATTTGGGTTTCAACAGCTATGCAGCACTGCAAGCAGCAAATATCAATCTCGCTTTGCAACAGCTGCAACAACAAGATCCGAAGCATGCGAAACGGCGCCTGCAAAAACGGTTATCCGAATTAGCGCTGCCTGAAAGTTTGCTCGCTCCTTTGGCGAGTTCCATTGCACAGCAACTGGCCATATTGGCCAGCAATGCTCCCGAAGTGGTATGCAACAAGGCGGCGCTCCATTTAGGGCTCAGTCATCAACTTGCCGGCCAGCCGGCCGACAAAGCAAACGACCTTCTGTTGCAACTGAAAAGGCTGGCAACCGCCGGAAACCCACAAGCACGCTTGCTATTTGTGTTGTGGCAATTGGCGGAGGCCGAAGACAGCGACAGTGGGTCCGATGAAACAGAGGAAGTTAGCCGGGGCAGTGAGTACTGGTACAAACAGCGGTTAGCCGGTGCCGTGCTGAGTGCTGATGCTCAAAGATGGGCGGATGCGTTCGAGCAATCGCTCAGACGCGAACAACCCCATAGTCTGTTGCGGCAAACTTTCCCTCTGAGCAGCCTGGCGTTACCGAACATTCGCGCCGTGCTCAGTGG
>CBINNO010000168.1:0-8480 GCA_966252055.1 uncultured Rheinheimera sp. | reverse complement strand
GCGGTTGCTTTAAGCGCCTGCAGTCAGACGCCGCCGGTGGCTGAGGCTGCGCCCGCCGTTGCTGCGGCGCCGGCCGCAACCCCTGCCAGCTCTTTTGCGATTCAGCCGGGCCGGCCTTTGCCCTGGACCAGCCTGCAAAGTATCGACGGCCAGACACTGAGTCTGGCCCCCGGCCCGCGCCGCTTATTGATTTTCTTCGCGACCTGGTGTGGCGATTCGCAGCGGGCGATGCGTCAGCTGATGGCGTCTGAACTGGCAAAACAAGCGGATTTGCAAATCATCGGGATTGGCCGCGAAGAACAGGCGGACGTGCTGCAACCGTTTGCGCGCGTCTACCGGCTGAATTTTCCGTTGGTGGCTGACCCGGACCGTGCACGCTACAAAGCTGTCGCCGACAGTGGCATTCCGCAGCTGGTGACAGTCGGCGCCGACGGTGTGGTGCGTCAGGTATTGCTGGGTGAAGTGCCGGATGCCATCGCGTCACTGCATTGGTAAAGTGTGCCTGGGTGTTGCTCAGACACTGCTTAAAGTGTTCAAAGGCCGCTGCTGTGTTGTGAAAAATATCGCGACTTTGCCAAGAGCCCGGCCTGTACCCGGCTGGCATCATCAGCATGGCCATGGCAGTTCACCGCGAATTCAGTTTTGGCCGCCAACACTGGGCCGGCCGTTTGACCCGGCAGTCTGGCTCATTACCCGGCCGTTTGGCCCATTTCATAACTCGGAGGGATCCATGTCCGTTGCACGTACATCTTTGTTTTACGCATCCGCCGGCCTGGCTTTAGGGCTGTTGGCGGCCTGTTCGCCAGCACCTGAAGCACCAGAGCCGCCGGCCGATGACGACGCGACGCAGACCGTCACAGAATCCGGCGATTTGGCACAAGACAAACAGCTGGTGCTGCATGCCCGGCTGTATGTGAAAGACCGGACTGCAATGCCCACCATAGGTTCTGAGAATCAAATCCAGGCCGCTTTTGCGCTGCAAAGCCCGGTGCAGGTCAGTGGCAGCGGGCTGGATGCACGTTTCAGTGATGTCTATGAGCAGGATCTGGTGCAGGGGCAACTGCAAGCCAGCGGCAGCACCAATTTCAAAGCCGACCCGACGCTGACCGAACATTACCAGATGCAGGCGTCCTGGCCGGAACCTGTGGCTGTGACGCAAGGGCGTTTTCGCGTGTTCGCGCCGGAACCTTCCAGCATCGGCGACGGTTATTCAGTCAAAGTGGAACTTGAAGTGCCGGTCAGTGGTGATAAAAAAGCGCAAATTAGCAGCAACGGCATGTTGCTCGATACCGAAGTCACGCATGCGAAGCCAATCGCCTGTGGCACTGACAACGGGCAAGAGATTTGTAAACTCAGTTACACCATTGATGCAGTCCCCACCGCGGCGAAGGATGCTGCCGGTGAACTGCTGCTGGACAACGCCAAAACGCTGTATGCCAATCAGGGCAAAATCAGCAGCGACGGTGGACTGCTGATTTACAGCAGCCTGGTGCCGGTTTACGGCGCTGTCACCACGCTGGAAGCCGGCCATCTGGTGATCCGCTCCCGCCAGCAATACAGTCTGAAGTTTAAAGAAGCCGATATGGCGCAGCAGCTGGAGCTGGTGGTCTGGACCAGTGAGCCCGGTGACAACTGGCAACCGGCAGATCTGCCGCCGCTGACGTTCTGAGCAGGCGGCGCTGCGCCGGTGAATCTGCTTAGTTTTCTGTATCCAGCATCCAGTCCGCCGCTGCGCGGGCGTGGATGGCGGTGGTGTCAAACAACGGCACTGTCGCGTCTTCGGGCTGTACCAGTAAACCAATTTCGGTACAGCCCAGAATCACCCCTTCAGCGCCTGAGCGCACTAAACCGGCGATGATACGTTGGTAGGCCAGCCGTGAGCCGGCGTTGATCTGGCCCAGACAGAGCTCTTCATAAATCACCTGATGCACCAGATCGCGCCCGGACGGGTCCGGGATCAGCACTTCTATACCCTGAGCCGCCAGCCGTGCTTTGTAGAAATCCTGCTCCATGGTGAAGCGGGTGCCCAACAAACCGATGCGCTGCAGGCCCTGACTGCGGATCTGTTGCGCGGTCGCGTCGGCGATATGCAGCAGCGGCAAAGGCGTCGCCTGTTCTATCGCGGCCGCTACTTTGTGCATGGTATTGGTACAGAGCACCAGACCGTCCGCGCCGGCCCGTTGCAGCGCACTGGCCGCATCGGCCAGCAATTGGCCGGCCTGTTGCCAGTCGCCGCGGCGCTGCAGTTGTTCGATGTCATGAAAATCAACGCTGTACATCAGCAGGCGTGCGCTGTGCAGACCCCCCAGTTGTTGCTGAACCCGCTGATTAATCAGCCGGTAATAAGGAATGGTCGATTCAAAGCTCATGCCGCCGAGCAGGCCCAAAGTCTTCATCAGGTGAGTATCCGGTTGTTTTTGTTATTGGTAGCACAATTTAGAGCAACATCTAGTTTAAATAATCGACAGCAGCGATAAGCAGAATGGCCGCAGGCAAGGCAGATTTTTACAGCTTTAGTGGGGCTAAAGCGAGAAAATTTAACGCCGCATGCGGCCATTGCAGTCGGCTCTGCAGTTCGCTTCTTAAACTATATGGTGCTCTGGCTCGCAGCAAAGCAGGCCTGCTTTTATAATGCCGTTTTTGTCTGGGCGGAGTTTGATTGATGTCTGAGCCAGTTGGTACTGTCGAACCTGTTGTATTGATTGAAGATTTGATACCTGGTAGTGGCAAAACGGTGCAAAAAGGCGCGCTGATCAAAGCGCATTACCGCGGATTTCTCAGTGATGGCAGCGAATTTGATTCGTCTTACCACCACGGCGAGCCGTTTGAAACTGTGCTGAGCCGTAACCGGGTGATCCTGGGCTGGGTGCAAGGTCTGCAAGGCATGCAGCAAGGCGGTACGCGCCGGCTGGCGGTGCCGACGGCGCTGGCGTATGGCGAGCGTGAGGTGAAAACAGCGCTTGGCGTGATCCCGCCGCATTCTGACCTCGTGTTTGTCATCGAACTGCTGGAAGTCTGGAACCGCGGTGACTAATACGCGGTGACTAATACGCGGTGACTAATACAGGGTGATTGACACGCGGTGACTGACACGCGGCGGCAGAACAGCGCTGACTCAGACGCGACAGTCGTCGCCGGTCGCCGCAGGCTTTTTATCAGCCGCCGGCTGGTGCCGGGCTTAACACCAGCTGGCCTGGCTCGAAGCGGATCTGCAGCGGCATATTCAGCAACAGCCGGTGTTGCCAGTTATTGGCGTCAAGCTGATACAGCGGGTATTGCAACAGCAGTTTTTCCACATGCGCCTGTAGCGGCGCGGCCAGCGGTTTCAGTTGGGTTTGCCACTGGCCGGCGCTGATGCTGCTGTGTTCCAGCTTGAGCTGGCGGATCAATAAAGCCTGGCGGTTTTGGTCAAAATACGGCTGGGCGCTCAGGCTGAGCTGCCACTGGAACGGCATCGCCAGCAGTGCCTGCAGTTGACCGTCCAGCTGCAGATCCAGTTGAACCTTGGGTTCGCCGGCCGGCGCAATGCGGGTGGTCAGCTGCGTGACCCGAAACAGCACTGGCAGCCCGGCCAGTTTGGTTTTTTGCTCCAGCCGCGTTAAATGCTGATTGGCAGCGGTCGTCAGTTCCTGCTCGGTCAGCCGGTACAGCGCAAGCTGGTCACGGCTGGCGCAGCTGCTCAGCAGCAGGCTGCACAGTGACAGCAGCGTCGCCAGGCGTAGCAGGGCTGACAAGCGCAGCAGGGCTAGCAGGCGCCGCTGCATCATCAGGCACAGCATCGCCAGCAGTGGAACTGTGCGGCGCGACAGCAGGCGCCAGCTGAGTGGATGACGGATGGACAGGTTCATCTGAAGGGGCTCCCACCGGCGCAGCAGCCGGTTCCTGATAACAGTATTTCACCACAGTACCGGCAATATGATCATGCAGGCAGCGGCGGTCCGCCCGAAAGATTAGCAGTGGGTTCAGCAAACCCGCCAGCAACTGACCAATCAGCGGCACATAAGACAACAGCAGCACCGGCAGATAGCGCCACAGGACAATATGCTGAAGACCTGGCACCTGGCCGTCGGTGCGTTCGATGCGCATGCCAAATTCAGCTTTGCCGATGGTCTGGCCGTATTTGTGCAGCAGGTAACCGTGCAGAACCAGATAGGCCGCCAGCCCATACAGCGCCGCCAGCAAGGCGGTGGCAGGGGTCTGATTTTGCAGTCCCTCTTTACCGAGCCACCAGAACAGCGGAATACACAGCAGAATTTGCAGCACGCCATCAATAATGGCGGCCCAGAAGCGGTCAGAACGGGAGGCCAGCTCACCGGCAACACGCTGCGGCGCAGCCGTGGCAGCAGCGGTGGTGTCGGCCGGGCTCTGGGCAGGTTGCGTGGCTGGCACTGTCTCGCTGGCCGGCAGTGAAGGTGGGGTTTCCTGTTGCATAAAACGTCCTTGCATGACACATCACATTGAATCTACCGCTGTTTTTTGACCCTGACAAGCCAGGCAGGTCTGCACCATTCGGGGCTGTCGGTCGCAATCAGGCAAAAATATTCAGCAGCCGGCACGACCACAGTGCTGGTTCTGCGGCATACTGCGGGCAGTTTTTCGGCCGCTGAAGGTGCCACATGACGGATTTAACCCAAGGCTCGGTGTATCGCCATCTGGTGCAGATGGCGCTGCCGATGATGATTGGCATGCTGGTGCAGGGGTTGTACCTGTTTGTCGATATGTATTTTGTCGCGACGCTGGGGCCGGCGGCAGTCGCGGCGGTCGGTGCAGGTTCTGCGTTGATGTTTCTGGTGCTGGCGCTGACCCAGATGCTGTCAGTCGGCACCGTCAGTCTGATCGCGCGCGCCACCGGTGCCGGCGAGCATGATTACGCCAACCAGGTGTTTCGCCAGTCGATGTTGCTGGCGGCGCTGCTGACCGTGCTGACACTGCTTGGCGGCGGGCTGGGCATGACTTTTTATCTGCAAACCATCAGTGAAGATCCGGCGGTGCAGGCGGCGGGGCGCGAATTTCTGCTGTGGTATTTGCCGGGGCTGGCGCTGAGTTTTGTGTCGACCGCTATAGCGTCGGCGCTGCGGGCGGTCGGCGTGGTGAAACCGGCGATGGTGATGCAACTGCTGACCGTGCTGCTGAACTTGCTGCTGGCGCCGGTGTTGATCTCCGGTTGGGGCACGGGTCTGGCGCTTGGTGTGGCCGGCGCCGGTCTGGCCACCACTGCCTCAGCGGCGGTGGGGACTGTGTTTCTGTGGTTTTATTTTCGCCGTTGTCAGCATCAGGTGCTTTCGACCACCGCGGGCTGGCAGCTGCAATTGCCCATCTGGCGACGGCTGCTTGGGGTCGGTTTGCCGGCAGGCGGCGAATATGCGCTGATGTTCCTGTTTATGGCCTTTGTCTATTGGGTGATCCGCGATTTAGGCACTGAAGTGCAGGCTGCTTTTGGCATCGGCATGCGTATTTTGCAGGCGTTTTCGTTGCCGGTGGTGGCGTTGTCGTTTGCCATTCCGGCCATTGCCGGCCAAAACCTTGGCGCCGGTTTGACCGATCGGGTGCTGCAGACGATGCGGGCGGCGCTGGTGCTGTGTTTCTCGTTGTCGCTGCTGACTTTCGGCCTTTGCCAGCTGGCGGCCGGGACGCTGATCGGCTGGTTCAGCACCGAAGCCTCGGTGCAGCAGCAGGGCGAGTTATTCCTGCATATTATTGCCTTTAATTTTTTGACCTCAGCGCTGGTGCTGAGCTGCTCGGGCATGTTTCAGGCACTTGGCAATACCTGGCCGGCGCTGTTGAGTTCGGCCTGTCGCCTGCTGTGCTTTATGCTGCCGGTGCTGTGGCTCAGCGAATTGCCGGACTTTCGCGCCGAACAGGTCTGGTGGTGCTCGGCGCTCAGTGTGCTGGTGCAGGGCAGCCTCAGTTATGGGTTGCTGCGCGGGCAACTGCGCAAACTGCCGGCGCCGGCGGTGCAACATGCGACGGTTTGAGTGATTGCGGAAACGCTGTGATTCCGGCGCGGCACTCGGCAGCAGCAACAGGCTGACGTAAGCTAACTACCTGAATGAACGTACGAATTTCGGGTAACACTGCTGATGCAACCTGTTCTGCTTGCCTTTACCGCCGTGGCGCTGGTGACCACCATCACACCGGGCCCGGCGGTGCTTTTCACGATTCAGAACGCGACTTTGCATGGTCGCAGCGCGGCCTGGGCCGGTGCGTTGGGCAATGCGGCCGGGCTGCTGCTGGTGTCTGTCTGCGCCCTGGCAGGCGTGACGGCCTTGTTGCAGCAGTCAACGTTGTGGTTCAGCTTGCTGAAAACCTGCGGCGCGGCGTATCTGATCTATCTGGCCTGGCTGCAATGGCAACAGGCGTCAGGCCTGAACCGGCCAAACCCTGAGCCGCAGGCACAAACTGCCGGCAGTGCCCCGCACAGCGCTGCAGTCCGGCCACGCGACTGCTTTGCGCGTGGTGTGCTGGTGGCGCTGACCAATCCAAAAGCCTGGCTCTTTGTCAGTGCGCTGTTTCCGCAGTTTGTGTCCACGCAGCAGCCGGCACTGCCGCAGTTTGTGCTGCTGACACTGATTTTTATCGGCTGTTCTTTGCTGGCGCATGGCTGTTGGCTCAGCCTGGCAGAGCTTGGCATGCGGCATGGCGCGGCCGGCCGCTGGCGCCTGCAGCTGGCAAGGGCGCAGGCCCTGTTACTGGGGGCGGTGGGCTGCAGCTTATGGTGGACTCTGCTGCCGGCCTGAGCATCGCTTTTCACATAAAAAATCCGCCCGGCGTTTGCCGGGCGGATGCTTTGCAGGTCCTGTTCAGACCGGTCTGGCCAGCGCTGCTTGTCAGAACTGATAACTGGCGCTCAGGCTGATTTGCCGGCCACGCAGATTGTACTGAGTGGTGTCGGTGTAATCACTGCCGGCGCTCGGGTCGAACGGCGGGTCACGATCGAGCAGATTCTGCACCGACAGCGTTAGCCGGGTATTGGCAAAACCCTGATAATTGAGCTGACCGTCCCACTGCAGATAGCTGCTGACTTTGTCCTGCAGCCCAGGATTGCTGGCTGTCGTTGCGACCAGCTGGCGGTAACCGCTGCTGTAAGCGCCGTGCAGGCTGGCTTGCCAGTCGCTGTGTTGCCAGCTCAGGCTGCTGGTGCTCTTCCAGGCCGGCAGTGCACCGAACTGGTTATTACCGGCGCCTTCCAGCAGCGCCTGCCCGGCGACCAGAGCCTGGCGGTAATCGAGCAGATGCGACCACTGCGTTTTGACGCTGAGGCTATGGCCGGCGCCGAGTTCGAAGCGGTAGTTCAGATCCAGATCCACACCGCGCGTTTTACGGCTGCCCTGATTGGTGTACTGGTTTTTCAGGATCTGTAAGCGGCCTTGCGCGTCGCGCACAATGCGGTCGGCGTACAGTTCCGGGTGTTGCACCAGATATTGTGCGCTGTCGCCGGCGATAATGTCCTGCTGTTCAATGGCAAACACATCAATGCCAACACTGCCGGCTTTGCTGAACGACCAGATCAGGCCGGCATTGTGGTTGGTGGAACGCTCCGGTGTTAAGTCCGGGTTGCCGCCGCGCAGCTGGGTATAACCACGGCGGCTGCCAGGCTCCAGCGGGTCAAAAGGGTCGACCACAGTGCCGTAGCTGATCGTCGTGCTGTCGGCGATTTCCGGCAAGGACGGTGCGCGAAAACCGCGTGACCAGGACGCCCGCAGCAGCCAGTCTTCGGCGAGTACGTAATGCACACCGGCTTTGGGCGAAAAGGCGCGGCCAAAGTCGTCGTAATGGTCGAGCCGGCCGGCCAGGCTGGCAGTTAAATCGGTATACAGCGGCAGGCTGAATTCGGCAAAAGCGGCGCTGACGGTGCGCTCACCTTTCACCAGATTGATGGCTGGCCTCAGTTCAGTGCCGGACAGCACCTGCGGCGAGGTACCGGCGTCCATCTGTTCTTTGCGCAGGTCAAAGCCGGTGGCAAAAGCAACGCTGCCGTAGTCGGTATCCCACAAATCACGGCCGGCGCTGCCGTTGATGGAGCGGATCTGATATTCACCGGGACGGCGGGTGTCGAGCCGCAGCTTGTTCAGCACGGCTTCGCTGTTGGTGCGGCCATCGAAGCGATAGCTGCCGTCGGCCAGTGCCTGCTCGAAGGCAAAGCGATTGACGAAATTGCTGACATATTCCCGCTGATGGCTGAAAGATTCTAGCAGTTGCAGCTGGCTGTCCCAGTATTCGCCCTGATATTTGACACCAGCCAGCAAGCGGCTGAACTGCTGGCTGTTGGATTTTTGCCGTGCGCCGACATCAAACAGCGTGTATTCAAACGCCAGCGGTTTGCCAGTCGGGTTGTCCGGATGACCGACCGGCAGGCTGACCGGAATGTCGGTCAGGGTGCCATTGGCCGGGTTGTATGCGCGCAGGCCGGCACCGACCGTCAGCGGCGCACCAAACAGCATGGCAGAATCGTTGCTGCTGTACAGCCACTCGGCAAAACC
>CBINNO010000167.1:0-8541 GCA_966252055.1 uncultured Rheinheimera sp. | reverse complement strand
TGACGGCCCGGCCATTTTCATCGTAAAACGCCAGACAGAAATAAATATCGCTGTCGGCGCCTTCCAGCCATTCCTGCACAATCATGTCGCTCAGCACAGGTTCGATATCGGCATAAAGCGCGGCCACTTCGGCTGCACTGGTCACTTTATAGGCTTTTTTGAACTGGCGGCTGTAGGCCTCGTTTTGCTCCAGTGGCTTGAACACACAAGGGTATTGCAGCTGCGCAGCTTTGGCTAAATCTGCCTGGCTGTGTAACACCACCGAGGCGGGCACCGGGCTGTTGGCGGACTGCGCCAGAGCGGCAAAACCTTGTTTGGACTGCAAAGCCAGCATCATTGGATGGGGACAAAGCGGCAAGTGATAGTAGGGCGCCAGCCGGTCACGGGCGGCGCTTATTTGGACCACGGTTTTTTCTTCGGTCGGGATCAACACGGCCTTCTGGCCGGCAAAACCAGCGGCCAGCTGCACCAAATCATCGACAATGCTGGCGGCTCTGGTATCTGCCACCTGTACCTTGCGGCCAAACCGGCTGAACCAGGCTGGCGCCTGGGTCGAATCACATAACAAGGTCAGCTGGCACTGTGCCAGCGACCGCAACACGCCCAGGGCGTTGGCACTGTGGCCTGTCACGACCACATGAACCGGTAATGCCATTTATTGCTCCTTCAGGCGATTAAAAGGCCAGCGCTGCAGCTTGTGACGGCTGATCCCCAGTTCCAGTAAAACTTCGCGGCAATCGCGCAGGCCGCTTTGGCGCACGTAAATCAGATACAGCACATAAGCGAGTACACCGGCGGCGGTTTTTGCGATCAGTAACAACAGCGGCTGGGCAAAACCTGCCGCCACTACGCCATATTGCAGTGCCAACACCACCACCGCCATAAAGAGGCAACCTTCCAGCGGCGTTTGCAGGGCGCGCAAATAACGACGCAACGAAAAATGCAGATGGCGGCGCGCCGCGTAAAACAGATAGACCGACGACAGCGGGTAAGACAGCACCATCGCAACTGCGACGCCAACCAGACCATAAAACCAGGCACCGATAAAGACCGACAGCGGCAGCACCACCGCACATAAGCTGGTATAGCGGGCGGTGATATTGGCTTTGCCAACCGAGATAAAAGCCTGGGTGATCAAAGGGTCGACCGACTTAAACAAACCCAGAATACAAAGAATTTGCAACGGCAACACGGCTTCCAGCCAGTTCGGCCCCAGCAACACCGGCACCAGCTGGTCGGCGGTCAGCGCCATACCGGCCATCACCGGAAAGCCGAGCAGCGCGATGCCGCTGCTGAGCCGGCACAGCGCATTGTCCAGCCGCTCCGGCTCCAGCTGTAACTTGGAGAACAGCGGCGAGGCGATTTGGATCACCAGACTGGTGATATGACTGGTCGGCAAGGTGGCCAGGGTGGCAGCCATCGAATAGACACCGAGCGCCTGGGCGTTCAGCACTTTACCGATGATCAGGGTTTGGGCGTTGTTATAAAAATACCAGGTCAGCCGCGAGTAGGTGACGGTGGCACCAAACCGGACCAGGCTGCCGGCGGCGGCGACGTTGCCAAAGCGGCTTGGCCGCCACTGGCTGAAATACACAATACACAAGGTTTTAAAGGCCTGAGAAGCGACAAAACCCCAAGCCAAAGCCCAGACTTCGTAACCCAGCGCGGCCAGCAGCAACGTCAGGGCGCATTGCAGCAGGATCATCGCAAACTCGATACCGGCGTACAGTTTAAAACGCATTTCGCGGGCGATCAGCGCATCCGGCACCGTAGCGGCAGCACCGATAATAAAGCTGAGCGCGATAAACCGCAGCACGTCCGTCAGCACTTCATGACCGTAATAACCGGCAATGGCCGGGCTTGCCAGATAAACCGCCAGATACAACGCCACACTGATCAACAGCGCCAGCGTAAAGCAGCCATTGAGTTGCTGCTGGCTAATCTCCAGCCGCTGTTTGATAGCGCTGCCCAGGCCAATTTCGTTAAAGAAGCCGATAAAACCAACGACAACCATCACAATGGCCATCAAACCATAATCTTCCGGCGTCAGCAGGCGGGCCAGCAACAGGGTATTGATAAAGGAAATCAGCTTGGCAGCCCCTTTGCCAAGCCCCAGATACATCAGTCCCTGCAGTGTTTTGTTTTTTAACTGATCCAACGACAACCCTTGTAATTAGTGGTGAGCGGCCAGCAACTGGCTGAATAGCTGCGCCAGTTGCTCCGTACGTTGCTGACGGCTGTAACGGGCGATTTCAGTCGCCGGCAGCGCTGGTGCAACATCTCCTTGCATCAGCTGCACAATCGCCTGTTCCAGTTCCGGCTGTTGCCAGACCTGCAGACAGTTGGGCAATTGCTTACAGACATTGGCGGTGGCACTGAGCGGCGGGCAAATCGCCAGCAGCGGTTTACCGCTCTGAATATAATCGTAAATTTTGCCAGGGATCTGATATTTAAAAATCTCATCCTGGATCAGCAGATTCGCTGAGCATTGCATCATTTCAGCCTGGGCCTGGGTAAAAGGCACTGCGCTCAGGAACTGGATAAGATCGGCGACCTGATAACGCTTGAGCTCAGCGGCAAACCGGTCGCCGCTTGGTATACCCCGAAAGACCAGCGTGAAATTGCCGGCGTGGATCATGCCTTGTTGCTTGAGGTTGGACAAGGCGGCAAACAGACTATTGATGTCGCGGCCATTGGCGTAAATCGCGCCGCTGTACAGCAGGGTAAATTTTTCCGGCTGGCTGGCGGTGGGTAAATCCAGCGGCACAAAACCATTTTCGATGACATGGAACTTGTCAGCTGCTTGTTGCGGGTACAGCTGGCGGTAAAGACTGGCCGCTTCCTGGCTGGTGGTGACCACTGCCGATGCCTGTCGGATCACTTGATGCTCAAGCGCTTTCAGGATGAAGTTGTAGTGACGGTAGGCCGGGTTGTAATGGCATTGCAGCGGGTCACGAAAATCGCTGACCAGCGGCAGACCGCTGATCTGGCTGAGTTTTCGGCCAATCAAGTGGGCGGTTAACACCGGATAAGTTGACCAAATCAGGTCAAACGGCTGCGCGGCCAATAACTTGCGACCGTCACGCACGGCGCTGAAATACCAGCGCCAGTAGCGGTCTGGCACTGTGACGAAGTCGGGTGAGCGGCCCCATAACGAAAAGGTTTTGGTGGCGTCGGCTGCAAAGCTGCGGTGCATCCGGCTGGCCAGCGCCGGCGGCACCGCCAGTTCGTGGTCAAAGCGCTGATACACGTCGCTGCTGGCGGTCAGGATCTGCACCTCCCAGCCCAGTTCCAGCAGGTATTCGGCAAAGCGGTAAGGGCGCTGCACGCCGGCGCTGCGGGCCGGCGGCATTTCAAAAGCGATAAGCAGGACTGCAGGTTTTCGCATCAATGCGCAACTCCGAGTAAACGACGCAACAAGGCTGAAAAGCCAGAGAGTTCCGCTTCCAGTTCCAGCGGGTGGACGTCTTCGCCATCCAGAATGCGGCGGATTTGTAACGGATCTGAACCTTGCCGGTGCAGCCCGATTTGCGTGGTGGTTGCAGTTGCGACCTGATATTTGGCCAGCAAAGGCAAATGGGCGGCTTCATAGACGCCGCTTGGGTAGCAAAAGTGCACCAGCTCCGACACGGGTCTGAATTGCGACAGCCATTGCCGGTTTTCGGCCAGTTCACGGCCAAAAGCGTCGTCATCGGTCGGGCTGCAGTGACGATGGGTATGTAGCTGTAAATCGACATTGTACTGCTGTAACCGGCTGAGCTCGTCGCGGTTTAACAGCCGGAACAAGGCTTTGTCCTCGCTAAACAAGCTGACTTCCAGCTGTTCTGCCAGTTGATACAAGGCTTCGGCACGTGCACTGACCTGAGGCAGCGCATCGAGCTGACTACAAATTTGCTGTACCACTGCAGCCGGGTTGGCTGCCGGCAACGCCAGTTCGAGCGCAGGCTGGCCAGGCAATGCCAGGCGCACCACGCTGGCGCTGGTTTTCCACAGCAGATAAGACACGGCGACGTTAAGCACCGGGATCTGCTTGTCGGCATAATAACTGGTGACATACAGCATCAGTGGGAACTGATGACGGGACAGTGTGTCACCGACCAGTTCCAGCGTACCGGACCAGCCATCGTCCATCGTCAGCGCCAGTTGATAAGGTTTATCCGGCGCCGCCAGACCTTCTGCCAGGCTGACAATCTGATACGGGCTTTGCGCCAGATACGCCAGCCGGCTGGCAAAAGTGGCCGGCGTCATAAAGAGTTTGGGCCTGAACTGATGCTCATCCTGATAGGCAAAGCCGTGATAACACAGCACGCGCAGTTGATGCCGCGTGGTATAGCGGCACAACGCAAACAGGCCGGTATGGCGGGCCAGCCACAACAAAGTTAACTTAATTTTCTTCGACATGATTGCACCAGTTCTGCCAAAAAAGCCTTGGTATTGAGCCAGGCCAGCCGGCGGTCGCCCGGGTAACTGAGATCAGATTTGATACCCGGATGCAAAAAATACAGGAAAAAACCGAGCAGACTTCTGAGTTTGGCCAGCTTGCCAACGGTCGGATCTTTCAGTTTGGACAGCAGATAACCAAAATCGGCCGGGAACGCATGACGCACCACGATGTGGTTGGTCAGCCTCAGCGGTGCTGCCGGCCGGTAGCCGAACAGGAAAGCGTCCATCTGCAGCAGCGGGAAATGCAGGCCCGCATGAATGTCCAGATTAAGCGCTGCCCAATAACGCGAGTTTAACTCAATAAAATCAAAAGTCTGTGTCGCTTGGTCCCACTTATACTCGACCATCGCCGGGCCGTTCCAGCCCAGCGCTTTGAGCCGCAGTACCGCATCTTCGTACATGTCCTGCTGCCACCAGCTGCGTCGCAGCGACGTCAGGCCGCCGCTGTGCGGGTTTTCGTGACTGGCGACCGCCATCGATTCGGCCAGAATAACGCCATCCTGCATCAGCAGATTGACGGTGGCTTTGACGCCACGGCTGCAATCCTGCAGCAGCAGTTTATGAAAATCCTGCGATGCCGCCTGAACTGCGGCTGGCAGCGTGGCCGGATCGCTGATTTTTTTCACCAGCGCCTGGTCGCCACTTTTGGCGTAAAAGCCGTCGCCCTTGAGAAAATAAGGCTGACGCCAGCTGCTCAGGTCCAGTGTTGCCAGCTCTGCCGGGTCGTGCAGGATAGCGGTGCGGGAGATATGCGCGCGCAGCCTGGCGTCGGGTGCACTCAGAAAACGGTCAAACACATAGACTTTAGAAAGGCAGCCGTACACCAGTTCAGCGTCGGCCGGAATGGCCATCAGCGGGCTGAATTCAGCAAAGCAGTGGCGGATCGCCAGCAAAAAGCCTTCACTGGGCACTATGGCCCGAATGTGCTGACTGGCGACGAGCTGGCGCAGCCAGGATAAATAGGCCGGATCTTCATAAGCCGGACACTGGTAACTGTGGCTGGCAAAAGCGGACACACAGCCGAGCGCACCGCTCTTGCTGGAAGCGGCGTGCACCTGATAGCCATGTTGGCCCAGCGAGCGAATGACGCCGATGGCGCCCATCGAATCGGCCTGCGGCACCAAAATGGCAAAGGCCGCGCGCGCCTCTGGGGTTGGAGCATTAACTGGCGTTTGCATCTTGACGGACCCGTCGTTTAAAAATGGTCAATTGGGAACGGTCAGCGAGCTGATTGAGCATCAGCCGCAGACCAAAGCGAAGGGGATCTTTATCCCAGGGCGTAAAACGGCGCAGCCGGTAGGGACAACTCTGCGCTAAGTCGGCAACGCCCCAGTCGGTGCTGAACGCGGCCGTGAATCCGAGCTGTTGGACGATGTCGCAGTGACTGTCGGTGAAATCGACGCCGAACTTGCCATTCGGGTAGGCAAAATACGCAATCGGACTGCCGGTGATCTGTTCAAGCCTGGCTTTACTCTGGGCGATTTCGTCACGGGCCTGCTCATCGGTTTCCAACGCCAGAATAGGGTGGTGTACCGTATGGGCACCAATCGTCATGCCGGCCTGATGCATCAGTTGCAACTGTGGCTCTGTGACAAACTGGTGCTGCATCACAGGTTGTCCTGTCTGCGCCAGCAAGGCGTCGATGCTGTGCTGGCGTTCGGTCAGTGGCTGATATTTAACCAGTTCCAGCAGCTGCAGCAGGCTGTGACGCCGCTCATCTTCGCTGGCCAGCGAAAATTCCTGTTCGCACACTTTGACGGATTTCAGACTGACCGGTGCCTGCGAAATGGCCTGAGAGATCTGGTTTTCCCACAAATAACCCTGTTCCAGGCCCGCCGTACTGATAAAAAAGGTGGCGGTGAGCTGATGTTGTTGTAAAAGCGGAAACACGAAGTCATAACAATCAGCAAAACCGTCATCAATGGTGATCACCACAGTGTTTTTCGGCAATTGCTGCAGACGGGCTCTGGCCATAGCGTCGGGGAGTGACAACACACAAAAATACTGTTTAAGAACGGCGAGTTGGCGCGAAAACAATTCAGGTGACAGCGCCTGCTCATTGCTGAGGTCAGTCGCTGGCATCACCCGGTGATAATTAAGCACCGAGAAGCTGTGAGTGGAGCCGAACAGGCGCAGCGCCTGCAAGGCCCATTTAAGCAGACGAGGCTCTAGCATGGACCACTTTTCCTTTCGCCAAAGCGGCGACTTTATCGTTCTTATGTTCCTGACTGATCCGGCTCATCACATGGGTAATGGCAAAGATAGCGTACAACAAATCAAAATAAGCCAGACTGACGGCAGCGCCAGCCACTGCATAGGCAAACAAAGACACACGGATCATCGAACTGAGCCGGCTCAGCGCGGCCAGTTCGGGCTGACGTTTCAGCCGTTTTTGCACGCCACGGGCCTGTGAGAAGGCGACAAACAGAATGAGCAAAAACAGCGCAAGGCCAGGAAAACCGTGATCGCCCAGCACCTGGAAATAAATACTGTGCGCTGCTTTGGCGCCGGGGAAAAACACTTCTGAGGTGTCAAACAGCCCGTTGAGGTTTTTCTGCGGGTCGTACATAAACCAGATCATATTATTCTGGCCTGCTTTAAAACCGCCGCCGGTAATATTGTCCATCGCCATCAGGATGGCCTGCTTCCAGGCCATGATGCGGCCGAGGAACGACATATCCTGATCGGCGGTTTCCAGCGTGGCCATCCGCTGATGCCAGCTGGCCGGCATATATTCAAAGCCGACATAAGCGATGGCCGGCACCAAAATCAGGTACAGCAACTTATGTTTGGAGTGGAACCAGAAATAGGCCGCCAGCACGCTGATGCCCACCAGCCCGCCACGGGAGTTAGAACCCAGTACCGACACAACCGACAGCGCAATAATGGTCATCAGACCAAGCTTCAGAATTTTATGTTCGGTGACACTGAGCAGGTACACCATCAATGGGATCATCATGATGATGCCGACCGCCAGGTCGTTACGATCGCCCAGCACATGGCCGCCCATGCCCGCCAGAATATGGGCGCCGCCGGAGGAGATATACTTCAGCCCTTCGACCACCGTATAAAAACCCAGCGAAAACGCCAATCCCCACAACAGC
The DNA here is from genome assembly GCA_966252055.1 of uncultured Rheinheimera sp. GTDB lineage: Bacteria > Pseudomonadota > Gammaproteobacteria > Enterobacterales > Alteromonadaceae > Pararheinheimera. The sequence goes on along the minus strand of CBINNO010000167.1, from coordinate 994 downwards.
GTATTGATGTGGGTCTGCGTGCGCAAAATGGCTATAGCGAAGAAATACAGCAAACCAATTTTGAGGAATTCAATCCACTGGTACCAGACCACCGCCGGATCTGAAATCGTAAAGATACTGGTGATGGCGGTCCAAAAGACAAACAGCAGGATCAGCCAGCTCAGTCCATCCCACTGCGTCTTGGGTTTGTTTTTCATCCACAGATAAGACAGCACAGTCGCGCCGACGATGATCAGGTTATAACGAATGCCGCCGGCAAAGCCGTAGACCCAGCCTTTGGGGTAAAAAAGTGCAACCCACAGCCACAAAGTCACGCCGAGAAAAGGCCGTTTGAAACAAAAATACAGCAGAAACGGAAAAATCAGCAGAAAATAGGCGTCACGCATCGCGCTCAGTCTCCTGCTCGCGGGCGTCAGCCTGCTCTTTATCATCCTGCTTCATCGCGAAGTAGCACATCGCGACTACGGCCAATAAATCCAGCGCAAATAACAGGCTTTCCATCAGCTGACGACCTTACTGATCACATAGCGGTATTTGCCGGATGCTTCGGCCGGGATCTGCTCGAGCCATTCGAAGCTGATCTCGACATCCTGGCCCAGCCGGGCCTGCAGGCCATGGCGGATCTTCTGCTCCAGTGCCGTCTGGTCAGCGCCCTCCGGCACCAGCTGCACCTGGGTATGCTGGAGACTGTGCTGAACAATTTTGAAATTGCTGATGCCATGCAGCTCGCGGATCACATAAATCAGCGCCAGACCATGCATCATAGTGCCATTGCTGGCGACGACAAAATCCGTGCTGCGTCCTTCAATCTGCTCCAGCACCGGCAGGCCGCGGCCACAGCTGCAGCTTTGTGCCGACAGCGTGGCGATGTCGCCGGTGCGGTAACGGATAAACGGAAAATCGCCGGTCGCCAGATGGGTTACCACGATTTCGCCGCTTTGACCGGGCGGCAGTGGCTGGCCATCGCGGTCAATGATCTCGACCACAATGTCTT
>CBINNO010000166.1:0-8566 GCA_966252055.1 uncultured Rheinheimera sp. | reverse complement strand
GAGCACGAGCTCGGCGAGCACGGAGCGGTAGGAGCCGGCGAAGGAGGTCGGCGGGTCGCCGGGGCCGCGATAGAGGAGGATCGCGCCGCCGGGAAGGACCGGGATGCGCAGCGCGCGAGCGTCGGCGCGGAGGGCGGACTGGGCGACGATCGCGATCAGCGGGGGCTGCGAGGAGGCGAGGTCGATCGCCTCGGTCACGTCACCGGTGAGCAGGGCGCGGTGGCCGAGCGCGGTGAGGGATTGGGAGAGCCCCTCGAGAAGGGCTTCGTGCGAGCCTGTCAGGATGATCGTGGACATCGATGCTGCGTGTAATACGACTAGGGACTCGCGAGGCGCAAGACCGCCGCGGCGGTCACGCCCTCGACTTCGACAACCTTGCTGCGTGACGATTCCCCGCTCACGATCCGGACCGCCCGCCGGCCGACACCGAGCACTTCCGCGATCAGCTCGACCAGCGCCGCGTTCGCTGCGCCGTCCACCGGTGGCGCGGAGAGCCGGACCTTCATGGCATCCCCGTGCACGCCGACAATCTCGCTGCGCGACGCCCGTGGCTGTACCCGCACCGCGAATCTTACACTGCCGTCGCCATCGCGAACGGTGAGCCCCATCACCCGACGAGCAGGGACATGGTGAGCGTCTCGAGCACCCACAACACAAAGTAGGCGGCTATCGGGGTGACGTCTATCATCCCGAGCGGAGGAATCACGCCGCGGAGCGGCCGCATGATCGGCTCGCTCAGCGAGAACGCCCAGCGAACCCAACGCGAGTACGGCGAGATCCGGATCCAGCTCGCGACCACCCGGACGATGATCGCCAGCTTCAGCAGCGCGAAGGTGTAGTGAAGGAGCAGGATGAGGATCCCGCGCGGCCCCATCGACGCGGCGCCGTACGCACCGGCGACCTGCGCGAAGATGAAGCGGAGGAGCGAGAGGACGACGATGCCCCCGACGACCACCGCGACCAGCATCCACCACGGCGCAGCGTGAGGCATCCCGCCGGCGCGGACGACGCGTCGCTCCATCGGCGCCACCAGGGGATCGACGACGCGCCGGAAGAAGCGCGCGACGGGATTGAACGGGTTGATCCGTCGGGTCCGGACCATCCAGTCGATGAGGGCGACCACCGCCAGCACGCAGATTGCCAGAATGGCATTGAGGCGGTGATCCAGACTGGTCTTGAAGCGGTGATTCATTTCAAAGCCATTGGAATAAATCACCCAGCTTGGATAAATCAGGTTGACCGCAATCTGCCCTGTTTCCTGTTCGATGAAATCGAGAATTTCAATCACATCAATGCCGCGGGTTTTACATTTAAACAAATGTTCGACTGGCAGCATGTTACGGCGCTCATCACAGGCAATCACCAGTTGCTCAATGTCATTGGCAACGGCGTATTCATAGAGATCATTTTTATAATCAAAATGAATGATTTTTGAATCCGGAATATGGTCGAGCTGGTCGCCGTCGATCTGAACAAAACCGTGGATTTCAAAGTTTTTGCGGTCGACGTTTCGACGCATCCGGCGCTCAATAATAGACGCGCGTTCACCTGACCCTAAAATCAAAACGCGACGACGGCTGATTTTGGTGATGTCATGGTAATGGAACAACATGCGAAAAGAGGTGAGGGTGATCAACGAAATCACGGACGCCACCAAATTAAACAAAATGCCAAGGTGCAACGACGGAACAACACTGAAAATCACTACTTCCAGCAAAATGCCGGCCAGCAGTAATGTAATCAGTACCCGTTTTAGTACACCACCAGTATCTTCACGCAGTTTCTGATCATATAAACCGACTGAAAGGGCGCAGAGCATGACACATCCGGTGTACAGCACTGCATTGATAGCCGCCAGCTCCTGATCTATCGGCTGATAGAATGACAGGATAAAGGAAGCGGCAAAACTAGACGCTAATAACAACAGCATTTCACCGAGCAGAAACAGCTTTTCCGCCAGCGTATTGCCTCCGTAACGAACCGCCTTATTCATGGGTACTTCTTCCCGGAACGACCTGAATTAAGTGCAAATTTCAGCACAGTGATCTTGACTTAGTTAAGCAGAGGCAGAAGTATACGCTGGTGCTTGGTAAACTGGAATTAAATTTTTATGATGGCCGTCACAGCTATGTCAAATTCAGTTATATTACAAACGCATCAGAAACATAGGACGTATAAAATGAAAGCAAGATCTGCTCTTTCCTGGCTCGCCGGAATTGTGCTGTTATCAGGCCTGCAAGGCTGCAGCACCAACGAATTACCACCGGCAACAGTTCAACCCGCATTAACCACAGCGGTTGACCAATATAATTATCTGATTGGTCCAAATGATACCGTTTCCATTTTTGTGTGGCGAAATCCGGAACTTTCCGGTTCTTTTATAGTACGCCCGGACGGTAAGATCAGTACTTCGCTGGTTGAAGATGTCCCGGTCGCAGGCCGCACACCAACACAATTTGCCCGTGACATGGAAAAAGTACTGGCTAAGTATATTCGTGACCCGGTGGTCACTGTTTCTGTATCGGGTTTTGTCGGGCCATACAGCGAGCAAGTTCGCGTCATCGGTGCAGCAGCGAAGCCCCAGTCTTATCCTTACCGCCAATATATGACATTACTTGACCTGATGGTCGCTTCCGGCGGGTTGACCGATTTTGCCAGCGGTAACAGTGCTAAATTGGTGCGCGTCAAAAATGGCAAACAAATGACTTATGATGTACGTCTGGATGATTTGGTTCGTAGTGGTGATATTTCTGCCAATGTCGACATGTTACCCGGTGACATTCTGATTATTCCTGAAGCCTGGTTTTAAGCAGTATCAGCTGCGGAGTCGTTAGATGAAGGAATTAAACCTTGCGCTCGAGATGTTGCTGGTTTATCTGCAAGGGATTTGGTTGCGGCGGCGGTATATTATTCTGACCGCCTGGCTGATTTGTCCGGCGGGCTGGCTGTTTGTTTTTAATATGCCACCAACCTATAAAGCTGAAGCAAAACTGTTTGTGGAAACCCGCTCTGTGCTGGCGCCAGTGCTGCAGGGATTGACCATCAGAGACAATCCACAGCAGGAAATCGAGCTGATGGCCAGAACGTTGCTGAGCCGACCTAATCTTGAGAAGATCGCCAAAGCAACCGATATGGATATCTTTGCAACGGACAGCGCTGCGTATGAAAAGCTGATTGATAGTCTGAAAAACGATATCAAGCTCAGTTCTTCAGGCCGTGAAAACATCTATGTGATCTCCTACTCGAACGCATCACCGCGAATGGCTCTTAAAGTGGTACAGGAAACTCTGAACACTTTTATTGAAAACCGGGTCGGCGACTCGGTGGCCAGCTCAAAGAAAGCCTCCGAGTTCCTCGACGCACAAATCACTGAGTATGAAGCAAGGTTGATTGAAGCAGAACGCCGTTTATCTGAGTTCAAGAAAGAACAGATAGCCACAGGTCCTTTATCCGACAGCGGTTTTTATGGCCGCATCGAAGCTGAAAAGGAACGGTTGGAAGAAGCCCGTCTGCAGTTGCGTGAGCTGGAGAGTAAGTTGGAGTCGTCCAGACGTCAGCTGAAAGGCGAAAATCCGCTCACCAGCACCACAGGCGGCAGTTCAGCTTTGACAACAGTTTATGATGAGCGAATCAAGCTGTTGCAAAACCAGCTTGATGCATTGCTGATCCGCTTTACCGAAAATCACCCGGACGTGGCTGAGACGAAACGATTACTGCTGTCGTTGCAGGAAATGCGTAAGCAGGAAATCACCGCGTTGCAGCAAGCCGCGGCAGGGAATCCCTCTTCTGGCAATGTTACTCAAAGTCAGGTATACCAGAACCTGAAACTGATGACCGCTAATCTTGAAAACGAAGTGGAGTCCGCCCGGGTTCGTGTGCGCAGTTTTGAAGACAAGCTGGAAAAGCTTGAGCGTCAACGCAACGTCATTCCGGATATTGAGGCCAAATTTGCTGGCCTGAACCGCGATTACGAACTGAACAAATCAAAGTATGAAGAACTGCTGAGCCGTCGTGACGCATTAAGTTTGAGTCAAAAAGCAGATGAATCTCAGCAGGATGTTCAGTTCCGTGAAATTGAACCACCACGAGTACCGATGAAACCGTCAGGCCCGGCCCGCATTGCGTTGTATACTGCAGTGTTCGTTGTCGGTGTTTTAGCTGGCTTGGCGATGGCTTTGATTCGCAGTCAACTGCAGCCGGTGGTCACATCTGCACTGCAGTTAAAAACAATTTCAGATTTCCCGGTGTTTGGTCTGGTGTCTCATACCTCAAAACATCTATTGTTGCGTCAGAGCAAAATCCATCTGCTTTATTTTTTGGCATTGTCCGGGGCGTTGATGGTCAGTTTCATTCTGTTGGTGACTAACGAACTTGTCTTTGGCATCACGGCGAAACAGATTCTAGGATGGCTGTTATGAGTACAATTGAAAAAGCACTGGACAAGCTGGGACAGCCACCAGTCGCTGCCCAGCCAGAGACGGCGATTGAGCAGCCGCAGACGATTTTAGACAAGCAATCTTCGTTACAGGCAGAGCAGACAGAGGCAAAACAGTCCAGCCGATTCATTGATATAGACCTCGATCGGCTGGTTGCCCGCAATTTTGTCGCCAAAGCGACAGAAAGAAAGCTGATTTACGAAGAATACCGGGTCATCAAGCGCAAATTAATCAATAACGCTTTTGGCAGCCTCAGCAGCACTTTGAAAAATCCAAATTTGATTTTGGTTTCCAGTAGCAGACCTGGCGAAGGGAAGACTTTCACTTCAGTGAATCTGGCGCTGAGCATCGCACTGGAACAAGACAAAACCGTGTTATTGGTGGACGCCGACGTGCTGCGGCCGAATGTATCCAGAACGCTGGAGATCAGTGTGCCGATGGGACTGACTGACTATCTGAGCTCAGATCAGATGGATGTCTCCGATATTATGTATTCAACAAATATTGAACGCCTGAAGCTGATTGCCGCAGGTAAGCCACACCACTTGTCGACCGAATTGCTTGCCAGTGACAAGATGGCTGCGTTGGTGAATGAGTTCGCTTCACGTTACCCCGACCGGATTGTTATTTTTGATGCGCCGCCTTTGCTGGGGGTGAATGAAACGTCGGTCTTGGCGGCCATGTGTGGCCAGGCAGTCATTGTGTTGGAAGAGAACAAGACGAAACTTAATGAACTCGAGAAGGCGCTGAGCTTATTGCCGCCGGACCTGGCCGTAGGCTTTGTGATCAACAAAGCACATTACAGCAGGGATAAAGGATATGGCTATGGATATGGGTATTATGCAGAATAAGAAAAAATTATCTTTTCGGCTCAGTGCTTTATCTCTGTTGTTGCCTTTGTACAGTTATGCTGATCTGACCATAACTCCGACTTTGACCAGTAACATTTATGCGTACGGGATCAAAGATCAGTCCGTCAACACAGACGAGGGCATGGCTTATGAAGTCAGCCCTTCACTCGATTTTCGTTACAGAGGTCCATGGCTCAGCAGCAGTCTGTTGTTAGATAACAAAAGCCTGATGTTTGATGATGCGCAGCGCGACAACCAAAATATGTTCAGTTATCGCTTGGACAATAAGGCATCGTTTTTAAACGAGTCTTTGAATTTTGGAGCTGGGGTCAGCCAGTCTCACCGGCGTTCAGCCGATTCGCGCAGTCGCTATCAGGACGAAATAAGTAGCACAGAAGATTTCGCCCGTGTTGAGTCCCAGTATGCTTCTGCCAGTTACAGCAATAACAACTACGACTGGGCTAATCTTCAGATGAATCTTGGCGCCAGTAAGGTCTCATCTAATGGTGTTGAAACACTCATCGATGATTTGCCGGGGTCTGGCACTGAGCCATTGAGTAATTCGCAGCTCAATGCTGGTCTTAGTTTGAAAACTGCGGACAGAAACCGGAAGTTTTTCTGGGGCGCGGACAGCTCAGCCAGTAAGACCAGCCGCGAGAAACTGGCTACTCAGTACAATCGTCGTGCAACAGGGGTGATTGGTGTGCCGTTTTTTTGGCGAGTCGCGATGATTGCCAATGGCTCGGTTGAGAGCAACAGTAATGTGGCCGGAGCTTCGTCGGTGTTCGCCGGTTACCGCAATTATCGTTCAGTCGGTGGTGGTCTTGAGTGGAAAATTACCGACAGATCCTGGTGGAATGTGACCTACAACAAAGTAAACAGCGACGCCGAGAAAAACAAAGAATATATAGGCACAGCCTTTGAACTGGTGCCATCCAGCCGAACCAAGCTGTCTGGTTCACTGGACCGACGTTTTTTCGGTCGTACTGCAACCTTGAAAGGCAGTTACCATCTGAAGCATTTGCGGATGGAAGTCAGCGTGAATGACACGGTCGGTTCCCTGTTGGGATTTAGTGAGGATGATCTTGAAACGTCTTTGTTTGTTTGCCCACCCGGTGTGATCCCTGGGCTGGATAACTGTTTCCAGCCTCCAACTGCGAATTATATCCCGGCTCAGGGCGAGCGTTTTTACGATGTGACACGGCCTGTGTCGGATCTGAGTGAATTTATTGTGGTACGCCGCAATGCGAGTTATCTGATTGGATATAGTTTTAACAGATTGAAACTGTCAGCCCGTGTCGGCGAGCGCAAAGATACTTTTGTTGAGCGACAAATTATCCGCAGCGATACTTTTGTGAATTTGTCGGCAAACTGGCAGCTCAATAGCCGTAACAGTCTGAATTTGGCAACAGATTACTCAGATATGTCTTATGAGCAGGATGGTACAGCGACCTTTGGTAGCCTGACCGGCATCAGCAAGTCAGTCACCATGGGCCTAAATCGCCAGATCAATCCGCAGTTGTCAGCAAACTTCAATATAAAACGGGTCAGTGTTGATTACGATGCAGACCAGCCGGATTATTCTGAAAACCGCGCCTGGTTAGGGCTTGAATATAAGTTCTGAAAAAGCCGGCGTAAGCCGGCTTTTTATTAGAAAACTCAGTGTGGATCTTTTTTTAGATCTTCTGACGATTGTCCGGCATTATTTTGCTGCAGCATTTGTTTTTGTTGCTGATTAAGTAATTCGTCCAGCTGCTGCGCCATCCGAATCTTCTGTTGCAGCGAGTTGTCCAATAAACCGGATAATTCTGTCAGCATTGCGTGGTATGGGTTTGCCGGGGCAGGGCTGCTTTCCGGCTGGTTGGCCGGTGAAGCTGCTATCTGTGTCGTAGTGGCTGGTGGTGTTGCGACTGGGGCTGCCAGATTTGCCACTTCTCCGCTGATTTCCTGAATCACTTGCTGTATTTCGTATGGCGTAAAAACCTGAACCTCTTCCAGAAATCCGTACAACAGTACACGGTCCATCAAATTATTTATTTTGCGCGGGACGCCCTGAGTGAACTGATGAATGATCGGGTAGCAGCTTTCCTGCAGTAAACCGGACTGACCCCCATTATTCTGAATGCGATATTCGATGTATGCCTGGCAATCCTCGACACTCAAAGCCGACAAATTAGACGAAGCGATAATACGCTGACGGAACTGCTCCATATGTGGTGACTGGATCACCGCGTTCAGTTCGTTTTGCCCAAGCAAGAAGCTTTGCAGCAACGGTTTGCCGGCCAGCTGGAAATTAGACAGCATGCGCAGCTCTTCAATGGATTCCAGCGGCAAGTTTTGTGCCTCGTCTACCAGCAGGAGCGCGCGTTTGCGCTGTTGTGCCAACAACTGCAAATAGTGTGAGATGGCTTCCAGATAAGCGGCTTTACTCTGGTCTTTGACGCTGAGCTGAAATACCGAGCAGATCATGCGCAGCAGGTCATCAGGCGCCAGTTTTGAAGTCACAATCTGGCGGGCCACAATTTGTTGTGGATCCAGTTTAGCCAGCAGTTGGTTGGCAATCGTCGTTTTGCCAGTCCCCACATCGCCGGTGATCACAATAAAGCCTTCACCCTGACTTAAACCATATTGCAGATAGGCGAGGGCTCTTTTGTGCAATTTACTGGCATAAAAGCACTGTGGGCTGGGAGTCAGCTGAAAAGGTCTGTCCTTTAGACCGTAATAAGCTTCATACATAAATTTTGTTCCTGCAAAACGGCGAGACATATAGAAGTGCTAGCGTAACACAGCCGCCAACAGCGGGGATAGCCAGCTGACATAAGTACGGTATCGGCGGGCAGGCAAGACGTTGATTTTCTGATATTTAGTCAGATTTTGTCGGCTTTTCACCCAGTAAGATTAAAAATTGCCCGATTGATTTCTGTGGCCGAAAAAACTGTTGACACTCCTGGGGGCTCCCCCTAGAATGCGCCTCGTTCTGTGACGCTTTGCTGACGTGTCAGCGGTGTCGATGGTGTGGGGCTATAGCTCAGCTGGGAGAGCGCTTGCATGGCATGCAAGAGGTCAGCGGTTCGATCCCGCTTAGCTCCACCAAAAATCCGATGTGTCCCTTTCGTCTAGAGGCCTAGGACACCGCCCTTTCACGGCGGTAACAGGGGTTCGAATCCCCTAAGGGACGCCAGATATGCAAGACAATATGATGTGTCCCTTTCGTCTAGAGGCCTAGGACACCGCCCTTTCACGGCGGTAACAGGGGTTCGAATCCCCTAAGGGACGCCA
>CBINNO010000165.1:0-8599 GCA_966252055.1 uncultured Rheinheimera sp. | reverse complement strand
GCAGGGCATCGGCATCCTGACCACAGGGCATAGCCGCGACACTGCTGTCCTTTGCGGTTAACAACAACGATAACACTAAACCAATCATATCAGCCTCTTAAATGACATCAGGTGACGTGCCATACAGCCAGTAACCAACCTGAACCTATACAGTCATTCCCAAATACTGTGATTCCCAGGCAGGGCTACGCAGCCTAGTCGCGCTGGCTGTAAAAAAACAATCCAAATTACTTTGATATTTTTAACAAAATATTGATATTTGTGAGGTTTAGTATTGGCGTAGACTTTTAGCGAAATTGTGCCGCAATTTTGCCGCAAATGTGCCGCAGTCAGGCCGGCGCTGCTGGCAGCGCTGGTTTGGCGGCGGGAAATCAGCGAGAGGCAATTCAGTTCAGACAAAAATCGCGGCTTGTGCTGCACATGCTGCACAGGCGGCAGAATGGCAAAAACAGGGGCCGGCTGGCCCCTGTCTGCGTGCTGACCCGAATGTGAGCTGAGTTCAGCGGCCGGGCCTCAGCTGCCGGGCCTCAGCGGTGTTGGCCGGCTGGCAGCGGCAAGGTCAGCGCCATGCCGATGGACGCCGGCGCCACATCAGCAAAACCAAACTTTGCATATAAAAAGCGGGCATCGCCGTCGGCGATCAGATTGACGTAGCAGCTGTCCGGCAGCTGCTGCACATAGTCCATCAGCGCCTGCATGATTTGTTTGCCAAGTCCCTGGCCCTGATGTTCCGGCAACACCGCAATATCACAGATCTGACAGTGACAGGCGCCATCGCCGACCAGCCGGCCCATGCCGATCACTTGCTGACGCCAGCGGATTTGCACGGCAAACAGCGTATTGGCAAGACCAATCCGCGCCGCCTGTTCAGTTTTAGCGCTCAGCCCGCTGGTGACGCGCAAATGGCAATAGTCCGCAACCGTGGGCGTTTGGGTTTCCAGTAAGTATTCAGACATCAGGCAAGCCTTTGATCACAAAAAGAAAGGTCAGCATAGCCGAAAGACGCAGGCGCCAGCCAGTGCGGCGGGCTGCCGGTGCAACAGTCCGCACCGGTATGACGCTGGTCGCAGCCCGTGACCTGTCAGTCCCGGCCGGCTTGGCGCTGTTGCTGCGCCCCCGGTACACTTTGTGTCCATCTTTCAGGCAGGAGTCAGTCAAAGTGGCAGTCTGGTTCAGCGCTTCTCAGCGCTTGGTGCGGCTGGCTGTTGTGACAATGACCTTAAGCGTATTGGTCAGCTGCAGCAGCCCAGGCGGGAGACCCGCATTACCGCCGGTGGCCTGGCAACAGCAACTGGCGTTGCCTTCTGTGCAGCAGGCGCAGCAGCTTGAGCAACAAGCAGACAGCTCTGCTGAGCAGCTGACATTCGACTGGTTGGATCAATCCCGCCAACGGCAGGTGCCGGCTTTACTGTTTAAACCTAAACGACAGAATAAAGCCGCGCCGCTGCTGGTTTTTTCGCATGGCCTTGGCGGCTCGCGTGAACGCTACGCTTATCTGGGCCAATACTGGGCCAGCCGCGGCTATTACAGCCTGCATGTGCAGCATGATGGCAGCGACCGCAAGGTCTGGCGCGGCAGCCGTTTGCTGCTGCCGTGGCGACTGATGGACGCCGCCGGGGAAACGGAAGCGCGTGCCCGTGTGGCCGACATCCGTTTTGCGCTGGATCAGCTGCTGGCCAGCGACCTGGCAGCCAGTATCGACCGCCGGCACATTATCGCCGCCGGTCATTCTTATGGCGCCAACACGACGATGTTGCTGGCAGGGGCTCAGGTGCAGCAGGACGGCCGGTTGCAGAGCCTGCAGGACCGGCGGATCAGCGCCGCTATTCTGATTTCGGCACCGCCTTTTTATAACGACCAGCCACTGACGGAAGTACCAGTGCTCTTTCCATTTAATCATGACCGATTCAGTCGGAATTAAAATGCCCACAGGCGAGGCGGCTGCTTGCAGGTTTAGTGGTGCTAAATCAAAAGCAGGCAACGACGTCTGCGGGCATTTTAAACCGACCCTGACGCTCGCTGAACTCGTCAGAATTAAGTGGAAAGAGCACTAGCCAAAGTGGCGGTGCCAACGCTGCATATCACCACCACTGAAGATGAAATTAAAGTGCCGGGCTATTATTCGGCGCCGGCGGACCGGCTGGCGCTTTATCAGGCGATGGCCAGTCAATACAAAGTGATGGCAGTGTTTAATGGCGGCAGTCACAACGTGTTTTCCGGCTGGCGGCGGCAGGACGAACCGGCGGCGCAGCGCCAGGTGATTCAGGCGGCAACTCAGGCTTTGTCGGCGGCTTTTGTCGAGCGGGTGGTGCGCGGCGACAAGGCTCCGCTTGAACAGTGGCGCCAGCAGCATCAGCCGGTATTGGCGCAGTTTATCCGTCAATAGCGCGGTCTGAACCAAAAAAACAGGGGCCGGCTGGCCCCTGTGTTGTATTGACTGCCGCTGAGTGCAGCGCAGTTTCGCAGTGCTTAGTTCACCGGCGCTTTCAGGCCGCGACGGATCAGCAGGGCATCTGTGGTCGGCTCTTTGCCACGGAAGGCTTTGTAAGCTTCCATTGGGTCTTTGGTATTGCCGACTGACAGGATGTTTTTACGGAAGTTAGCGCCGTTTTCCAGCTTCAGACCGCCTTGTTGCTGCACAAACGCATAAGCGTCTGCTGCCAGGATCTCTGACCACATATAAGCGTAGTAACCGGCTGAGTAGCCGCCGCCCATCGAGTGGCTGAAATAAGTCGATTTGTAGCGTGGTGGGACGACCGCCAGATCAACGCCGTGTTTTTTCAGCGCGTCTGCTTCGAATTTAGCCACGTCTTCCACTTTGGTGCCGGCTGGCAGCGAGTGCCATTCCATATCCACTAAAGCAGCGGCCATATATTCCAGCGTGTCGAAACCCTGGTTGAAGCTGCGGGATTTCATGATTTTTGCCAGCAGATCGGCCGGGATTTGCTCGCCGGTTTTGTAGTGCTTGGCATAATGACCAATCACGTCCGGGTGGGCCGCCCAGTCTTCCTGGAAGGTTGACGGGAACTCAACAAAGTCGCGTGACACTGAAGTACCAGCCAGTGTCGGGTATTTCACTTTCGAGAAAATACCGTGCAGGCCGTGACCCAGTTCGTGGAAAATAGTGGTGACATTGTCATAGCTGACCAGCGTGGGTTCGCCAGCCGGGCCTTTTGGAATGTTCATCACGTTGACCACCACCGGCTTGTCGCCCAGCAGGTCACTTTGCTCAACAAAAGAGCTCATCCAGGCGCCGCCACGTTTGCCTTCACGGGCAAAATAGTCGGCATAGAAAATCGCGATGCTGCTGCCATCGGCGTCAAACACTTCATAAGCTTCCACGTCCGGGTGGTAAACCGGCAGGTCAGGCCGTTTTTTGAAGCTGATGCCAAACAGTTTGTTCATGGTGTAGAACACGCCGTCATGCAGCACGCGGTTGAATTCGAAGTAAGGTTTGACTTCGTTTTCGTCTAAATCGTATTTGGCTTTACGCACTTTCTCGGCGTAGAACTCCCAATCCCATGGCTGCAATTCGAAATCGCCGCCAGACTGTTTGATCATGTCCTGAATAGCAGCCGCTTCTTTTTTGGTGTTTTCCACTACGGTTGGCGCCATGCTGCCCAGCATGTCAAACACCGCTTTTGGATTTTTCGCCATGCTGCGGTCCAGCGAGAAATGGGCGTGGGTGTCAAAGCCCAGCAGCTTGGCGCGTTCAGCGCGCAGCTCGGCCAGACGCAGCACCAGTGGACGGTTGTCAGTTTCACCTGAAGTGCCGCGGTAAGCAGAGGCTTCCCAGATTTGCTTACGCAGTTCGCGGTTTTCCAGCACGGCCAGTGATGGCTGACGTGTGGTGTTGGTGATTTCAATCACATATTTGCCTTCCTGACCTTTGGCTTTGGCGCCTTCAGCAGCAGCAGCGATTTCAGCGTCGGAGAAACCGGCCAGTTTGGCTTTGTCGTCGACAAAAATGGCGATGTCTTTGGTGATCTTCATCAGGTTCTGGCTGAATTTGGTGGTCAGCTTAGAACTTTCTTCGTTAATGGCGCGGATTTGGGTTTTCTGCTCGTCGTTCAGCAGCGCACCTGAGCGGACAAAACGCTCGTAAGTGACTTCGGTCAGACGCAGCGATTCCGGGTCCAGGTTCAGGCTGGCACGGTTGTCATACACCGCTTTGATGCGGGCAAACAGAGTTGGATTCAGGTTGATGTTGTCGCCGTGAGCGGCCAGTTTTGGTGCGATTTCGCTCTGAATTTTCTGGATTTCGTCATTGCTGTTCGTACCAGACAAATTGAAGAAGACACCGGCAGCGCGGCCCAGCAGCTCGCCGGTTTTTTCCATCGCGACGATGGTGTTTTCGAAAGTGGCCGGTTCCGGATTGTTGGCAATAGTTTCGATTTCTTTGGCCTGTTCTTCGATGCCTTGCAGCATAGCTGGCAGGAAGTGTTCAGTTTTGATCTTGTCGAATTCAGGCGCCTGATACTGCAGCGGGCTGCGTTTCAGTAACGGATTCTCCGCAGTGGCTGCGGCCGCTTGTGGCGCTGGCGTTTCAGCAGCGGCGGCTGGTTGAGCAGCTGCCTGCTCTGGTGCGGCAGGTTTATTATCGGTGCAGGCACTTAACGCCAACACAGCGGCGACAGCTGTCGCAACCATAGTTTTTTTCATCGTGGGGTCCTCTGGAACAGAAGTTTGGCTATTGTTATTTCACACATGTGTTTTCACAGCGAATCCGCCCGAGTATGCCAAAATTTGCAACAATATCACGACTTTTTTGCAGCCAACGGCCGGCTTTGTGCGCTGAATGGGGGGATTGGGCCTGCGGTTCTGCCGGGCTTTGGCAGCTAAAGCGGGACAGCAGATGCCAAAGGGCTGCGCGGCGGTCTGATGCTGCGCGGTAAGCGGCTGTGGCTGGCCGCGCTGGCATGCAGTCTGGCGCTGCCACTGCGGGCAGATAGCCAGGCCGATGAGTCGCTGCCACCGATGCGGATCGGCACCCTGATGCAGATAGCGCCGGATCACCCGGTGGTCCGCCGGGTGAGTGGTGCTTATCACCGGCTCGGCCGGCAAATGGTGCTGGAAACCATGCCGCTGGCCAGGCTCAAGATCGAAGCCGCCAAAGGTGTGTTGATTGACGGGAATCTGGCGGCGGCAGCCAGTCTGGCAGAACAAGTCCCCGAGCTGTTGCTGATCCCGGTGCCTGTGTATCAGTTGCGGCTGGCGGTGTATACCTTACCGGCACAGCGTGCGGTCAGGCAGTGGTCTGATTTGCAAGGGCTGCGACTGACTTATCTGGAAGGGATGCTGTCTGTGCAGGCACGACTGCAGCATCATGGTTTAGCGGTCAGTCAGAGCGCGCTGACACTGAGTCAGGCGCTGCAGTATGTCGAAAAAGGCCGGGTTGATGCCGCGGTGTTGCCCTGTGATGAGGCCGAGTATGTGCTGAGTCAGTGGCCGGCGCATCAGGTGAAAAGACAGCTGCCGTTACTTGAGCAAATCACAATGTACCATTACATTCATCAAAAGCATCAGGAACTGGTGCCTGCGCTGACCGGGCAACTCCGGCAAAGCGGCGAGGTGCCCTCCGGCACGGAGACTTTATGTACACAATGACTGAAACCGAATTGACAGATCCGGCACTGGTGAAGTTATTTGGCCGGCTGGCTTCCGTGCTGGGCCGCTCGGCTGAAGAAGGTCAGCAAAAGCTGTCGTTCGATGAGCCGGGTTTGTTGCTGGCAGTGGTGGCCTGGCATGACGGTCAGCCGGTCGGTTGTGGTCTGTTGCGCCGTGAAGATCCGCAAAGAGCCGAGCTGAAACGGATGTATGCCGCGCAGCCCGGCGTTGGCAGCGCTATCCTGCAGTATCTTGAAGGCAAAGCGCGTCAGCAAGGGTTTCGCAGTCTGCTGGCCACGGCGCGCATCATGAATGCCAAAGCGCTGAATTTTTATCTGCACAAAGGTTTTAAGAAGTGTCCCTCCTATGGCAAATACCGCTACAGCTCACAGACCATCAGTATGGAAAAGCAACTGTCTGATCACGGAAGCTGAACATTGAGCGGGGGCAAGTGGCCAGCCTGGCCTTTGTGGTTCAGTTCTTTGTTGCTGGCGTTGGTGGTGTTGTTGTGTGCCATGTTAGTGCTGGCCGCCGATCGCAACACGGCGCCGGTGCTCCCGCTGAAAGTATCGCTGTTACAGGACAGCGCAGTGCAAACCCCGCAGCAGGCGTTGCAAGTGGATGCTGCCCACTGGCAAACCTTGTCTGAACCGCCCCCTGCGCTTGGTTATGGCCTGGGTACTTTATGGTTTCGCCTCGACTTTTTTGCCCTTGATCAGCATGCCATTGTGCTGGATGCGCCTTTTTTGGACGAAGTGGATTTTTATCTGCTGGACAAAGACGGCCGCCAGGTGCAGCAGGTCAGTACCGGTGATCAGCGGCCTTTTGCCGACCGTCTGGTGCCGACCGCAGCGTTGATGTTGCCGGTGGCAGCCAGCTGGCGTGAGCAGGGCTATCAGTTGGTGGTGCGGCTGCGTAATGTTGGCCTCAGTTTTTTGCCGGTGCGTTATGTCGAGCTCAATGCCGCGCTGCGTCAGGCAGAACGTCAGCAGATGCTGCAAAGTTTTTTCCTCGGTCTGCTCAGTTTCGCCGCGCTGCTGGCGGTGTTGCTGGCGCTGGTCACCGCGCAATACAGCCTGGTGCTGTTCAGTGGGCTGTTGTTATGTGTAGCGGCGGTGCAGGCGGAACTGAACGGCCTGCCTTACCAGTGGTTATGGCCCACCAGGCCGGCGTTTAACCAGCTGGCAGAATGGGGGTTGCCGCTGGCGGTGTTGTGTTGTGGCGGTTTTGTCCGCCATTATTTTTCCTTGCCTGCCGGGTCGCGCTGGCGTCAGTTGCTGCAACTGACACAGGTGCTGGCGCTGCTGTTGTTAGCGGGCACGCTCATCAGCCAGCTGTTGGCGGATTACAGCTGGCAAAGCCGGTTTAAACAGTGGGCAGTTTATCTGATGCAACTGTGCGTGGTGCTGACGCTGGCCACCGGTTGCTGGATGCTGAAAAGCCAGCGTGGCCGCGCCGTGTTGTTTTTGTTGCCGATGTCGGTGCTGATGCTGAGCATCGTACTGGCGGCGCTGCGGGTGACCGGCGTGGTGCCGGAATCGGCTTTGTCGCGCGCCGCGCTCGAGCTTGGCACCACAGTGGCGGCGGTGCTGATGACCAGCAGCCTGGTGCTGGGTATTTATCTGGAAAAAGCCCGTAAGGCCCGTATTCAGCAGACTTTACTGGAACGCAATCAGCAGCTCAGTGCGCTGCAGCAGCAGGAACTGAGCCGCAGTAAAATCGCACCTTTTTACGGGTTGGGGTCGCGGCTGGCACTGGTCGAACTGCTCGAACGTGAGCTGGCACAAAACCGCAGCCGATATCGCTTATTGCTGATGGAGTTTCAGCAGTACAACCGCATCGAAGCGGTGCTTGGCCGTGCACAAAGTGCCGATGTGATTCAGGCCTACACCGATTCTTTGCTGGTGTTGTGCCAGCGGCACGGCACTGCAGTGGTCAGCCTGGGCGATGGCCGTCACCAGACGTTGTACGCGCTGGCGGCCGATAAACTGGCGTTGCTGGTACAGCAGCAGGATTTTGTCGCCGTGCTGACCGGTATCCGCAAGCTGTTGCATCAGAAATTCACTGTGGCGGGCTTCACGCCGGATTTAAAACCCCGTTATGCCTCTGTGCAGGTCAGTCCACAAACCGGGCGCGACGCGGAAGAGCTGATCGCGCATGCGGCGCTGGCGCTGACTTATGTGCAGAAAACCGCCGGCCATCTGAGTTTTCAGCCGAAGCTGGCCGCCGACAGCCGCCAGCGGCTCAGTTTAGTCTCGGCGCTGGCGCATGCCGCCAGTGCCGGTCAGTTTAATCTGCTGTTTCAGCCGTTGCTGGATGTCAAAAGCCGGCGGCCTTGCAGCGTGGAAGCTTTTATCCGCTGGCAACATCCGAAGCTTGGGCCTGTGTCGCCGGCGCTGTTTATTCCGCTGGCGGAAGAAGCCGGCCTGATGAGTACCATTTCGGCCTGGGTGTACAAAGAAGTACGCAAAGTGCAGAACCAACTGATGGGGCAGGGCATCCGCCTGCCGCTGGCGATGAACCTGTCAGAGCAGGATTTGCAAAGCCCGGCGCTGATTGCGTCGATGCTGAATCACGAAGCCCGCTATCAGCCAGCCGAACGGATCCGCTTTGAGCTGGCAGAAAGTGCACTGACACCGGATGCGCCGGCGGTGCAAAAGTCGCTGCAACTGCTCAAACAGGCCGGCGCCACGCTGGTGATGGACGACTTTGGCGCCGGTCAGTCGATGCTGACTAAGCTCGGCAATCTGCCGGTCAGTGAAATCAAAATCGATATGGCGCTGCTGACCATGCTGGACACCAACCGCGAACAACTGCTGGCGGGCGCGATAAAGCTTGCTAAAGCGCTGGACATGAAAGTGATTTGTGAAGGCGTGGAGCAGCAGCGCCAGCTGGATTTTTTAATGCTCAACGGCGTCGATGTGGTGCAGGGTTATCTGATCTGCCGGCCGCTGCCGCTGGCAGAGCTGCTGAACTGGCTGCAGCAATATCC
>CBINNO010000164.1:0-8652 GCA_966252055.1 uncultured Rheinheimera sp. | reverse complement strand
CCGTCAGCCGGCTGATTGGCGCGCCGCCGGGTTATGTCGGATTTGAACAGGGCGGTTTGTTGACTGATGCGGTTTCTAAACACCCGTACTCTGTTGTGCTGCTGGACGAAATCGAAAAAGCACACAGCGACATCTACAACATTTTGTTGCAGGTGATGGATCATGGCACGCTGACTGACAATAACGGCCGTAAAATTGATTTTCGCAATGTCGTGCTGGTGATGACCACCAACGCCGGCGTGCAGGAAACCGTACGCAAGTCGATAGGCTTTAAACAGCAGGATCACAGCCATGATGCACTGGCGGAAATTAACCGGACTTTCAGTCCTGAGTTCCGCAACCGGCTGGATAGTATTATCTGGTTCCAGCATTTGAACAAAGACATCATTTTGCAGATCGTCGACAAATTTGTCTGCGATTTACAGGTGCAGCTGGATAAGAAGCAGGTGTTGCTGGAACTCAGTCCGACTGCACGGCAGTGGTTGGCTGATAAAGGTTATGATCAAGCTATGGGAGCACGGCCAATGGGCAGGGTGGTGCAGGAACAACTGAAAAAGCCGCTGGCAAACGAAATTCTGTTTGGCCGCCTCAGTCAGGGTGGTGAAGTGCGGGTTGATCTCAGCGGTGATGAACTCAGTTTCGACTACCATGAGGAAGAGCTTGCCGTCTGAGCAAGACAAAAACAAACCCCGGTCTGACCGGGGTTTGTTTTTGCTGACTCAAATCAGCGAATCTTCTGTTAACGCTGACGGAAGACGATACGGCCTTTGGTCAGGTCGTAAGGAGTCAGCTCTACTGTGACTTTATCACCTGTCAGGATACGGATATAGTTTTTGCGCATTTTCCCGGAAATATGCGCGATGACCACGTGACCGTTTTCGAGTTCTACCCGGAACATGGTATTTGGCAAGGTTTCAAGGATAGTACCTTGCATTTCAATCACGTCTTCTTTCGCCATTCAGCGTACGAGCCCCTTCAGATTAGAATATCAGTGGAAAAAAACAGCGCAGATTGTGCCGAAAAGCCGGGGATAAGTAAAGCAAGACTCGAATTTTTAGCAAAATGATTGCCATTGATCGTCTATTAAACGCTGTTGAGGCCTGAATTGCTCTTTGTATTGCATCTTGCCAGAGCCCTTGACCAGATAACCAAGGTACAAATAGGGCACATTGTGTAAGCGACAGGCGTCGCTCGCGGCCAGCACAGCCAGGATCCCTAAGGCGAGTGGTTGCTCAGGCGCAAAAAAACTATACACAGCGGATAGTCCTTGCGGCAGGTGGTCCAGCACCAGCACGCCAACCAGCTCATCTCCACAATATTGCTCCAGCGCGGAAACTTGCAGCCATTGACAACAAAATAGCTGTGTCAGGTGTTCTGGTTGTGGCGGATACATGACGCCATCGGCATGTCGGCTGGAGATATAACGCTGATAAAGCGGGTAATAAAGTCGCAAATCAGGCTGAGGTTGCCATTGCCAGCGCCAGCCCGCTTTAGTGGCCTTTTGCAGTAAACGCCGCTGGCTGCGGTTCAGGCTCAGCTGACTGACATCGAGTCGGACTGCCTGACAAGCCTGACACTGCAGGCAATAGGGACGATACAGCTGCTCACCGCTGCGGCGGAAGTTATGATCGGTCAGCCATTGATAAACATGGGCATCCAGCGGTTGATCCGGCAGGCTAAACAGCAAACGTTCCTGCTGAGCCGGCAGGTAGCTACAGGCATGAGCAGGGCTGACACCTAACAAAAACTTATCGCTCATCGGACATCTATCAGTGAGTCTCTGGGGCCGGGATGCCAAAGCTGAGCATCAACGGGTTGCTGGCGTAGTTGTGCCAACAATTGCAGATATTGTGGCCGCTTAACAGGATTGGAGCCACATTGCAGTAAAAAAGGATTTGGTAACTGGCAGTCTATCCAGCCATCACAGCAACTTTCCAGCTGACGCTGCAGTTGCACCAGTGCCAGTTTTGCCGTGTTTGGTAACCGGTTAAACATCGACTCGCCGCAGAACAATTGCCCTATTTGCAGGCCGTAGAGGCCGCCAACCAGTTTGTTGTCCAGCCAGACCTCCAGGCTATGGGCGAGACCGGCCTGATGTAACTGAAGGTACGCCTGTTGGATCTCGTTAGTGATCCAGGTCGCTGGCTGATGAGGGCGTGGCGCCGCACAAGCCGAGATAACTTCAGCAAACGCCAGATCCACACTAAAGGTAAATGAATGCTGGGCATGAAAACGTCGCAGGCTGCGACCTGCCTGTAAAGCGCCGGGCTTGAACACGGCGCGGGTGGCAGGCGACCACCATAACAGAGGATCGCCGTCGCTGAACCAGGGAAAAATGCCGTGCTGATAAGCGGTGGTGAGGCGTGCGACCGACAGATCACCACCAAACGCCAATAAACCGTCTGGTGAATGCATTGCACTGGCAGGCGGCGGGAACCAAGCCGGATCCGCCGTCAGTTCAGGTAACCGCACAGTGCGCACCCGGTTTATTTATCCAACGCGTCCAGATAGCGTTCGGCGTCCAGTGCCGCCATGCAGCCGGTGCCGGCTGACGTAATCGCCTGACGATAAATATGGTCGCTGACATCACCGGCAGCAAACACGCCCGGGATACTGGTCTGGGTCGCATTGCCATGCAAGCCGCTCTGGACCACCAGATAGCCATTGTTCATTTCCAACTGCCCGGCAAAAATATCGGTATTGGGTTTGTGGCCGATGGCGATAAACACGCCTTGCACTGCCAGAGACTCTTCCGGCAGGCCTTGGGTCGACGTCAGGCGCACGCCATTGACGCCTGAAGCATCACCGGTTACTTCAGCCAGCTCACGGTGGGTGTGCAGGATGATGTTGCCGTTCTTTACTTTGGCATTGAGGCGATCGACCAGGATTTTCTCAGCTTTGAAACTGTCGCGACGGTGGACCAGATGGACTTCGGCGGCAATATTTGACAGGTACAATGCTTCTTCAACCGCGGTGTTACCACCACCGACGACAACAACTTTCTGATTGCGGAAAAAGAAACCGTCACAGGTGGCACAAGCAGAGACACCGCGGCCACTGTATTGTTGCTCAGACTCCAGCCCCAGATATTTGGCAGAAGCACCTGTTGCAATAATCAGCGCATCGCAGCTGTACTGGCCATTATCACCGGTCAGCAGGAAAGGACGCTGTTTCAGGTCAACGGTATGAATATGGTCGAACACAATTTCAGTGCTGAAAGTTTCGGCGTGCTCGCGCATGCGGTCCATCAGCGCCGGGCCGGTCAGACCATGTGGGTCGCCAGGCCAGTTTTCCACTTCCGTGGTGGTGGTCAGCTGACCGCCTTGCTGCATACCGGTCAGCAGGACAGGTTTGAGATTCGCGCGGGCGGCGTAAACGGCCGCAGTATAACCGGCCGGACCAGAGCCCAGGATCAGCAGGCGGCTGTGTGTAGGATTTGACATGAATTTCCCCGAAAGAGATCACAGATATAAAAGCTAAGTGGGGCCGATTCTATTGGATTGCAAGGGCAAGTCCAAGGGGGAGGTGAAAAAGGGGACGAATTTTGTAGAGCGCGCACTGTAAAGTGCAATCTGCTGTGCTACCTTAGCCAAAAATACCGCTTAGATACACGGCTGGCGCTGAGTTGCTGCTGTGTGGTGGAGGTTGCTCTGAGTCTGCTGCGTCGCCTGCTGCTAATTTGCCTGTGTTGGCTTGGAATGCCGGCCCTGGCTGCTGATACCACGTTCAGACGTATTGGTGTCGATGATGGTTTGCCCAATGCAACAATTTATGGTGTCGCACAGGATGCCGACGGCTTTATCTGGCTGAGTTCAACCAATTCCGGCTTGCTGCGGTTCGACGGTTACCAGTTTGCAGAGTTTCAGGTGTTAACGCCGCAGGAACTGCAGCAAATGGGCGCGCAGGATGTAGGCAGCCTGCTGATCGACAGCAAGCACAATATCTGGGCTGGGACCTGGGGCCATGGCCTGAGCCGGCTCGATGCGCATACAGGCCAGTTACGCCGCTTTGTTGCGGTTACGGATGATGCTGAAAGCCTCGCCAGTATGCAGGTACAGACGCTGTTTGAAGACAAACAGGGCAACACCTGGGTTGGCAGTACCGGTGGTGTGAACCGGATGACGGCTGCCGGGCAGTGGGAGAGGCTCAAGACCGGAACGCAGTCGTTGGCGAATAACCGGATCTGGAGTTTCAGTCAGACCGGTGACCAGATGATTTGGATTGGCACTTCAGGCGGTCTGCACAGCTGGCATCCTGACACCGGCTTGTCCGAAGTCTATCTGCCATTTCCGGCAGGAAGTGGGCGCGATAACGAGATCAGGGCGCTGTACAGCAACGGTGATGAACTGTGGGTCGGTACCCGGCGTGGTTTGTTTGTTTTTGACCAGCAAAATCACAGGTTTTTACCGACCGAATTCTTTGGCGGGCGTGAGCCGCCGATCATTAATGAAATAAAAGCTGATCAGAACGGCATGCTGCTGATCGGGACTTATAACGGGCTGTTTCGGGTACATCCGCAACTGCGTAAGTTTGTCCGTTTTCGCGAGCAGGAATCTTTGTTGCCAACCGTGAATGTCCGTTCGGTATTTATTGACCGGACTGGCGTCTTGTGGCTCGGCTCCCGCGAGAATGGTTTGTACTATGCAGGCCACGGCAAATCAGCCTTTGTATCGCTGGCCGAGCTGGCGCCGGCGTTGTCCCCTCAGCAGCTGGATTTTACCGTAACCGCCGTGTTTGCCGACAAGCAGGCGATTTGGCTTGGTAGTGCAGAACATCTGCACCGTTTTGACCGCCAAAGCGGTGAGTTGCAATCCTTGTTAACTTCGGCGCGGGTCAATGCGATACGCGCTGATCAGTTGGGCCAGGTTTATGCGGCAACAGACCGTGGTTTATTCCGCTTTGATGAACAACGCCGCCAACTTGAGCAGGAGTTCCGGCCGTTTCTGCAGGCGCCAAATGTCAGCGCCAACATTCGCGATCTCAGTATCCAGCCTGATGGCAGTTTCTGGATAGGGTTGTGGGGTGATGGCGTGTTGTCATGGGACCCGACAACGAACCGGGTACAAACGTTTTTACAAGACCAGATCCGCAGCAAAGTGGGTGACGCGGTGCAGGCGATGAAAGTCGAACAGGATGTGGTCTGGGTCGGCACCCGCTACTCCGGGATCTTCCGGTTACAGCGCAAGGACGGCACCGTTGAGCACTTCAGCGCGACGGCCGGCCATGGATTACAGCTGCCAAGTCAGGATATTCAGTGTCTGGAAGAAGGGCCTTCATCAACTTTGCTGATTTGTACGCCACTGGGTCTGTTGCTGTATGACCCAGCCAGCAAAAGTCAGCATTTGCTGGATGAACGCAGCGGTTTGCCCAGCCCTAATGTGTTTGGCGCTTATGCCGATCTGCAGCAAAACATCTGGATCCTGTCGTCCAGAGGGCTCAGTCTGCGACATGCCGACAGCCAGCGGCTCATCACCTTCACCCGTCAGGATGGCCTGGTGGCGACTGAACTGGTCTACAAATCGTTTTTTGATGACCAGCAAGGCACCTTTTATATCGGCTCCATCAATGGTCTGACACTGATGGAACCAGCACTGATTTGGATTAACCAGATTGAGCCCAAGGTGGCGGTGTCGCGGGTGCTGGTCAACAGTCTGCCGCTGCCATTGCAGGCGAATACCGCAGATTGGCCGGAAATTGTGCTGACGCCGGACGACACCAGTCTCGAGTTTGAATTTGCCAGCCTGGATTTTCATGATCCGGCGCGCAATCAATATATGTTCAGGCTGAAGGGTTTTGACAAAGACTGGATTTTACAACCAGGCCGGCGCAGTGCTTATTATTCCAATCTGCCCGCCGGCGACTATCTGCTGGAACTGAAAGGGTCAAACAATCACGGGTTATTCAATCAGGTGCCGGAAACGGTCCAGGTCAGAGTGCTGCCGAGCTGGTGGCAGCACCGCTCGGTACAGGTGCTGAGTGTGATCATTAACTTGTTGCTGATCTTGTGGTTTCACCAGTACCGGCTGCGGCATATTCAGCAAATCAATAAATTGCTGCAAAATTCAGTACAAGAGCGGGCCAGAGCGCAAATTATCCTCGAGACCAAAGTGACAGAGCGGACCCGGGCGCTGGAAGAAAGCTCAATGACGTTGTCGCTGCGTACCCGTCAGCTGGAAAAGAGCCTGACTGAAATCGCTAAAGCCAACAAAGAACTGAAACGGCTGGACAAACTCAAAGACGAGTTTATTTCGACGGTTTCGCATGAGCTGCGCACGCCACTGACCTCTATTCGTGGCGCTGTCGGATTGGTGGCGCAGCAGGCAGTGCCTGTCAGCTCACCGGCCTATCATCAACTGGTCGATACCGCCTTGCAAAACTGTGAACGATTATCGCAATTAATCAATGACTTACTCGATGTGCAGAAGTTTGAAGCCGGTAAATTTGTGTTGCAGCTGAAACCGGTTGATCTGGCTGAGCTCTGTCAGCAAGCGGTCAGTGGGATCCAGAGTTATGCGCTGCGCTACCAAGTGGCGGTGACACTGGAGAACAAGCTGGAAGGCCCGGCGATGGCGCAGGTGGATGCGCTGCGTATCCGCCAGGTGCTGGACAATCTGCTGTCCAATGCGGTGAAGTTTTCCAAACCATCGAGCCAGGTTGTGATGCGGCTGAGCTCGATGGGCAGCTTGTGGGTGCTTGAAGTGCAGGATCAGGGACAAGGCATTCCGGAGCAGTTTAAAAGTCAGATCTTCGATAAATTTACCCAGGCGGATGCGTCAGACAGCCGCTCGCGTGAGGGCACTGGCCTTGGGCTGACTATTTGTAAGCGCATTGTCGAAAGTCATGGCGGCCAAATTGGCTTTGACAGTGTGGAGCAGTTGGGCAGCACCTTCTGGGTGCGGCTGAACCGCATGCCGGTGTCGCAAACCGGCGGGCTCAGCCAGCAGCTCGCTGCGCTGTCGTCCGCTGCCAACCCCGATCAGACAGAAGGCAGCACGTAGCGGTACACCGCCCAGAAATGACAAGCGCTGCCGGCCATCACAAAACAATGCCAAATCAGGTGATGCAAACGCAGGCTGTGCCATAAATAAAACACTACGCCGCCGGAGTAACAAAGACCGCCAGCCAGTAACCACCAAAGCCCGCCGGCCGGCACGTTGTCGAGCATCGGACCGGCGGCTATCAAGACCAGCCAGCCCATCACCAGATAAAGCACCAGGCCTAATTTTTTGAAACGGCGCAGCTGAATAAACTCCAGCGCAATGCCGCACAACGCAATCAGCCAGACCACCAGCACCAGATAAAAACCCCAGCTGTCTTTGAGACTAATCAGCGTAAAAGGGCTGTAGGTGCCGGCGATCAACACGTAAATGGCGCTGTGGTCGAGTTTGCGCCAGAACGCTTTGTGGCGCGCATCGCGACAGGCGTGATAGCAGGCTGAGCAGCTGTACAGCAGGATCAGGCTCAAGCCAAATACCCAGACGGCAAACAGCGCGCTGCCGCTCAGGTGAGGGGATTGCCACAACATGGCGAATAATGCGAGGAGACTGGCCACGGCGCCGGCGGCATGACTGAGTGCGTGGTACAGCTCGTCATTGCCTTGATAACGAATATCCATAAAAAGTATCAGCTGGGGATCTGGTCGGCTGAGCTTACCACATCGGACAGGCCCGCTGAAATGCCTGCTGTTGAAAGCCAAAGCGGACAAGGTACAATGCGCGCCAAAACCGGAGGTGTTATGCCGCTCTTGCTGGTGCTGGGCTATGTCTGGCCTGAACCGAATTCTTCTGCTGCCGGCTGGCGTATGCTCAGTTTGTTGCAACTGTTCCGCGCGAAAGGCTGGCGGGTCGTTTTTGCGAGCGCGGCCGAGAAATCGCCGCATCGGGTTGATTTAAACCACTGGCAAATTGAAGAGGTGCAGGTTGCACTGAACTGCAGCAGTTTTGCTGCGCAGCTGCAAGAATGGCAGCCGACGGCGGTGCTGTTTGACCGTTTTATGCTCGAAGAGCAGTTTGGCTGGTGGGTCGATGAAGTGTGCCCTCAGGCGTTGAAGCTGCTCGACAGCGAAGATTTGCATTGTCTGCGTCAGGCCCGCCAGCAGGCTTTTAAGCAGCAGCGGGCGCTTGTCACGGCAGATCTGAATTCTGAGCTGGCGCTGCGGGAAATCGCGGCCGTGCTGCGCTGCGATTTAACGCTGACCATCTCGCAGGCGGAAATGACCCTGCTGCAAAGCCATTATCAGGTGCCGGCCCATCAGTTGGTGTATTGCCCATTTCTGCTGGAACAGCCAGCACCTGAAACTGGCCCTGCATTCAGTGAGCGACAGCACCTGAGCTTTATCGGCAATTTTCGCCACGAACCCAACTGGCAGGCGGTGCTGCGCCTTAAGCAGCTGTGGCCGGCGCTGCGCCGTCAGCTGAGCGATGTACAACTGCATATTTATGGCGCTTATCCGCCGCCCAAAGCGACCGTGCTGCACGCACCGCGAGAGGGTTTTCTGGTCAAAGGCTGGGCAGACACTGCGCGTGAAGCGTTGCAGCCTTACCGGCTTTGTCTGGCTCCGCTCAGTTTCGGCGCTGGCCTTAAAGGCAAAGTGATTGATGCACTTAGCTTTGGCACGCCGGTGGTGACTACAGCGGTTGGCGCTGAAGGGCT
>CBINNO010000163.1:0-8704 GCA_966252055.1 uncultured Rheinheimera sp. | reverse complement strand
AGTACGGCGGCCAGTTCCGCTTCGGACTGTAAATTGGCCAGCAAACCTGAAGTCACAAACACATAGCCGCCCGGCACTGCAAAGGCGTTCAGATCCGGCGTGTCCAGCACGGCAAAAGTCCAGGGCAATGCGGGGCGGGTGGACTGATTCGCCAGATGCCGGCCGACCTGATTGACGTATTTTTGCAGTTTTTCGTTGGGATGCAGCTTGGTCGCACCCAGTAAGATGGCGGCGAAATCGTCACCCAATACCAGTTCCTGCTCCTGGCTGATAGTGCCGGTTTTCAGTAATTTCTGGCTAAGTACAGTGAGCTGGTCAAGGTTGAGGTCCTGCGGCGTCATTTTGCAGCCCACCAGGCTAACCATCAGCAACAGGGAATAACAAGCCGCTGTTCTCATTGTTGTTTCTCCTCTGATGGCAGCAAGCCAGATTGCAGCTTGCCCGCGCGGACGAATTCGGTCAGGGCTGCCGGTTGCTGTTGCCATGCCTGCATCTGCTGCAAGGCGCGAAAATTTGGCGTTGCCTTTTCGATGGCGACTTTGTCGAGTCCACGCACGCCAGTGGTGCTGGTCACCTGATTGTGACCGGGCCTGACCAGTTGCTTTATGTCTTGCAGCGGCAGGTTATCCGGTTGGTACAGGCCTTTTTCAAATTGCACCGCAAACAAGCGCACCCAGCCCTGTGGTTTTTGCACAGGGGCAACCTGATACCAGCCGCCCTGACGTTGCAAAATGTCCAGCCGTTCACTGCCGGCCAGTTCAGCCAATTGCCTGGCATTCGCAGCGGGCGTTTGCAGTAAAGGGGTCGGCTGGCGCACAGTAGCTTGCTGTGCAGCGGTCACAGCCCATGGCAGCAGGCATATGATCCAGTAGTGTTGTTTACTCATCTTCTCCTCCAAGCCGGTAAATACAAACAGGGGTCTGACGACCTTTTAGCAGGATGTCGCCAAGGTGGTGCAGCGGGAATTGTGCACGAGCCTCGCCAAGGGCTTGCACTGTCTGCTCTGAGCAGATCACCCGGCCATAGTCTTTACTGGCGGATTCAAGCCGGCTGGCCGTGTTAATGGTATCGCCGATGGCGGTGTATTCAGTGCGTTGCCCGGTACCGAGCAGACCTACCACTGCCTCGCCGGTATGGATGCCAATGCCGATATCAAAACCTTGCAGCTGTGCTGGCAGACTCTGGCGAAACTGTTGCAGGTTCTCGACCATGGCCTTCGCTGCCGCAAGTGCAAGCCGGGCTTGCTCTGGTTGTGCGACGGGCGCGCCCCAAAAGGCCATGATGGCATCGCCGATAAATTTATCGAGCGTGGCTTTGTGCGCAAACAAGGTCTGCACCTGAATGTCCAGATAACGATTGAGCAGTTGCAACACTTCGTCGGCGGCCAGCTGTTCGCTCAGGCTGGTAAAACCCCGAATATCGGTAAACAACACGGTCAACTGGCATTTTTGCGGGACACTGACGGCATTGTGGCCCACTAAATCAGCCACTATTCTTGGGTCGAGAAACCGGCCAAAGACGCTGATTGTGTGCTGGCGTCTCAGGTATTCGTCCATAGCGGCCAGCACATTGAACAACAAATAGGCCAGCGCCAGCCAGAACAGCAAAGGGCCTGCGGCCAGCAGCCGCAGCTGTGTCAGTTGCCAAAGGGTCAGCAGTAACACCGAACTGCCCAGCAGTAAGCAGAGGGCGCTGCTTTGCAGCAAAAAACGTCGAAAGCTGTCAGATCGCCGAAGCAGGACCGTCAATCCGGCCAACTGCACGATAAACAATGGAAACAACCAGAAATCGCTGGAGCGGCGTAGGGCATTTTGATGACGGACATTGTCAATCGCCGTCGCCAGTAGCACCATGCCGGGTTGTTGTGGCGCAATGGCCGTGTGTTTGAGGTCAGCAAGGCCTGCAGCACTGCTGCCAATGATCAAAATTTTATTGGCAAATAAGGCTTGCTTGGTCAGATCTGGCGCCAAGGCCAGCGCAAAAGCGTCGCTGAAGCGGATGCTGGCATAGGGCATCGCGAGTTGGCTTTGAAAGGTCAGCCAGATTTCATCGGGCTCCGGCGGCAACTCAGGCTGCGCTGAGAAGCGCCAGGGCAGCGCGGCAAACTGCCATTGTTGCTGATGAAGTGCCAGCGGGTAACGGCGAAAAATACCATCTTCATCGGCTTTAGCATTGATCAGTCCGACCTGAGCGGGGATGGCTTCAACGCCGAGCGGCCACAGGACGCTGATCCCCGCATCCGCAGGGCCTGAACGCAGCGACAGCGCAGCAGGGAGCTGTGAAGCTGGCCTGGCCAGTGTCGGCTGGTCGGCCAGCAGAACTGCGCTCAGGTACACAGAAGGTGAGCGGTGCAGCGTTTCCAGCCAATAGCTGTCATCGGCGGACCGTTCGAGATCTGGTTCTGTCAGCAGCAGGTCGAACACAAAGGCTTTTGGTTGCAGCGCGGTCAAACCTTCGACCAGATAGGCATACACGCTGCGTGGCCAGGGCCAGGCGCCGAGCTGGGACTTCAGCTGCTGCAGTGAATGCTCATCGATGTCAATCAGTAAAATGTCCGGATCAGGTTGTCCTTTAGCGGCATGCCAGCGGACGGCCTGATCCAGGCTGAAGTAATACAGGGGCAGCGGCCAGCGCATGTGCAGACAGGTTGCCGCAAGCACACTCAACAGCAGACCCAGCGACAGCAATGTCATTCGCTTCTTCGCCCTGTTTTGGGCAGAAAATACATTGATTTCAGCCAAATGCTGCGTGCTCCTGCCTGGATGGAAATCTCTGGCTATACTGAGCCTTAACCATAGCTGAACAAAGGGCGCAAGGAAGAGTAAAGTGGAAAATACTGAGCAGTTAGAACACTTTGTCAATATTGGTCTGGCGCTGGCCCGCCAAACCGACCGCACTATCTTACTTGAGCAAATCCTGCAAAGTGCCCAGCACATCAGCGGTGCAGACGGCGGGACCATCTATCAGTTGAACAATCAGCAACTGGAATTTGCCACTTTATTTAACCGCAGCCTGGGGCTGCATCAGGGGGGCAGTTCTGGTCAGCCACTGGCCATTCCGCCAATCCCTTTGTATCTGCATGGCAAAGTCAACGACAGTGCCGTTGTGGCAGTGGCGGCGGCGCAGAAACAGCCAATCGTCATTGATGATGTGTATCAAAGCCCACTGGTCAATCAGCAAAAAGCGCGGGAAGTCGATCAACAGCTGGGCTATCGCACCCAGTCGATGCTGACGGTGCCACTGCTGGACCATCAGGCAGAGGTGACGGGCGTATTGCAGCTGATCAATTGTCAGGACCGGCAGGGGAAAGTGCAGCCCTTCCCGCCAGAAGTTCAGCGTCAGGTGATCGCGCTGGCCTCGATGGCGGCGATGGTGATGACCAATAAACAACTGGTCACAGATCTGGAAGAGTTGTTCGGTGCACTGACCCGCCTTTTGGCGCGCGCGATTGACGAAAAGTCGCCTTACACGGGTGGACATTGCCGGCGGGTGCCGGCTATTACCATGTTGCTGGCCAAGGCTTGCAGTGACATCGAGGATGGACCTTTGGCCGATTTCACAATGACAGAGGCCGATGTTCATGAGCTGTCGGTGGCGGCCTGGTTACATGATTGCGGTAAGATAGCCACGCCTGAGTATGTGATGGACAAAGCCACCAAATTGCATGGTTTGCATGACAACATCGCACTGGTCGAAGCCCGTTTTGAAATAGCCCGTCGCGACATTCTGCTCGACAAAACGATCGACCAGAGCAGCAGGGAAGAGCTGCTTGAGCAGTTACGCTATGACCTGAAATTTCTGCAGCACAGCAACATCGGTGGCGAATTTATGTCGTGGGAGCTGCAAAAACGGGTGCGGGATATTGCAGCCCGTTATCAGATTGAGATTGCCGGTGTGGCGCAATCGGTGCTGACACCGGCCGAAGTCAGCAATTTGTGTGTGGAGCGGGGCACGCTGAATCCGGAAGAGCGCCGGATCATCAACCGTCATATTGATGTGACCATTGAGATGCTGGAATCCTTACCCTTCCCGAAACACCTGCGTCATGTGCCAGAGTACGCCGGCGGACACCACGAAAAAATGGACGGTACTGGCTATCCACGAGGGTTAAAGAAAGAGCAGATGTCGGTGCAGGCCAGAATCATGGCCATAGCCGATATTTTTGAGGCGTTGACTGCTGCCGACAGGCCCTACAAAAAAGCGAAAACGCTGTCAGAGTCGCTGCGTATTCTTGGATTCATGGCCAAAGAGCAGCATATCGACCCTGATTTATTCCGGGTTTTTGTCGAGCAAAAAGTGTATTTGCAGTTTGCCGAAGAGTTTTTAGGCCCGGATCAGATAGATGAGGTCGACCACGCGGCTATCCCAGGGCTGTCATGACTGTTATCCGCCGGTTTAGCTCTGCTGGCGGGCTAAATCGCGGTCTACCGGTGCTTCCAGTTGCAGACGCTGCGCCTGTATCACAACCTGAGTGCGGTTGGTGACACCCAGCTTGCGAAAAATCGCGGTCATATGGGCTTTGACTGTTGCTTCAGAAATATGCAGGTCGTAGGCAATTTGTTTATTCAGCCAGCCTTCGGTCAGGTAATACAGCACTTTATATTGTTGAGCGGTCAGCTGGGCGACCTTAGCAGCCAGATCGCTGTCTTCGTGTTGCTGGTTGTTGGTTTTCAGCAAATGCTGGTACTTCTCGGGCAGCCAAATCTCGCCGTCCATCACCGCATTGAGCGCTTTACCGATCTCAACCGGATGTGCGGATTTGGGCACATAAGCCGAGGCGCCGAAGTTCATCACCCGCCGGATCACGTCCGGGTCGTCGCTTGCCGAGATGACAACTATCGGTAAAGTCGGAAAGCTCTTGCGCAGCTGAATAAGACCGAGAAAACCGCAGTTGCCGGGCATATGCAGGTCAAGTAACAGCAGATCCGCGTCTGGATGCTGTTCCAGTGCCTTTACCGTGGCGTCAAAACAATCGGTTTCGACTGTGGCTTTGGTTATAAAGGTGTTGCTGATCGCGTTAATTAACGCATTACGAAACAACGGGTGGTCGTCGGCAACAATAAGTTTGGCCATGCCGGATCCCTCAAGCTGAATGGCGGACAATCAGCAACAAGCTTAATCAGCATCGCCGGTACTGTCCATAAAAAAGACCATAAGCCTTTGACTGGCCTATGGTCTTTGCTGCTTTATTTATTCAGCCGGTTGTTGATCAGGTGTTCAACAACGGAAGGATCGGCCAGTGTGGAGATATCACCCAGCGAATCATGCTCGTTGGCGGCAATTTTACGCAGAATGCGCCGCATAATTTTGCCAGAGCGGGTTTTCGGTAATCCCGGCGCCCACTGGATTAAGTCAGGCGACGCAATCGGAGAGATCTCACGGCGGACCCAGTCCCGTACCGCTTTGGTCAAGTCGTCACTCGGCTCCACGCCAACCCTGGGGGCAATAAACACATAAATGCCCTGACCTTTGATGTCATGCGGGTAACCCACCACGGCCGCTTCGGCAATGGCTTCGTGCGCAACCAGACAGCTTTCGATTTCGGCGGTACCAAGACGGTGGCCCGACACGTTTAACACGTCATCGACCCGGCCGGTCAGCCAGTAATACCCATCTTCGTCGCGTTTGGCGCCGTCACCGGTGAAGTACATACCTTTATAAGTAGAGAAGTAGGTTTGCTCGAAACGATCATGATCGCCAAACACGGTGCGCATTTGACCTGGCCAGCTGTCTAAAATGACCAGATTGCCTTCGCAGGCGCCGTCCAGCAGATTGCCTTCGTTGTCGACAATCGCCGGCTTGACGCCAAAGAAAGGCCGGGTGGCTGAACCGGGTTTCAGTGCGGTCGCGCCCGGTAATGGCGTGATCAGAATGCCGCCGGTCTCGGTTTGCCACCAGGTGTCGACCACCGGGCAGTTATTTTTGCCGACATTCTGGTGATACCAGTGCCAAGCTTCAGGGTTAATGGGTTCGCCAACACTGCCGAGTACTTTTAACGATGCTAAAGAGGCACCATCCACCGGGGCAGTGCCATGCGCCATCAGGGCACGGATGGCAGTCGGAGCCGTGTACAGGATGTCGACCTGATACTTATCAACGATTTGCGCTATGCGTTTGACACTTGGGTAAGTCGGCACCCCTTCAAACAGCACTGAGGTTGCACCGTTTGCCAGCGGGCCGTAGACAATATAAGTGTGGCCGGTAACCCAGCCAACGTCGGCTGCACACCAGTACACCTGACCCGGTCTGTAATCAAACACATACTGATGAGTCATCGAAGCCCACACCATATAACCGCCGGTAGTGTGCAGCACGCCTTTTGGTTTGCCAGTTGAACCTGAGGTGTACAGGATGAACAGCGGATCTTCAGCATTCATCGCTTCTGGTTCACAGTGTTTGGGCTGTGCGGCCAATAACTCGTGGTACCAGATATCGCGACCGGCGTGCTCATCGATGTTATCGCCGACATGTTTGACCACAATGACATGCTTGACCGGATTATTTTTACCCAGATGCGCCAATGCCTGATCCGTATTGTCTTTCAGTGCTGTCAGGCGAGCACCTCGCAGCGCCTGATCGGCGGTGATCACCAGCTTGGAATCGCAATCGACAATCCTGCTGCCCAGTGCATCAGGCGAGAAGCCGGCGAAAACGACTGAGTGAACAGCGCCGATACGCGCACAAGCCAGCAACGCCACGGCGGCTTGCGGGATCATCGGTAAATAAATAGTGACGCGGTCGCCTTTACCAACACCCAGCGCACGCATGCCGTTTGCCAGCTGACAAACTTCTTCGTACAACTCCTGGTATGTAACTGCTTTTTGGACGCCAGGCTCGTCGCCTTCCCAATAATAAGCGACCTGATTGGCTTTCTCTGGCAGGTGACGGTCCAAACAGTTGTAGCTGGCGTTGAGAGTGCCATCGCTGAACCAGTTCACATGGACCTGACCCAGCGTAAAGCTGGTGTCTTTCACTTTACTGAATGGTTTGAACCAGTCGATGCGTTTGCCGTGCTCTGCCCAAAAAGCGTCCGGATTGTCCAGTGAAGCCTGATACATACGTAAATAAGTGGCGTTATCAAGCCAGGTCCTGCTTTTGGCCGAATCTGGTACCGGATATAAAGTAGGATGTGTCATAAATCGTTTTCCCCGTGTGGCAGTTTGCGCCTGTAGTTCTGTAATGCCTTTGTTCTACCGAATGGCCGTGTCATGGCAAATTAGACATTAGTCTAGAAACGCTGCCTTGTTCGACTAATGGCTAATTGAGCAACTTGGATCTGTGAACCAGATTGGTGAGGCAAATAATCCAAAATGACAAGGTAGCGGAGTACCACTATGCAACAGAATGACAACATGAAAGGTCACACCAGCAGTATCCGGTTTCCACTGACATGCATCGCGCTGGCGTTGTCCGGCGTATTAGCCAGCAGCCCGGCGCAGGCCGGTTTTAAAATGGGCGACAATACCGAAATAGGGATTGGCGGCTATCTCAAGCTCGACGCCCTCTGGACTGATACCTCCGACGGACAGCTCGCCACTGGCATTGGCCGCGAGTTTTATGTGCCAAGCCTGATCCCGGTCGGCGGTACTGGTGAATCTGCCAACTGGGATATGCATGCCCGTCAGTCCCGCTTCTTTATTACCAGCGACACCCTGCTTGAAAATGGCAAAAAAATCTCCGGCCGTTTCGAGTTTGACATGATGGCCACCACAGGCACAGGCGATCAGCGCACCACCAACGGTTATTCACCGGAGATCCGGCATGCCTTTTTGAGTTATGACGGCTGGCTGTTTGGTCAGACCTGGACCACCTTTATGGACGTCAATGCCTTGCCTGACAGTCTGGACTTTATCGGTACCACAGACGGGACCGTCTTCGTGCGTCAGGCACAGATTCGATATACCTACGGTGGCTGGCAGTTTTCAGTCGAAAACCCGGAGACCACAGTGACTCCCAATGGCGGCGGTACCCGGCTGGTGACCGATGACAATTCCACACCAGACCTGGTTGTTCGTTATAACCATACGGCTTCCTGGGGTGGACTGACCGGTTCGGTGTTATCACGGCAACTGCGGATCCAACAAGGTGCTATCCAGGATTCGGTGCAGGGTTACGGCGTGTCTTTTAGTGGTAAAGTCAATTTGTCAAAAACCGACGATCTGCGTTTTGCCGTAACCTATGGCGACGGATTGGGTCGTTACATGAGTCTGAACACCAGCAACGATGCGGTCCTGACCAAAGATGGCCGGCTGGAAGCAATCAGCAGCCTCGGCTATACCATCGCTTACAAGCACAGCTGGGATGACAAGTGGCGTTCCAGCTTCTTCTATTCTGCCCAGCAGATTGATAATCCAACTGACCTGACCGGAATGGCGCAAACGGAAAAAACCAGCAGCTACAGTGCTAACCTGATTTATCAGTTGGCGAGCAAGGTGTCGTTGGGTGTTGAATTCCGTCACGCAACCAGAGTGCTGGAGTCCGCACTGGATGGCGATTTGAACCGGATCCAGTTCTCTGCCAAATACGATTTCTAATTGAGTTCAGGTGCTCAGGCCGGTTTTGTGACCAAATCGGCCTGAGTCCCTTCCGATGTTTACGACTAATTCAGAGGCCAGAAGGCAGATTAGCTGATAATTTCTGCGATTTGTCCAAATTTCACGCGAACGAACGTAAAAACAGAAGTTTTGTGCAAAGTGCGCTTGCG
>CBINNO010000162.1:0-8797 GCA_966252055.1 uncultured Rheinheimera sp. | reverse complement strand
CGCCAGATGTTCAGTGCCGTCACGCCGGGTTATCACATGAATAAACGGCACTGGAATACAGTGTTGCTGGACGGCTCAGTGCCGGAGGGAGAACTGAAGCGCCAGATTGAGCAATCCTGGGCGCTGGTACAGCCGAAAAAAACACGCAAAAAGGTGTCTGCTGCGAGCGCTGGCTGACGTTGCTATTTCCGGCTGCGCCTATTACCGGCTGCAGCTGGTTGTGGCAGCTGTTATTTGTGGCGATAGAGTTGCTGGCGGATAAACAGCTGCTCGACCTCAGTGCGGGCCCAGGGCGTTTTACGCAAAAATTTCAGACTGGAGTTCATACTGGGATGATTGCTGAAACAGTTCAGTTTCAAAAGCGCTGCCAGACCGGGAAAACCGCCATTATGTTCTAACAACAATTCCAGAATGCGCTGCAAGGTAAAGCCATGCAGCGGATTGTTCGGCTGTGCCGGCGTGGGCGACGGAGTGGTCGTCATGGTTACTGATGTCCTGTGGTTGCCGACGACGTTGGCACTGGAGCGGGCGCGGCGGCTGGCTGATGAACCGGGATCTGCGGATGTTGGCCGGCCGGCGCAAACAACGCTCGCCAGATGCCGCCGAGTTTTTCATCTTCACTGCCAATCGCCAGGCTTGAGCCCGGTAATAATGGGCTGGGTGCAGCTAAACCTTCAACTTTCAGGCCATCCAGCTGCCAATAGATTTTGCTGCCACCAATCAGCTGCAACGGCTGGGCTGCCTGCGCATCAACCAATGCTACTTGATAGATAAAGCTGCTGAATGGTCCCGCCGGGCCGGCTTCCCGCACGGCTGAAGCCCATAAAATATTCGATTCCAGATATAAATCCGCAATATCGCGCTGGTAGGGTTCGCTTAAATCTGGTTGGGGCGGGATCACACTGAGGCGTTCGTCCGACCAGATGACCTGATTGGCTGCAATGTCAAAATCGCCGGTCTGCAGGCTGCCGCGTTTTTGCTCGCCGCCCCGTTCGCCGAGGATCACCAAATATCGGTTAGCCGCTTTTTGTACACAAGCCAGGCCTTCAAACTGATCGCCGCTTTGCTGCGGATTGCTGTCCTGCTGGATTGGTAAGGGGTAAGTTGCCAGCACCTTGGCATAATTCTGCTGGATCAGCTGAATATGGAACAAGCGGCCAAATTCACCTTGCCAGCTGCCGGATTCTGCCAGTAAAAACTCGTTGGGCCGGCCGGGCAGTGCACAAGCCGCTTCCAAATCGTTGCCGCTTTGTGATTCCGGCCAGTTACTGACCGGGATGGCCTGGTACTTCGGGGCTTTGTCGGCAAAGATCTGCAAAATGCCCAGTCGCTCGCCGGGTTCAGAAATTTTCTTATCCTGCACCAGCAGATAACGGTCTGCATCGATTTGCGCCATGGCGCTGATGCCCGGTAAGACGGCTTTGCTCTGGCTGCGGCTTAAGGTAAACCAACGCGGGTCGACCGGCATTTTAAACAGCATCGAGGCCATTTTCAGGAAATGCGCCGCATTGACTTCGCATTGAATATTATCTGGGTAGCGTTGCTTCCAGGGGTCATTGACCAGGTAAATCTGGTCACCATTGACCGTAATGCCTTCCAGCGCGGTCTGGACGACACGCTCATACACCGGACACAAGCCTGAATCATCGGTGCCGACATAAAACTGCAGCGGCTGAACATAAGGCCGCACACGGTTGGTCAGATCAAAGACCCAGAGTTCATCATCATTGCGTGCCACCGCCAGTAAATAGCCTGGATGTCCCGGGATAGGGCTTGGCAGAAATTCGAGGTCATTGATTGGATGACCGCGGTCATCCAGCTCTGGTAAGGTCAGGTTGGCATCGATCACTTTAACGAAGTTGTCACGGGCCCAGAAATCCGCGGTCAGCCGGGTTTTAAAAATCGCCGGCTTGCCGGCCTGATTTTTCTCAAGGCCCAGATACAGATTCTGGTGATCATCAATCGCCAGCCCTTCAATGCCGTCATTGGGCAGATTGCCGACCTCGGCTTCCAGCGGGAACTGCACTGGCCTTACCGCGGTAATTTCGGCATGCGTCAAGGCATCATCGATGCTGATTTTCAGCAACAACGTGGGGTAAGGGGTTGAATTGGTTTGCGAATATTTTTTGGCACACTGAGGGCTCAGCTGGGCGCGACTGGCGTCCTCGGTGACCGTGATCAGGGTATGTGGGTCAATTCGGTCCCAGGTCAGCGCTTCAAGATCTGGTGAATTGCTCAGGTAATCGCCAAAACAGCTCTGGCGAACTTCTTCAGATAACGTGATGGCGATGGGGGCTGTGCGTAACTTGCCCGTCGCCGGGTCAAGGCGCAGTAGTTTCATCCGGTGTTCCGGCGCTGCGCTCTGATCACCTAATGCCAATAGATCGCCACGCCACCAGGTCAGGCCAGAAGGTTGGGGGTCTTGCAGGGATCCGCCTTGCAGATCGGTCAGCCACTGACCCGTCAGGGCCTGGCTGGCCAGCGCAAGCTGGCTGGAAGCCAACAATAAACCTAAACAAAATAGAGGTTTGAGTGCGATATTCATGATGCTCTCAATAAGACAGTCGCAGCAGGCGAACCTGTAACTCTGACAAAGGCGCTAATTTATCAGAAATTGTGGTGGGGGCATACAGACAGACGTTGTTGTTAATCGTTGGTTCATGCGGGCCAGCCGCAAAAAACAACCCCGGCTCTGGGCCGGGGCTGCTGGGGGTATTATCGGGCGCGGTTAATAACCCTGTTCGTGTACATCGCGCACGGCCCGTCCCGATGGGTCGGTCAGCTGCGCCATTTTGGCATCCCAGGCCAGCGCTTCTGGCGTAGAGCAGGCCACAGATTTGCCGCCCGGCACACAGGCAATAGCAGCAGGGTGCGGGAAGTGCTCTTCAAAAATAGTCCGGTACAAATAGCCTTCTTTGGTATCCGGTGTATTGACCGGGAAACGGAAGCTGGCGGTTGCCATTTGCTGATCTGACACTTCTTTGTCAGCAAAGGCTTTTAAGCTGTCAATCCAGCTGTAACCGACGCCGTCGGAGAACTGCTCTTTTTGTCGCCACAGAATTTCTTTCGGCAACAGGCCGTCAAAGGCTTCACGCAAAATGTGTTTCTCCATTTTGCCGCCACCACACATTTTGGCTTGCGGGTTTAACCGCATTGCTACGTCCATAAAGTGTTTGTCGAGGAAGGGCACGCGGGCTTCAATCCCCCAGGCCGACATTGCTTTGTTGGCGCGGTTACAGTCGAACATATGCAGCCGGTCCAGTTTACGCAGTGTTTCTTCGTGGAACTCCTGGGCGTTGGGTGCTTTATGGAAATACAGGTAACCACCAAAGATTTCGTCTGAGCCTTCGCCTGACAACACCATTTTGATACCCATGGCTTTGATTTTACGCGCCATCAAATACATGGGCGTCGAAGCGCGGATAGTGGTGACATCATAAGTTTCGAGGAAATACACCACATCCCGCAGCGCGTCGATGCCTTCCTGCACGGTAAAATGCACTTCGTGGTGCACTGTTCCGATTGAATCCGCGACAGTACGGGCCGCTTTTAAATCCGGTGAACCCTGTAAACCTACTGCAAAAGAGTGCAGACGCGGCCACCAGGCTTCAGAAGCGCCGTCATCTTCCACCCGGTTCCGGGCAAATTGTTGGGTGATAGCGGAAATCAGGCTTGAATCCAGACCACCGGATAACAACACGCCATATGGCACGTCCGACATCAGGTGGCTTTTGACGGATTGCTCCAGCGCGGCTTTGAGTTCGCCTAAATCGGCCGGATTGTCTTTGACAGCGTCAAAACTCATCCAGTCGCGCTGATAATATTTCACCAGCTTGCCGACTTTGGAGTCGAAATAATGCCCCGGCGGGAATTCCTGCATTTGTTTACAAACCGGCACCAAAGCTTTTAATTCTGACGCGACATACAGCTGACCGTGTTCGTCATGGCCGTAATACAACGGGATAATGCCGATATGGTCACGTGCGATCAGATACCGTTGTTGTTCAGCGTCATACAGGATAAAGGCAAACATGCCTTGTAACTGGTCGACAAATTCAGCGCCGTGCTCGAGGTATAGCGGCAGAATGACTTCACAGTCTGATTTGGTCTGGAACTGATAGTCGACCGTCAAATTTTTCTCTAAATTCTTGTGATTATAAATCTCACCATTCACTGCCAGAATGTGATTTCGATTCGGGTTAATCAGCGGCTGCGCACCGTTTTCAGTATCTACAATCGCCAGGCGCTCATGCACGAGGATGGCATTATTATCATTCCAGACGCCGGACCAGTCAGGACCGCGGTGGCGTAATAACTTAGATAACTGTAGCGCCTGCTGACGCAACGCTTTAACATCAGTTTTGATGTCAAGCACCCCAAATATCGAACACATGGTAGAAACTCCGTATTGTCTGTTAACCCGAAAAAAATCATTTCATTTGGCAGTATGTACGTTTAGACGTACCTTCCTGACTCTGCCAGCATGCTCAGAAAAAGCAAGCGCTTTTTGTCGGATTTTGCAACGGAAGCCAGGCCGAAAGCTTTCAGTGACAAGGTCAGCGCGATGAATAGTGCAAAAAATCAGCGATTTGTGCCGCCGGCGCAGTGGGACAGCCAAATTCTGCAATCTCATCCGGCATTTGCCGCCTTGTGTCAGAGTGTGCCGCTGGGTGATTTAACCGACTTTCCGTCAACAGCTTTGCTCAATGAATGGCTGATAACACGCCATCCGATGTCGCCGTGGCGCTTTGTTGACAGCGAACTGTTGAGCGCGGACGGGCGCTATTACGAAGTGTTTATCGCCGAAACGGGCCAGATCCCAACGCGCAGCGCCAACTGGCATGACCTTTTTGGCGCCTTGTGCTGGATTTTGTTTCCGCGTAGTAAAGAAGCGTTGAACCAGCGCCATTTAGCGGAAATCGCGTTGAGTGATGGCAAAGAACGCTCGGCGCTGCGCCATCAACTGACTTTGTTTGACGAATGTGGCGTGTTGTTGCTTTGCCAGGCGCCATCGTCAGCGATGACTGACTACGAGGATGAGCCACAATCGGTGCTTATGGCGCTGCGCGACCATCAATGGTTGCAGGCGTTCTGGCAACAGGCCGGGCGCTGGCAACCGCAAGCCGGGCTCTGGCCGCTGATTTTTGGTCACGCCAACTATGAAATGCTGACCCGGCCTTTTATCGGTCTGACCGGTAAATTATGGCCAATAGTGGTCAGTGAGGAATTTATGCATTGGCCGTTGCGCCAACAACTTGATTTCGTTGATACTGCCTTAAGTGAACAAATTGCATCGTTCACGTTAACAGCATTTCGCACTCAAATGAGCCCACTGCCGCTCCTGGGAGTCCCTGGTTGGCATACACAACAGCAAACGGTTGATTTTTATCAAAATGAGCAGTACTTCAGACCCAAAAGAGCATCAACCGCTGCGGTGAAGGAAACAAAAACCGATGATTGAGATTAAACAGCTGGCCAAAGCTTTTGCATTGCAAAAGGGCCAAAAACTCAGTGAAGCCGAGCTACAGGACGTTCGTTACACCGGCCAGAGTTTTCGCTCGGTGCGGGATGTCAGTTTCAGCTGCGCGCAAGGGCAGGTACTGGGGCTGCTTGGCCCCAATGGCGCCGGCAAAACCACAACTCTGCGGATGTTGTCGACGGCGCTGCAGCCCGATCAGGGCGAAATTCTGATTGACGGCGTCGATGTACTGCGCGACCCGGTTGAGGCCAGACGCCGCATCGGTTTTTTATCCAGTAGTACCGGTTTGTATGGCCGGCTCAGTGCTTATGAAAATGTGGCTTATTTTGCCCGCTTGCACGGCATGGGGGAGGCGCAGCTGCGCGAACGGATCGATGAGCTGTTTACCTTGCTCGACATGCATCATTTTGCCAGCCGCCGGGCTGAACTGATGT
This sequence comes from uncultured Rheinheimera sp., assembly GCA_966252055.1. GTDB lineage: Bacteria > Pseudomonadota > Gammaproteobacteria > Enterobacterales > Alteromonadaceae > Pararheinheimera. The sequence continues at coordinate 2,884 of CBINNO010000162.1, read as the reverse complement.
CGTCCGGCATGAAGCAGAAAACTGCGATCGCCCGTGCTGTGGTGCACTCGCCGAGCCTGGTGGTGCTGGACGAGCCGACCACCGGCCTGGATATCATGACGACTCAAACGGTGCTGGATTTTATCAGTGGACTGAAACAGCAAGGCACACCGGTGATTTTTTCCACCCATCATCTGGATGAAGTCGCCAGTTTGTGTGACCGGGTGGTCGTGATTGACCGCGGTGTCAGCGCTTTTGACGGCAGCCTGGTAGAATTTGGTCAGCTCGGCAATACCACGGATTTACGTCAGTCGTTTATGGCAGTGATTAATCGGGAGGCGGCATAACATGTGGCAGGTGTATTTAAAAGAGTTGCTGGAACTGAGCCGCGACCGTAAAACGCTGATGTTTGTGATTTTATTACCGATTGTGATTTTTCCGGTCATCTTTGCCGTGTTGGGTTTAGTCGCAGCCAATGTCACGGCCAGCACTAAAGCAGAAGAGCACCGTTATGTGATTGTGCATGGCGAGCGGGCACCGGCTTTTACAGAAAAACTGTTTTATCACAAGAACTTCAAAAAGGTCGAAACCGAACTGACCGAGCCTGACGCGCTGAAACAGGCAATTCGGGACGGCAAGTTTGAACTGGCCGTGATAATTCCGGCCGACTTTGATGCGGCGCGCCAAAGCCAGACTGAATGGACCATCATTTACAACACGGCACCGATGCTCGACATGATTGGCAATTACCTGCGCGAGCTGGTCGATGAATATGCCGGCCAGCTGCAAAAAGAGCGCTTAGAATCGGTTGGGCTGACCGGAGCTGCCGCCGATGCGGTATTAAAGCCAGTCAAACTCAACAAGATTTCGACGGCCGAGAATCGTGAAGATCTCGGCGAAAAACTGGGGGGCTGGATTGCTTATCTGTTGGTGCCTTTGTGTCTGATGGGCTGCTCTTACCCGGCGATTGATATCGGCGCCGGTGAAAAAGAGCGCGGCACACTGGAAACCTTACTGATTTGTCCGATCAGCCGCACTGAGCTGGTATTGGGTAAATTTTTCACCGTGCTGACCACCGGGCTTGCGACGGCGCTGATCACGGTGTTCAGCTTTGGCGGCTGGGGTTATCTGATTGGGTCGCTGGCGGGTGTCGATATCGTTGCCAAGACCATGCAGATGTTGGGGCTGCTGGATTTATTGCTGATTCTGGCGATGCTGGTGCCACTGACTATGATTTTCAGCAGTATTTTGCTGTCGTTGTCGATTTACGCCCGCAGTTTCAAAGAAGCACAAAATTATGTCGGGCCGCTCAGCGTGCTGGTGTTTGTGCCGCTGGCAGTGGCGTTGATGCCGGGAGTAGAGCTCAACAGCACTACTGCCTTGGTGCCAATGACCAATATTTCTTTGTGTATCAAAGAGCTGGTCAAAGGCACAATCGATATGGGGCTGCTCAGCCTGGTGATAGGTTCAACGGTGGCGCTGGCAGCGGTACTGATTGGTTTTTGTGTGCGCTGGTTCCAGCGTGAAAGCGTGTTGTTCCGGTAAACACTGTGGTGACAACTGTGGTGACAACGCCAGCCGATACCATGCAAGCCTATATTGGCAGCAACCCTTATGGTGCAGCAGTGCTTGCCGCCGGCTCGGTGTCGGCGGCAGGCTCTGAGGTCTTTTTACACTGGCTGCAGAGCGAGCTGCCTGCGTTGGCCAGTCGCTACAAGCTGTGCTGGCTCAGCCTGGCGCCAGCAGAAACCGGCGTATTAACGGCGGTGCTGGCGGCCGGTTTTCAGTACCACCATATCCGCGACGATATCCTGACGCTGGTGTACCGGCTGCAGAGCGATGCTTATTTACCGCTCGCGGCCACCCACAGTATTGGCGTGGGGGCGGCGGTGTTTAATGCCCGGGGTGAGATTTTGCTGGTGCGCGAGCAGCCGGTGCCAGGCGGCAAAACCGGCTATTTCAAGCTGCCGGGCGGCATGGTGGAGCCTTATGAGCATTTTGTCAGCGCGCTTGAGCGTGAAGTGGCAGAAGAAACCGGTGTGTTGGCAACTTTCCGGGGCTGGCTGGCGATGCGGCATCATCATCAGGGCCAATTTGGCGCTTCCAATCTTTATCTGGTCGGCCGGCTGGATGCCAGTACGCTGGAACTAAAACCAGATCCGCGTGAGATTGCCGAAGCGGCCTGGTTCGACCCGCAGGCTTTTCTGGCTGACCCTTTGGCACATCCATACAACAAACTGCTGGTCCGTGCAGCACTGGATGGACAGTTGTGGCCCAGCGCTGAATTCACCGACTACCAGGCCGGGCCGCGCGGTTTTGAGCTGTTCCAGGCAAAAAATAGATCTCTTTCGGATCCAGCCACTTAGTGTTTCTTGTGCTTTTATTGCTTGAAAATTAACCAGCGCTGAAGCAGGATTTTTGTTCCCACTGGCCTGAAGGAGAAAAGCGATGACCTCAGAGTTTGTCAAAAAAGTTCATCTGGAAACCGCGCAAAGATACAAAGCACAAGGTTATGACCGGGACGCATTGATTTCCCATTTTCGTAAAGTTGCGCTGGATGCTGATGAAATCAATGAGTTACTGCAGGCGTTAGAGCAGCCATGGGCGGAGCAGCCGTATCGGGCCCGCAGATAACAAAAACCGGCAGCGCCGGTTTTTTTATTCGCACCATCCGTGGTGCTCACCACTTGGGCCAACGCTATGCGTTGTTAAAAACTGCTCCTGCAGTTTTTATGACCGTACATCTCGTACTCTTCACCAACAGGGCAAAATGTACCCAAGGCGCGGTTTTTTTCATAATCCCTTGCTTTAAAGCGATTTTTTCACGAACATTTCAACTTTCAGGCCGTGCGACATCTGCTGATGATCACCTTACTCTATGCCCATCCATACAGCCGCCATGCCG
>CBINNO010000161.1:0-8876 GCA_966252055.1 uncultured Rheinheimera sp. | reverse complement strand
GCAAATAGCGCGCCGGTTCAATGGTATGTGCGCGACTGGCCACCTTTTAATATTCAGCAAGGTCCGGCCGCCGGCAGCGGCTCCTACGATTTGATGTTGCGGCTGCTGGTCGCCGCCATGCCCCAATTTCAGCACCAGGTCCATCTGGCCAGTCTGGTCAAACGCCAGCAACTGATGCAAAGCAACAAATCCCATTGTGTGTTTGGCGTGCTGAAATCGCCGGAGCGCGAGCAGCAGATGTGGTTCTCCGACATCGCCTTTTACTCCCCGGCGCTGAAAGTGGTGGCGCGCGCCGATCATCCGTTATGGCAACAAATGCCGGCCGCAGGTGGCATCAACCTGCAGGCGCTGTTGCAGCTGCCGTGGACCGGCATGCTCGAATACAAAAGACGTTATTCAGCACAGGTGGAACAGGTCGCCGGCCAGTTGCTGCAAGTGACGGATTCAGCGAACAATCTGGTGGCTTTACTCAAAGCGGGCCGGGCGGATTACATCATTGAGTATCCGGACCGCATTGCTTATCTGGCGACCGAATATCCCGATTTGAATTTGCGCTACGCCCCTTTGCAGGGCGAACCTGCGGCAGTGCCGGTGTATGCCGCCTGCCAGAAAACACCGGACGGCCGTCGTCATATCGACGCCCTGAATCAGGCGCTGCGTCAGCTTAAGCCGACCGCTGAGTACCAGCAGGCCTGGCTGAGCGGGCTCAGTCCGCTGTCGCAGGACGAATTAAAAGCCTGGGCGGCGCAGGATGCTGCTTTTACCCCGACTACTCCGGCGATTCCGGCTATCCAGGCGCACTGACACCCAATCAGCATTTCCCGCATTTGTCCGCAACCTGCCAGGCCTGCGCTGAGCAGACCAGTGCCGGCTGAACCTGTGCCGGCTTCGTTGGTCGATGCCAGTCACGGCGGATGTAAAAAGCCGGATTTTCCTTGCCAACACATGAGGCCATGATGTATCTGAAGACGTTTTTCCGGCGCTGCTGCGCCAGCCTGTTGCTGTTACAACCTTTATTCACGCTGCAGGCCGTGCAGTGGCAGGCCGGGCCGCCATTGTCAGAGGCGGTACAGGAGATTTATCCGGTCTTGCATGACGGTCAGCTGGTGGTCGCCGGCGGTATTTCCAGCCAGTTGCCGGCTGCGCAAGGTCAAATGAGTGCGCAGCTCCAGCGCTTTGATCTCAGTCGCCGCAGCTGGCAGGCGGGCCCGGCACTGCCGGAAGGCCGGCATCATGCGCTGCTGATCAGCACCGGCACCGCGTTATTTGCCTTTGGTGGTTTTGTGCAAAGCAGCCAGGGCCAATGGACCAACAGTGCGGATGTGCTGCGGCTGCAAAGCTGGGCTCAGGGCTGGCAGAAAGTCGCCCAGTTGCCGCAGCCGCTGAGCGAGACGGTTGGCGCTTATCTGGACGGTAAAATCCATCTGGCGGGAGGCCGCAGCCCGCTTGGGCCGGACAATGGCCAGTGGCAGCACAGTCAGGACGTTGCGGTGCATTTTGTGTTCGACCCGGTTAGCCTGCAGTTCAGCACCTCGACCCCCTTGCCGTCACCACGCAACAGTGCCGCGACTGTGCTGTGGCAAGGCCGCTGGCTGGTGATCGGCGGACGGACAGTCAAAGGCGGCAATCTGACTGACGTGCTGGCGTTTGAGCCCAAAACGGCCAGCTGGCAGGCGCTGCCGCCGCTGCCCGAGGGGCGGGCCGGACACGCAGCGGCCGTGCTGCAACAGCAAGTGCTGGTGTTCGGTGGCGAATATTTCGATGAAAAGGGCGGCGGTGTCTATGCCAAAGTCTGGCAACTGGCGTCGCCGCAAGGCCAATGGCAACAAGCCGCTGTGATGCCGCAGCCGCGTCATGGTCTTGGCGCGGTCGCCGCCGGTGACCACATCTGGCTGATCGGTGGGGCGACGCAGGCAGGCCTGAAGCAGACGACGGTCCTGCTGGAGCAGTTCAGCCTGGCGGCGCCGGGCGACACTACAGCGCTGAAATAGCCGCTCAGCGGCGCTGAAACAGCAGCACAAAGCGGTCGGTCTGGCCGCGCACAGCCGGGTCAAACACCGATTTGCTGTGGTCATCGGCGGGATTTCGCAGCACGTCACTGTGGCTTATCAGCGTGAAGCCGGCAGCAGCCATCTGGCGGATCACCAGCTCAGGTTCAATCCGGTGCAGCTGTTGCGCGTCGCTGCTGCCGCTGCCCGCGCGGGCATAGTGGTCGGACAGCAGCAGGTAGCCGCCAGGCTTGAGCGCCTGTTGCAGCTGGGGCAGCACCTGATCGGCTTTGACCTGCCAGTCCGGGCTTTCAAAATAAAAATCGTGAAAGGCCAGCATAAAAACCACGGCGTCCAGGCTGGCGGCCGGCAGTGCCAGCTGGTCGGCTTCTTTGTCGTAACGTTGCACATTGGGCAGCCGGTTACCGGCCAGCCGCGTGGGCAGTTTGTCAGCGACAAAACCCAGATAGGCCTTGTTGTTGTGCAGCAGCACTTTGCCTGCAGGGCCGACCCGCTGCGCCAGCAATTCACTGTGATAGCCGTCACCACCGAATAAATCCAGCACCCGCTGGCCGGGTTGCAGCGGCAGCAGGGCCAGCACTTCGGCGGGCTTGCTGGTGAGGTCACGGTTTAAATCGGCACTGCTGCGGCCGGTCAGCACCAGCGGATCAGCCAGCACCGGCAGACTGGACAGGCAAAAGGCCAGCACCAGGGCGGCCGTCACGGACAATGTTCTTTTCATCAGAATGCTCCCTGGTGCGGATGAGTTAAAAACGCCAGCAGCAAAACACAAAATAGCCGCAGGCAAGGCGGATTTTCGAAGCTCTAATGCTGCTCAAGCGAGAAAATATAGCGCGCATGCGGCCATGCTGATTTCGCCGGTCCCGGAGCGCCTGAACAACACGTACTCTTCGTTGCTACAGCCCGAAAGTGCACCACTATTTCTTCGCTTTCTTCGCTGAGCCGCCTTGACTGAGTCTTTCTCAGGCAGTTCTGGTGCTGCAGCGGTCAGATTGCCAGCGGCACAGCGCAAAAACGGCCGGCTGGGACCAGCGGTGGCAAATGTGTTGTCAGCACCGCCGGATTGCAGTTTGGCCGGCGACAGGATTAAATAAAACCACCTGCGCTTCTTTGGATTCATTTATGCGATGCCACCGGGTTTTTCCTGCTTTGACAATCAGCCGTCGCCCACGGCAACAACTGGCCGGCATTGCTGTCTGGCTGCTTGCGCTGGTGGCGCTGCCAAGCCCGGCCAGCGAGACGCTGACGCTGAAATATGGCGACCAGCAACGCCAGTGGACGCTGGATGCTTTGCAGCAACAGCTGAAAGTCCAACAGGTCAGCCTGCCGGACCCCAGTTATCAGCAGCAGAAACATTACCGCGGTTTTTTGCTGCGTGATGTGTGGCAACAAAGCGGTTTGCCGCAGCCGGCGCCGGATGATGAGTTGCTGCTGACTGCAAGCGACGGTTATACCCCGACAGTGCCGGCGCGGTTTATCCTGCAGTCCAAAGCAGTGCTGGCCTTTGCCGAGCAGGGCATGGCCGATTTTCAGTTCAGTCCGCTGACGCAGGGCAAAACCACGCTGTCGCCGGCGCCTTTTTATCTGGTGTGGCCGGACGCGGGCGCCGAAGCTGAACAATATCCCTGGCCTTATCAGCTGGTCCGTATTGAACTGATCCGCTTTGCCGACCGTTACAGCAAAACACTGCCGGCCGCCGACGCGGCTGACGCCGCCAAACGTGGTTTTGGCCACTTTAAGCAGCATTGCCTGAAGTGTCATTCCATCAACCTGCAGGGCGGCGAGCTGGGGCCTGAACTGAATGCGCCGAAAAACGTCACTGAGTACTGGCGGGCCGCCGATTTGCGCGCCTTTATCACAGAGCCGCAAAGTTATCGCTATAAAAGCAAAATGCCGCCGTTTGGCAGCCAGCTGTCGCCGGCCCAAATCGATGAGGTGCTGGCATATTTGCAGCAAATGAGCCGGCAGAAAATCAGCAACGGCGGCTGATGACTGCCGAACTTTATCGTTTCAGAAACTCAGCTATGGTTAATGAACTGACAAGCAAAGGGGGCGGCAGATGCGAAAGAAATGGGCGCTGTGGTTAGCTGGCTGGCTCAGCTTTCCGTTGCTGGCGAACTCGATTGACTGGTATGTGCGGGACTGGCCGCCGGTCAATATTTTGCATGGCGCGCAGCAGGGCCAGGGCGCGTACGACCTGATGCTGGCGCAGCTGATTAAAGCGTTGCCGCAGTATCAGCATCAGATCCATGTCTCCAGCCTGACGATGCGCCAGCAGATGATGCAGCAGGACATTCCCCATTGCCTGTTTGGCTTGCTGAAAACACCGATGCGACAAACCTTTATGCGCTTTTCGGAACCGGTGGCCGCCATTCCGAATCTGCAACTCTTTGCCGTGCGCCAGCATCCGCTGTGGCGGGAGCTGGAGGGTAAGACGCAGCTGAATGTCAGCTGGTTGCAACAGGCCCGCTGGCAGGGGCTGGTGGAACAAGGCCGCACTTATCCTGATGTGCTGCAACCTTTGCTGAGCCGCCTGCAGCAGGCTTCCGCGACCGAAGCCGATTTGGCCGGCATGCTCAATGCCGGTCGCGCCGATTACGTGCTGGAATATCCGGACCGCATGCACTATCTGGCGCGTGAAAACGGCGGGTCTGAGCTCAGGGGCATGCCGCTGGCGGGCTTGCCGGCGATCAGCGAGGTGTATGTCGCCTGCAGCCTGAACGACCAGAGCAAACAACAAATTGCCAACATCAACAAAGCGCTGAAACAGCTCAGGGCGCAGCCGGCATTTCGGCAACATCTGCTGCAATGGCTCAGCGCCGACTCACAAAAACTGGTGGGGCAATATATGAAACATTCGCCCTGGTTTGACGGGATAGAGTTCTGACGCCGCCGGTTGCGTATCGCTAGGCCCCGCCCGCAAGCTCGCACAACAACTTGACCGCGCGCTGATGCTGCTGGCTTTTATCATAGGCCAGCACCAGCTCGCGGCTCAGCAAGGCGCCGGCGATGGGGCGGTATTGCAGGTCGGGGCGAAACTTCTGCATTTCAAAATCCGGCAGCAGCGCACAGCCGATACCGGCACCGACCAGGCCGATGGCATATTCAATGGTATGAATATTGGCGCGGATTTGCGGCTTGATATTGGCTTTGCTGAGCGCGAGCGCCACCTGGTCCCAGGCTTCACAGGGCGTGCGTTTAATCAGCGGTAACTTCTTAAAATCAGTCAGTTGGATCTCGGCTTGCGTGCACAAAGGATGCTGCGCCGGCAGTGCCAGCAGATAAGTGTCGGTCCAAAGGTTCTGGTACAACTCACCGGCTTTGAGCTGACGGATATTGATAATGCGCGCATCACAAGGCTCGTCCGGCTCGACCAGATGCAGCTCCAGGCCCGGCAGCTGGCTGTTGAAATCCTTCAGCAACTGGCTCATCCGTTCCACCCCCAGTGCTTTGACCAGCCCCAATCTAAACAACAGCCGCTTGGCGGGTTTATTAAAAGACGCCTGCAGTGCCTGCATTTGGCTCAGCAGCTGACAAGCCTGCACATACAGCCGTTCGGCATCCTCAGTGGGCTGCACGCCTTTGGGCAAGCGTATAAACAATGAGGTGCCGAGTTGCTGTTCCAGCTGCTGCAGCGCACTGGACACTGAAGGCTGCGCGATATCAAGCTGGCGGGCCGCCGCACTGATGCTACGCTGCTCATAAACCGCGACAAAATAAGCCAGCTGACGTGTATCCATAGGTAATTTCTATAGGTGTGACAGTTTCTATATGATTTAACTTTAAACCTGCCGTCAATAAGATGGCAATCAACATCTTAGCGCGGCTGAAAATAGCAGCCCAACGCCCGTACCGGAGCCTTTCTGATGAGCAAAACCGCTTTTAACTGGCAAGACCCGTTCTCCTTCCAGGCCTTGTTAACCGACGAAGAACGCATGATCCAACAAGCCGCCCACGATTATTGCCAGGACCGGCTGATGAGCCGCGTATTGCTGGCCAACCGCCATGAACATTTTGATGTTGAGATCATGCGCGAACTGGGCGAACTGGGTTTATTAGGCGCGACCTTGCCAGAGAAATACGGCTGCGCCGGTGTGAATTATGTCAGTTATGGCTTAGTCGCCCGCGAAGTCGAGCGCGTTGACAGCGGCTATCGCAGTGCGATGTCAGTGCAATCGAGTTTGGTGATGCACCCCATTCACGCCTACGGCAGCGAAGCGCAGCGGATGAAGTATTTACCCAAACTTGCCACCGGCGAATGGATTGGTTGTTTTGGTCTCACTGAACCAGATGCCGGTTCAGACCCTGCCAGCATGCGCACTACAGCGAAGAAAGTCGACGGCGGTTATGTGCTGTCTGGTAGCAAAATGTGGATCACCAACAGCCCGGTCGCTGATGTCTTTGTGGTCTGGGCCAAGTTAGACGGCGTCATTCGCGGCTTTATCTTAGAAAAAGGCTGGAAAGGCTTAAGCGCACCGAAAATTGAAGGCAAATTCTCGTTACGTGCGTCTATCACCGGCGAAATCGTCATGGATGAAGTGTTTGTGCCGGAAGAACAAATACTGCCGAACGCCAGTGGTTTATCCGGGCCTTTTGGTTGCCTGAACAAAGCGCGTTATGGCATCGCCTGGGGCGCGCTCGGCGCCGCCGAATTCTGCTTCCACGCCGCGCGCCAATACACACTGGACCGGCAACAATTCGGCCGGCCTTTGGCACAAACCCAGCTGATTCAGAAAAAACTGGCCGATATGCAAACCGATATCAACTTAGGCCTGCTCGGCTGTTTACAAGCCGGCCGCCTGATGGACGCCGGCCAGTTACCGGTCGAAACCATCAGCCTGATTAAACGCAATTCCTGCGGCAAAGCGCTGGAAATTGCGCGCATCGCCCGCGATATGCACGGCGGCAACGGCATCGCCGACGAATACCATGTCATTCGCCACGTGATGAACTTAGAAGCGGTTAACACCTACGAAGGCACGCACGACGTGCACGCACTGATTTTGGGGCGCGCTATTACCGGGTTGCAGGCGTTTTTCTGAGGTCGGCTTGGTCTAGGCAGGCCAAAGCTTAGGAACTCAGACAGAGTTCTTTTTGGAGTGACTTTGTCACAAAACTCGCAGGTGACAGTGGGGGTCTGCAAAAGCAGACCCTCTGCGGCATGGATGCCGCAGAGGAGCCTACAGGGACGTATTCACGGCGTGTCTGCGTTGCAGCCGCCACTGGCACCAGGAACGGAGCCGTTTTTTAACGTCTCGCGGCAGTGAATAAGAAATAAAACCAAGGACTTCCGATGAGCCAGCAAGAATTCCATCCCTGGGCTTTAAGCTACCTCCAGCGCGTGCGTGACGGCCGCCTGCCAACCCCTGTCTCCAACGCCGACAACCTGCCCACGCCAGTGCTGGCGCAAATCTTTCAGTCGATGCTGCAAAGCCGGCTGCTGGATTTACGCTCCCGCCTGCTGCAGGCCAAAGGCCAGAGTTTTTACACCATAGGCAGCAGCGGCCACGAAGCCAATGCGGTGGTGGCGCATGTGTTAAACCGCACCGATCCGGCGTTTTTGCACTATCGCAGCGGCGCTTTTTTTGTCGAGCGCAGCAAACAACTGAACGGCAGTACGCCGCTGTACGACATGCTGCTGAGCTTCGCCGCGTCGAGCGATGACCCAATCTCCGGCGGCCGCCATAAAGTGCTTGGCAGTTTGCCACTCTGTGTGCCGCCACAAACCTCGACCATTGCCTCGCATTTACCCAAAGCGGTTGCCACCGGTTTTGCCATCGATTTGTCCGAACGTTTGGGCATCGACGGCAACTGGCCACATGGCGCTATTGCGGTGTGTAGCTTTGGCGATGCCTCGGCCAACCATTCCACCGCGCAGGGGGCCATCAACGCCGCCTGCTGGGCCGATTATCAGCATGTGCCAGTGCCGGTGCTGTTTTTGTGTGAAGACAATGGCTTAGGGATTTCTACGCCAACGCCGTGCGGCTGGATAGCCCATAGTTTGTCGCCGCATATGCAAACCTTCACTGCTGATTCGCGCGATTTGGGCGACGTGTACAGTGCGGCGCAGGCGGCGGTCGAGTTTGTCCGCAGCAAACGCAAACCGGCGCTGTTACATTTAAAAACCTACCGGCTGTTTGGCCATGCCGGTGCCGATGCTGAAGTGGCGTATCGGAAAAAAGAACAAATCGAAGGCGAATTGGAACAAGACCCGCTGCTGTATGCCACCGCATTGCTGTTAAGCCGCGGTGTTGAAACATCAGAGCAGCTGGCGGCGCAAATCGAGCATTTGGACCAGCAAATTGCCCGGGTGGCGCAGGAAGCCACGCAACGACCAAAACTCAAAAACGCGGCTGCAGTGATGAAATCCATTGTGCCGCCACCCAGTGGCAAACCCGTGTTGCCGCTGGCAGAGCGTGCTACTGCGCTTGGGTTTGATAAACATAACCTCGGCAAACCGCAGCATATGGCGAAACTGATTAACTGGACGCTGCACGAGATTTTCGCCCGCTACCCAACCGCCGTGATGATGGGCGAAGACGTCGGTAAAAAAGGCGGCGTGTACGGCGTGACGCAGCAGTTGGTGCAGCAGTTTGGCCCGAACCGGGTGATCAATACGCTTTTAGACGAGCAAAGTATTCTCGGGCTCGGCATCGGTGCGGCGCAGCAGGGCTTGCTGGCGATGCCGGAAATTCAGTTTTTGGCTTATGTGCATAACGCCGAAGACCAAATCCGCGGCGAAGCGGCGACGCTGCCGTTTTTCTCCAACGGCCAGTACCAAAACCCGATGGTGGTGCGCATCGCCGGCCTTGCTTATCAGCGCGGTTTTGGCGGGCATTTCCACAACGACAACAGCTTTGCCGTGTT
>CBINNO010000160.1:0-8928 GCA_966252055.1 uncultured Rheinheimera sp. | reverse complement strand
AATGGCGGTTTATTGACTGGCGAGACGAGTTCGCCCGACCACTCTTGTGGTTTGCGGCTCAGCTGTACCACAGTGGCCTGCGCAGACGGATACAACAACACCAGTGGCTGACGGGCGATGTCGGCCAGCAGCAGCGGATCCGGTGCAACTCTGCTCCATGGAATGGTGTGCACCTGCCATTTCGTGCCCTTAACGGCATTTAAGGCAGCAGGCACTAACTGGCCCGTGTTAGTGGGCCGGCTGGTTTCGGTGGCATGACAGAGTAAATAAAGGGTTGGCAATTAAGGCCTCAGCGGGCCAGCCAAGGCACCAGATATTCAGGCGCCGCCTGAAAGCGGATACTGTCAGTCAGTTTGTCATCCATATTGGTCAGGTCCAGCTGACACTGGTTTTCTTTGCACTGTACCCGTGATTGCAGCGCTACGGGCACCTGCAGCACTTTGGCTTCACTGCCAAAATGCAGCGTCAGCCCACGCATCTGCGGCAGGAAATAACGCCCCAGCCCAGCCAGTTCCTGCAGCAACTGCACAAACTGCTGCTGCATCTTCAGCAACTGACTGAAGCTGACGTCTGCATCCAGCGGCATTTTACTGCGCAGGCGGAAATTGAGGTCACAAGGCACAGCACCGGCGCTCTGATAAAGCCTAATCAGTGCTTTGCGGTCATTGAGTAGCTGGGAGTATGGCAACATCAGTTCGCCATTATTGGCAATCGTCAGTGGCTCACTGCTGATGTCGGTCGTGATGGCGGCGCGGTCCAGCTGACAAGGCTGAGTGCTGCCATGTTGCTGCAGCAAAAAAGCCAGGGTGATGTCGCTGTATTGCGCCTGCTCGCTTTTTTTCAGCCGGGCAAAAAAACCATCATAGTTAAACACGGTTTCAGCGTGCAGCGGCAACGCCAGCAAACTGAGCAGCAGAACAGCAAGACGCATCAGCTTTGCCCTATCATTTTGTTGGTGGCGAGGATCATCGCCGTGATCTCTTCGACATATTGCTGGCCACGCTCAGAGTAACGCGCCAGACCGGGAGCCAGTTTTTCCGGCAACACTTTGCCATGCTGCTGACGGACCTTCATCCGAATCGCCCGCAGTTCTTCGTAGACATAAAAAGTGTTGAGGTTGTAGAAATAGGCATTCACGCTGTCGCCAACATGGTCAAACACCGCCACTTCGTGATATTTGCCCTGGCCGCGTTTGGATGGCACGACCCCACAACCGGTTTTAAAGCACCACTGCCCGAAGAAATTAAAACCATCGATGGCAAAACGGCTGCTGCCCCAACCAGACTCTTTTGCCGCCTGCGTCAGCACCAGACTGGCCGGGATCACATCCACCCGCGCCAACAGCTCGTTAATGCCATCCAGATCGGCATCCATCATGTCAATTTTGAATTCATCAAACAGGCTGTAAACAAAAGCGTATTCTTCGACGGTCAGCGCCTGTTGTTGCTGAATCTTTTCTTTGAGCTGTTCAACCTGCACGCGCAGCTTGACCAGACGGGCATTTTCACGCTCGATAAAAGGGGTTAGGTAATCGAAAAAAGCTTTTTTGCGTGTTTCGGTGTCTTTGATAGCGGCAAAGTCCGGCACAGTTTTAAGCGTGGGCATCGGGTCGGGATAGGTCAGCCGCGCCAGCAATTTGAGCTGGTCTTCGGATTCAAGCGCCGATAACTTACTGGGCATCTGCCAGTCAGCCAGTTGCTGTGCGTCGGTACGCGGATCAGCCTGCATAAAGGGGTAGACTGCCGCACAACCCACTAATAAAGTGGCCAGGCTCAGACTGCTCAGTTTAAGCAAGTTGTTCATCGAAGGGTCCTCTGTTGTTCGGTGCTGAACAGTATTTTGTTCTGTCAGCAGGCGCCAGCTTATCAAGTACCACTTGGCTTTGGTTTACGCAAAGGGCCGGTATTCTAGCCGTTTACGCTGGTTTTTTCGACTTAAAATTTCGATTTGGTCTGCAATCCTGACTAACGCATTTTAAATCATATTGATTTTAAAAAGATTTTTTCAACCATCACCGCTGCTCCAACCACACTTTTTCAAACCTAAGTGGCTGGCGAAGCAGCTGCTGCAGCTGCAATTTCAAATCAAAAAAGCTGGTCACAGGCCAGGCGGTTCCGGTCAGACACTGCACACAAAAGCGGTGGCAGTTGTTGCGGATCAAATCGTAAGGCTGATAAGTGAAAATTTGCTGAATCGCTCTTTGTTGCGCCGCCGGATTGCCAAGCGGGCGACCGGTCTGGTCGCAGGCCACCAGGATCTCCTCGCCACTGCGGTCGGCCAGAAAACGCCGGACCGACACACTGCGCACCAGCCCGCTGCCTTGCAACTCGACAATCTGCCCCTCGCCAATATAGATCCCACTGTGTTCAAACAGATGGAAAATTTCGCAGACCAACAAAGCGCCTGCAGGAACTTCAGAGAATTTAACCATCCAGACTCCCGGCCGTACTGTTTTTCTGGCAGTATGCTTGAGCACACTGTGTTGCAGTGTATCAAGCTGTAAGCAAACAAAACATCAGCAGACAACACTACGGAGGCTGTAAGGTAAGGGGTATGAGACCAATTGAGCGCTCGAAAAAACTGGATGGCGTTTGTTATGACATTCGGGGGCCCGTCGCCCGCGAAGCCAAACGCATGGAAGAAGAAGGTCACCGCATTTTAAAGCTCAATATCGGCAATCCCGCACCTTTTGGTTTTGAAGCGCCGGACGAGATTTTAAAACACGTGATCCACAACCTGCCAACAGCACAGGGCTACAGCGATTCGCAGGGGATTTATCCGGCCAGGGTCGCCGTGGCGCAATATTATCAATCGCGCGGCATTCGTGGTGCTGATGCGGATGATGTGTACATCGGCAACGGGGTGTCGGAACTTATTCTGATGGCGCTGCAGGGCTTGCTTGATAATGGCGACGAAGTGCTGATCCCCTCGCCTGACTATCCGCTGTGGACAGCTGCGGTCAATCTGGCCGGCGGCAAAGCCGTGCATTATCGTTGTGATGAGGCGGCCGACTGGTATCCGGACTGCGCAGACATCCGCGCCAAGATCAGCAGTAACACCAAAGCCATTGTGCTGATTAACCCCAACAACCCGACCGGAGCTGTCTACAGCGATGCGTTGTTGCTCGATATCATCGCCATCGCGCGTGAGCACGGCCTGGTGATTTTAAGTGACGAAATCTACGACAAAATCCTGTATGACGGCGCCACCCACACGCCGACCGCAGCGTTGTGCGACGATTTGCTGATGCTGACCTTCGGCGGACTGTCGAAAAACTACCGCATCGCCGGTTTTCGCGTCGGCTGGTTATTTATCTCCGGTGCCAAGCAGCTGGCGCGGCACTATATCGAAGGTCTGAATATCCTGGCGTCCATGCGTCTTTGTGCCAATGTTCCTTGTCAGCACGCGGTACAGACTGCGCTCGGCGGCTATCAGAGCATCAATGAGCTGATAGTGCCAGGCGGCCGCTTATACGACCAGATGGACGCTGCGCACCGGCTGGTTAATGACATCGAAGGGTTGTCCTGTGTCCGGCCGAAAGGTGCCATGTATCTATTCCCTAAAATTGACCGGAAAAAATTCCCGATCAAAGACGACGAACTGATGGTGCTGGATTTCCTGCGTCAGCACAAAGTGTTACTGGTACATGGCCGCGCCTTTAACTGGCCGGAACCTGACCATTTCCGCATCGTGTTTTTGCCACACAAAGAAGTGCTGGAACAGGCTATCAGCAAATTGGGCCAGTTCCTGCCCGGTTACCGGCAGCTGTAAACAGCAGGTCGGATGCACGCAGAGGTTGTGATGAACACAGACGATGTAATAAACACAGCAGAGATGACCAATAAAATGCAAAGTCATTTTTTTGCCCATCTGTTCCGGATGAAGCTGATCAACCGCTGGCCGCTGATGCGCAACATTAATACCGAGAATGTTGCCGAGCACAGCCATCAGGTTGCACTGGTGGCCCATATGCTGGCGGTGATTGATCGCCAGTTTTTTGGTGGGGCGCTCGAACCGGATCGGGTTGCCACGCTGGCGCTGTTCCATGATGCCAGCGAAGTGCTGACTGGCGATTTACCGACGCCGGTCAAGTACTTCAACCCGCAAATCGCCGACGAATACAAAAAAATAGAAGCCATCGCCGAGCAAAAACTGCTGAGTATGTTGCCGGCCGAATTGCAGGCCATTTATCAGCCCTATTTACTTGGCGAGCATTACAGTGCGCAAGAAAAAATGCTGGTCAAAGCCGCGGACAATCTGTGTGCTTACTTAAAAACGCTGGAAGAAATCACCGCCGGCAATCGCGAATTCACCATCGCCAAACGACGGCTGGAGAAAATGCTGGCCAGCACCCAATCACCGGCCGTGCAGTATTTTCTCGACACTTTTGTGCCAAGCTTTGCCCTGTCACTGGATGAAATCAGCCTGGAGCAGGAAAGCCTGCTCTGAGCTTCGTCTGCCCCTTCAACTCTACTCCCTGACACTTTAATGACCATGGCCGCGCTTTGCGTGGTCGTGGTCGTGGTCGTGGTCGTGGTCGTGGTCGTGGTCGTGGTCGTGGTCAGCATGATGCGCCGGCAAGCCGGCATCATCACGACATTTTTCTGCCGGCGCTTCAAACTCGACCGTGGTATGCGCCAGTTTATGCGGCGCTAACACAGTGCGGACCGCCTCTTTGTGCTGCGCCAGTTGCTGACTGTCCGCCGCCTCTTTAAGCCTTAAATGCACAGTCAACACGTGCTGTTCACCATCAAGCGACCACAGATGCAGATGATGGCTGCTATCGACAAATGGCAGTGCTTCCAACGCTTGTTGCAGCTGTCCGGTCAGCGCTGCATCCGGCGTCACCTGCAAAAACAATGCTAAGGTCCGCCGCAGGTTGCGCCACACATTCAGCAGGATAAACAGCGTAAAGCCAATCGACAGCAGCGGGTCCAGCCAGGCCCAGCCGGTCAGATAAATCAATATCGCCCCAACCAGCACCACGGCCCAACCCAGCACATCTTCCAGCAGATGCCAGCTGAGCATTTGTTCATTCTGCGTTTTGCCGGTTTTAAGCCGAAGCACAGCCGCGCCATTGACCAACACCCCGAGGATCGCCAGCGCTATCATGCCCGGCGCATGCGGCAAGACCGGTTGCCACAAACGAGGGATCGCTTCCCATAACACCCACAACGAGCCGACGACCAGGATCACGCCGGTGACCAGCGCACTGAGTAAAGACCAGCGCCTGTAACCATAGCTGTAATGCACTGTGGCTTCTTTCGTGGCGATTCGGCTGGCAAGCCAGGCGAATGCAATCGCCAGACTGTCGCCGAGGTCATGAATGGCATCGGCCAGAATGGCCACACTATTGGTTAACAGACCGCCGACGATTTCAATCAGGGTAAAACTGAAGTTGAGCCAGAACGCCGTCGCGATATTGCGGCTCTCGGGATTATAGTGATGATGACCTGAATGATCGTGTGGCATAGCGCTCTCCGGCAGTTGAACTCCCAACATAAAAGCACAGCGGCGGAATTACAAGACGGATTGGCCAGACTTTCAGCAGTTAAACCTCTGATCCGCCAGATTTAAAGCCTTTGGCTTGAGCTTCACTCAGGCGTCGGTTAGGCTGGCATTTTGCATTTTTCGGGGATGTCATGCCGGCTAAATTTGCGCGCCTGTCGCGGTCTGTTTCGCTGCTGTCTGTCGTTTTGCTGCTGGCGGTGCCCGCCACTGCGGCGCCACAATTCAAGGCGCAACAACCGCAGTTTGGCCCGGGGCAATGGCCGGATCTCAGTGCAGATCTGTGTGCTGTGGCCGACGAAACGCTGAAATACATTCAGATGGGCGCTGCTTACGATCCGGCGGCTATTCATGGTGGCCGCTTGCCAGGCGCCGCCGTCAAACCCGCACAAATCGCTGACACCTTGCGTTACCTGTGTCAGATCCAGCAAGAAGACCAACAGGCGGGCCGAAAGTCCCGCTTAACAGATGCGGCATTTTTACAGCAACACTTCAGTTTTGTCCGCTGGTTACCCGATACGGCTGGTGCCGCTAAACTTGCCAAAGACAAACCACTGCTGCAGAAACTGCCGGCAGATCGCATTTTAAAAACCAAGTATTTCGTCAAAATTGCTGATGGCCGCCCCCAAAAAAGCGCCAGCCACCCACAGGCGCTGTACGGCTTGCCGTTTGACGAGGCCCAACTGACATTAGAGCAGGCTGATCCACTCGGCAAACAACTGACGCGCTTTCAACTGGGCAAACAGGACATCGTCAAAGGCGCGCTGGAGCGCGAGCCGCACAAAGCCCCCGCTTTGGTCTGGCTCAGCCGGGAAGACTTAGAAGGCGCCTTACTGCAAGGCACCGCCGTAGTGCCCGCAGGGAACAGCTATCGTTATTACAATGTCCACCGCACCAATGGCATTCCTTACGACCGCACGCAAAAACCTGAACAACAACAAAGATATTGGTACTTCAAAGAAGTAAAAAGCGTGTTGGGTTATGGCAAGGATGCGGACTATAAAATTCCTATTAAGCCGCAAGTCACAGTAGCCGGTGACATCCAGCAGTTTGGCCTGGGCCGGCTGATTTTGCTCGCCACCGAAGAAGGCGGCACTGTGCATTACCGGTTGACCATTATGGCCGACACCGGTGGCGCCTTTGCCAATAACCTTTATCAGCTGGATTGGCTCAGTGGTTATTATCGTGGCTGGAGCGATTATTACGCCGCAAACAAACACCGTGCCGATTACAGCCAGGCCTGGTTACTCGTCAAAAAATAATGCATGGAAGCTTAAACTTGCGACCTCTGAAATTACTCTGTGGCCTGCTGTGCTGTTATCTGCCAGCCGCTGTCGCCACACTGGATTACGCCGCCTGGGCCGGTAAAAACCCGGATGGCGGCTGGACCCGGGCGGCCGAAAGTGCCGTGGCCAACTCTGTGCTGCCGCGGCAGGTGCCAGCCGATGTCGCCAGCTTTTGTCCGAATTATCCAAAACTGACAAGTCATGAGCGTCGTAAATTCTGGGTCGGTTTGTTGTCGGCCATGTCAAAACCTGAAAGTAATTTCAGACCGCACAGCCGCTATCAGGAAAAGTTTAACGACCGTCAGGGCCGGCCTGTCGTTTCACGCGGTTTGTTGCAAATCTCGCAGGAAAGCGCCAATCAGCGACGTTACAACTGCGACATCCGCCATCCACAACTGCTGCATGATCCGGTGATTAACCTCGCCTGCGGCGTACGTATTCTGGCTCTTTGGGTCAGTCAGGACGGCGTGATTGCCTCGCCCATGCATCAGGTCAAAGGTGGCGGACGCTATTGGTCGACCCTGCGCAGCAGCAATGGAAAAGTCGCGGCCATTGCCGATTTTACCCGTCAACTGCCCTTTTGCAGCAGCCCGAACCTGGCCAAAAATGTGGCGCCTGCGAAAACCAAAGCGCAGCGCCGCCGGCCCGGCATCAAACTTCAGGGTTGAGCACTGCGCGCTTTAAGCTGCTGCAGGATAAAGGCAATCGCATCATCACTTTGATAAGAGTCGTGCGCAGATTTGACAATAATCTGCTGCTCAGCGCGCGGTTCATGTGCGCTGAAAAATGGCACGACTGAGTCATTGAGCTGGGCGCAGGTACGCTCGTTGTAACAAAATGGCTGCGTGTTGCTGCCTACCACCGAATACACCGGCCGCTGATAAGGCAAAGTCGCGATGGTACGCAGCAGCGGATGTTGCGGCGACAACGCCTGCACGCTGTTGGGGCCACCGTCACTGAGATAAGGCCGCATTTGTGGTGTCACCCGTTCATACTGCATGCGCTGAAACAGCTTCCGGTTCAGCCGCGCAAACATCTGTGGCAAGGTGATTAGCCTGGCAGCCAGCCGGCTGTACCAGGCTTCCGCCACCTCAGCGCCGTGATGCGGTGTATCAAGAAAAAACACCGCTTCCACATAAGGCCTGGCTTTGAATAAAAAGACGTCGCGATAACGGCGCAGCTCGGGGTCGTCCACCGGCCACAGTTCCGGCCTGAATCTGAATGTCTGGTCCCACAGCGCCATTTCACTGTTGACGATAAACGTCTTGGCGATGATCCCGCCCATGCTGTGTCCAATCAGGATCATCGGTGTGTCGGCGGCAAACCCTGCTTGTTGCTGCAGTTGCAGACGCATCGCATCCACGTCCGCTCGTAGCCGCATCGCATTAAAAAATGGTGGTGCGCCGGTTGGATAAAAGGCGTGCCAGACCTGGTACTTTGCACTTAGCTCCGGGTCGCGATAAATCGCATGACTAAGTTTCAGCCAGATATATGGGCTGGAATTGAGCCCGTGGATCATCAGGATTGGCTTACGGTCGGCACGGATCGGCGCCGGGCTGTAGATGCCAAAACGATAACCGGGTTTGTTACCATCGAGCAGCGCCTGCAGCGCCGACTGATGAATACGCGCCTCCCGCAGCAGCAATAAAGTCGCAGTCGCAGGGTCATAACTCAAAGGGAATGACCGGCCGGCAAATGCTGACTGACGGGGTTCGGTCAGATAGTGGCCTTGTAAAGCCAGGGTGATGATACCGTTTTCAATCGTCACCTGCTGCAGGGTGACAGTTACGCTGCGAAAAATGCCTTCTTGTGGGTAATGACGATCAAAATCTTGTTCGGTGTTCGGCCGCTCTGCCACTAACGGCACACCCAGTTCATCCGGCAATGGTGGCTGTGGCTGGTAGATCGGATCATCAAATTGCAACTGACGCAGCAGGCTGTAGCGGGTAAAAGGCTGCTGATGTTCATCCAGCGGCAAATTGAGGCGCAGCTGATAACCCTGCCCGTGGGGCTGCCATTTTCCTGCTGGCAGATGCTGGCTGATCACGCTGCTCAGCGCCAGGTTGTATTGGGCAAGTGCCGACAACGCCACCTCTTGCTCAGTAGGTGTCTGCGCTAAACGATGGTGCAGGCA
>CBINNO010000159.1:0-9110 GCA_966252055.1 uncultured Rheinheimera sp. | reverse complement strand
AAAATAATGATTGCCGCCGCTGTCCTGCAACTGCGCGTCCAGTTGCAACCCGGCCGCAGCAGCGGCTGCCTGATAAGCGGCAGCACCGGGCGACACCGAATGCTGACCAGTCAGCACGTCGGTCCAGCTGCAGCACTGCGCCGGCGCACTGAACAAAAACCGACCGCCAGGCCTGAGCGCCTGCGCCACTTTGGCAAAGAGTGCCAGCTGAGTGTCGATGGGCAATAAAAACAGCAACCCGACCGCCAGCACGCCGTCAAACTGCCGACCGAACCACGCCGAATGCTGCACCGCTTCACAGGCCACAGTCGCGCGCGGCAGATGCTGACGATAAGCCGCACAGAGCGTTGGCGAAGCATCAATACCATACAGCGTCAGGCCAGCCTGCTGCAGCACCAGCCCCAGCGGCAACCCTGAACCACAACCTAAATCCAGTACATCGCCGCCTTTGGGCAGCTGCAAAGCCCAGCGCCGCACTGTGTCAGAGCCCACGACTGACTGCTCACGCCAATAGCGGAACTCGTCTGCGATAGCCTGGTAACCATTCGACAAGTCGGTTTTCTGGTCGCTCCCTGTCATAACCTTGCACCTGACGTCATCGCACACCCTCTGGTTTTGTTCAGCGGCAGCAATACTGCACCAGTGCTTTTTGCACATCTAAAATGGCGCTGTCTTTACTGAAGGTTTTCACGATGGGCGCTTCGGTGCTGCTGAGCCAGATTTTTAAATCAGACTCCATATCAAAATGGCCTTTGGTTTCAGCGCTAAAGCGCACCACGGCGCGATAAGGCACCGACATAAATTCTTTTTTCGAGCCGGTCAGGCCTTGTTTATCCACCAGGATCAGCCGCTTGTCGGTAAAGACAATCAGGTCGCGGATCACTTTATAAGCTTGCTGCGGCTTCTCATCAGGCAACAGAATTTGCTGTAAATCCTGCTCCACTTCGTCCAAATCCGCCGCGCCGGCGTTGCCGAGTAATTTGCCAAACAATCCCATGCCAACCTCCTGTTAAAAAAGTCAGCCTAAAGCAGCCCATCGCCACTGACAAGCCATACCACTCAGGAGACGACCGGCTCAAAACGTTCGCGGCAGTCCATCCGCACCTGACGCAATGCCGCCGTTTGCAGATGTTGGGCATACAGCGCTTCACTCTGATAACTGAGCAGCAGGGTGCGACGGCGCGCGCCGCTGTGGTTGCGGCTGGCGGCATGCAACAGGTCGGCGTCAAAGATCAGCGCATCGCCAGCTTTACCGCTCAGCTGAATAGCCGCAGTTTCAGCCTCCGCCGGCACAGGTGTCGAACCGCCGGCGCCAGAACCTAAAGTCGCTGTGCTGGCATCGGCAGCGCTGGCCGGTCTGTGGCTGGCCGGCACCAGCCGGGTGGCGCCATTGGCCGGGCCATAATCATCCAGAAATACCAGCACCTGCGCGGTATCACCGGGCCTTTGGCCGCAGAAATCGCGATGCAGCAGTTGATGACCACCACCGCCAAGCGGCTCGCGCCCTTCCACCTGCGCCAGAAAAAACCGCTCACCAATCAAAGCCCCGGCGGCCGCCAGCAGCAATGGCAACCGGCACAGCGTCTGAATAGCAGGTTCAAGGTCCAGCAGCGCATGGCGCCAGTCGTGCCCGCGCGGCACCGGCCACTGCTCAGCAGGCAGCACTGAGCGGTCAAACAACGCCTGTAGCGCGGGCAGTGTTTCAGGCGGGATAGCCCCCGTCAGCAGCAAGAAACCGTCCCGGGCCAGCGCTTGCTGCTGCCTGACAGACAATAGCGGCACAACAGCACAGTCCTGCGTCTTCGTCATCAGGCGCTCGTTATCTTGTGCCATCGCGCTGTGACACACCATAGTGGCGCAACAAAGCGGCCACCTGATCATGCTGGCCAATGGTCTGATACAAAGCCGCCAGCCGGTCGATGGCCGCATCGACTTCAGCAGCCAGCGTCGGCACCGCGGCTATCAGCGCATGCTCGGCCAGCGTTGCCTCCAGATACTGGACGGCGACATGCAGCCGGTCTATCGCTTCATGAATATGGCCGTCGTTGAGTGGATGTGAGGGGGTCATGGCGTTACCTCTGTCGGCGGTCTGTCCGTTGATGGTGTTTGGAGCGCTGGCCTGTGGCTCAGCGACATTTGCATCGCCGGGTTTTGAATCTCCGGCTTTTGAATCACAGGACCTTGAATCACCGAAAGTTGACGCAACTGACTGGGCATCAACTGACTGGGAATTAACTGCTTTTGCAGCGGCAGCGCCGCTGTGCGCGGCAGACGGCTTAACAGCCAGGCGCCGGCAGTTGGCCTGATGTCATCGTCGTAGCCACCCAACACAAGCAACCGGCCATCCGCCAGCGGGGTGGCGCTGCTAAAGGCCAGCGCGGCGCCAATGCCGGTGCTGACTTTGACAAAAGCCGCGCTGCCAGGCTGCCAGATCTCGACGTCACTGGCATCACCCGCCACCACCACTTCACCGCCTGGCAATACCGCGGCCGCATCAACAATTTTGTAGCGCGGCTGCTGCAACACAGGCCCAGGCGAGAACTGGCCAGTGTTTGGGTCATACAATTCGGTTTGGGCAAGGCGCGCGCGGTCATCACAGTCGGCCGAGCCGGCAATCACCAGCACACGGCCATCATGCAGCAACACGGCGGCATGTTTGCAGCGTGCCTGCAACATAGCGCCGGTTGCGCTGAAAGTACCGGTCGCCGGGTCAAACAGCTCGGCCTGCCGGCTGGCCTGACGTGGCGCCTGCAGCCCGCCCATCAGCAACACCCGGCCGTCCTGCAAACGCACAGCAGCATGGTGGGCTCTGGCCTGTTGCATAGTGCCTGCCGGCACAAAAGTATTCAGCGCCGGCACAAACAATTCGGCCGCCGCTATTGGCTGATTGGTCGCGCGGGCACCGCCAGCGATCAACACCCGGCCATCGGTCAGCAGCGTGGCGCTGGCGTCCATCCGGGCCTGCTGCATCGGTTTACCCGGCTGAAACTGACGGGTAGCAAGGCTGAACAGCTCCGCCGAAGCGGTGGTGCGCGCGCCGGTCCAACCGCCAGCCAGCAATACCCGGCCATCGGTCAGACGCACTGCCAGATGGGACACCCGCGGTTCGCTCATCAGGCCGGCCGTCTGGCTGTGGCCGCCCGGCTGCCACAATTCGGCGCTGCGCTCAACCGGACTACAATGCAAACCACTGCAGCCACCGCTGACCAGCAGCAAGTCAGGCGCCAGCGCTGTGGTTTTATGCGCTGCCCGTGGCACTTGCAGACCCGATGCCGCCTGCAACTGCCAGCCTGCAGCCACCGAAGATCCACCGGCAGTAGATCCTCCAGCCACCGATATGTCGGCCACCGGAGTGCCGGCCACCGGGGTGCCGGCCACCGGTTCGCCGATGACATGGCCCGCCACAGCGTCCACGCTGGCGCCCAGCCACCAGGCAGCCAACAACAATCCTAATGGGTATCTCATCCGCGTTCCTTATCCGCCCAGGGCAGCTTTTCTGCAATGATGCCAACCAGCTTAGTCGCTTCGGACTATGAGCGGAAGCGCCCCTCTGCAACGGCCCTGTTTCAGCCAATAAGGCCCTGCGGCTGCAACTCAGCCCAGATTCTGCCGGCACAAAGGCCGGACAAAGCGGGCGATGGCGCTGCTGCCAACCGCGGTAAACCGCAGGTCAGTGCTGGCCGGGAAAGGCCCGCCATGAAACATCGCGCTACAGACTTCCACCCCGGTCGGCATCTGATTGCGAATCAGCCGGCCGGCTTTTTGACTCAGTTGCCACAATAGATCCGGCTCGCCGGCCTGCGCGCTTTGCAACACTTGCATGTCGGCATCCGTGGCATACAAAGTCGCACTCAGCTGACCGTGCAAAGTGGGAATAAGTGCCGCCACCTCGCTCAGCTGCTGATAACTGATAAGCACTGTGGCCGGGCCAAAAATCTCCTGCTGCAGCTCGGGCAACTGCGCAAAGCGGGCAGCCTGCGTGACAAAAAGCCGCGGTAACACCCGACTGCCGCTTTCTGCGGTTGCCACGTTGCCGTCCGCAGCCACCGCCACTTCGTCAATGCCAGAAAGTGCCGCCAGCTGGGCGCAGCCAGCGCGATAACCGGCAGCGATTTTCGGGCTGAGCAGCACCGCCACACCGGCCGCCCGAATGCCTTCCGCCACAGTGCTGGCGACCCGTTCGAGCTGCGCCGCCGGCACAAACACCAGGCCGGGTCTGGTACAAAACTGACCATTGCCCTGCAGCACTGAGGTCAGCAACTGGCGGCCGAAGCTTTCGGCGTCCTGCCTGGCATAGTCCGGCAACAACAGCAGCGGGTTTTGCGAACCCAGCTCGCCATAAAACGGGATGGGTTCGGCCCGGCTTTGAATGAGCCGCTGGAAATGCAGCCCGAGCGGCACCGAGCCGGTAAAAGCCACCGCCTTCACCGCCGGATGACAGATCAGCGCTTCGGAAAACCGATGTTGCTGCGCAAATACCAGCTGGAAAGTGCCAGCCGGTAATTGCAACGCCTGGCGCGCTTTTTCAATAGCGGTCGCGACCAGATAACTGGTAAGCGGATGTGCATTGTGCGCTTTGACAATCACCGGACAGCCGGCGGCCAGCGCGGCCGCGGTGTCGCCGCCCGCCACTGAAAACGCCAGCGGAAAATTACTGGCAGCAAACACCACCACAGGCCCAAGCGGCACAGTGCCAAGGCGCAGCTCAGGGGCCGGCAATGGCTGGCGCTCTGGTTGTGCCGGTAAATACACCGACGCTTCAGGAGCTTCCAGCAAAGCAGCGAACATGCGTAGTTGCTGGCAGGTGCGGCCGCGCTCGCCCTGCACCCGCGCAAGCGGCAGCGCGGTTTCGGCCATCACCGCCTGCTCAAGCGCAGTGCCGAGCTGCTCAATTTCGCTGGCGATCTGGCGTAAAAAGGCCGCCCGCTGCGCCCGCGGGGTTTGGCTGTACGGATAAAACGCCTGCCCGGCGGCCGCTGTGACCGCCGCCAATTCAGCCTCCGCCGCTTCCGGAAAAGTCCAGGGCAAAGCGCGGTCATGGGCCGGCTGATAACTGTGAAAGGTGGCACCCGCCACGCCCTGCCACTGGCCTGCAATCAAATGCTGGCCCTGGATAGCGGTGTCGGTGCAGACATGTAATTCAGTCATTTAACGTACCTCAAAACCAAAAGCATAAGGGTCATCATCGTCGATGGTGATTTGATTGGCGCCATACACCCGCGCCCAGCCTTCGATCGACGGAATGATGGCCGGCGCGCCAGCCACTGTCGTTTCTGCTTCGACCCGGCCGGTGAACTGGCTGCCGATAATGCTTTCGTGCACGAAGGTGTCGCCGGCTTTGAGTAAACCGCGACCGTGCAGCTGGGCCATCCGCGCGCTGGTGCCGGTGCCGCACGGCGAACGGTCAATCGCGCCTTCGCCGTAAAACACCGCATTGGCGGCATCCGAGCCGGCGGTTTTCGGCCGGCCGGTCCACTGCACATGGCTGATGCCCTGAATACTCGGATTGTCCGGATGCACACACTGATAAGCCTGATTGGCCGCCGCACGCAGCAGCGGGCTGTAACGCAGCACTTCGGCCGCACTCCAGTGCTCAAGGCCGGGGAAATGCAGTTGCGGCTCGACGATGGCATAAAAATTCCCGCCATAAGCCACATCAAAACGAATGGGGCCCAGGCCCGGCACGTCGACCATCGCATCGCGAATCGCCAGATAAGAGGCCACATTGCGGATTTTCACCGCAGTGACTTTCTGGCCCTGTTGCTGGTATTCAATGCTGACCTGACCAGCCGGCACGTCAAGCACCAGCTGGCCCGGCGTGTTCGGGCACAGCAAGCCGGCTTCCAACGCCGCCGTCACAGTACCGATAGTGCCGTGACCGCACATCGGCAGACAGCCACTGGTTTCGATAAACAGCACCGACGCATCAGCATTGGCGCTGCAGGGCGGATATAAAAACGAGCCCGACATCATGGCGTGGCCGCGCGGTTCGAACATCAGGCCACGGCGGATCCAGTCAAACCGCTCGATAAAATCGAGCCGTTTTTCGCTCATGCTGTCACCGCGAAGCACCGGATGGCCGCTGGTGACCAGCCGCACCGGATTGCCGCAGGTGTGGGCGTCGATACAGAAAAAAGTGCCTAAACGCATGGCAGCTCCTTGTGGCAGACAATTTGTGGCAGACAAATTGTGGCAGGCAGATTGTTGAAGACAGACGGCAGCGACGACCCTGTCACCGCTGCCGTCCGTTGCACTGTTATTGCGCCGTCTGATTCAGCAGCGCCTGATACTGGCTTAAGTCTGGCCGGTTTTTCAGCCCGTCGGCCACCACCTGCTCCACATAAGCCCGTTCGTCGCCAATCAGCGTCAGCCGTGGCAGCCGCACATTTTCACTGCCGCGGCCAACCAGTTGCTCGGCCAGCTTGATGCACTGCACCAGCGTCGGAATAGTGTCAAGACGCAGCAACGGCATAAACCAGCGGTAAATTTCGCGGGCGGCAGCAAGATGACCGGCGCGGGCCAGCTGGAACAGCGTCACCGACTCGCGCGGAAACACATTGGTCAGGCCGGAGATCCAGCCGGTCGCGCCCAGCAACACCGCTTCGAGCGCGATGTCGTCAACGCCACAGAAAATGACAAAGCGGTCGCCAAAGCGGCTTTGCAGCTCGGTGATGCGGCGGGTGTCGGTGGTCGATTCTTTAATAGCGACGATGTTGGGCTCTTGGGCCAGCACAGCGGTCATCTCCAGATCGATGTCGATGCCGTAACTGACCGGATTGTTGTAAATCATGATCGGTAATTTGGTGCTGCGCGCCACCGTCTGGTAATGCACCAGCACTTCGCGGTCGGTGCCGCGGTACACCACCGCTGGCAACAACATAATGCCGGACACACCGATTTGCTCGGCCGCTTTGACATAGTCGACCGCCGCCACTGCAGTGTTTTCGGTACAACCGGCGATCACCGGAATGCGCCCCGCCACGGTTTTCACTGTGTGTTGTAAAAATTCGCGTTTTTCATTGGCCGACAGCGAAGCATTTTCGCCAACAGTGCCAAGCGCAATGATGCCGTGGATGCCATCGGCGATCAGCTGATTCAGCATTCTGGCGTTTTCTGCATAGTTAATGCTGCCATCTGCGTTGAACTGGGTAGAAATGGCCGGGTAAACCCCCTGCCAGCTGACTTTGACCGGCTTCACTGCTGCCGGGCTGGCGGCGGCGTCTGAACTGCTGTGCATAAAAACATCCTCTGCGGTTTAAAAAAGAGTTGACGAGCAAGATTGATAAAAGGATATTGTATACAATCTACAAAAACAAGTAGCCTGAACCGGGAAATTTGCCGGTTGGTCGCCCAAGCCTTGTGTCAGGCGGAACCGTTCCGCAGGTCCGGCCAGTAACGACGACCTGCAACAGGCAGCCAGCTGCTACAAATTTAGCAGCACCTCAGGAGGATGTTTGCCGATGCAACAAATCACCATTACAGGCGCCGGCGTGGTCGGGCTGGCCTCGGCGCTGCAACTGCAGGCCAGCGGTTTTCAGGTGTTATTGCTGGATAAAAATACGCCGGGCAGCGGCTGCTCCAAAGGCAATGCCGGCCATTTCGCCACCGAGCAGGTGTTTCCGCTGGCTTCCCTCGCCGTACTAAAGCAGTTGCCGGCCATGTTGCTGGACCCGACCGGCCCGCTGCGGCTGCGCGCCGGTTATCTGTTGCAGGCACTGCCCTGGCTGTTGCAGTTTGCCGCCAACATCAGACCGGCCCAACAACGGGCACTGCAACAAGCGCTGTGCGGCCTCAATCATCACAGTATTCAAAGCTGGCAACGGCTGGCAGCACTGGCCGGCGCCACAGATCTGCTGAAGTTTCAGGGCGCGCTGCTGGTCAGTGAACAGCAGGACCGCCGCGCTTTGCAGCAAAGTTATGACAGTTACCGCGCCGCCGGTATCTCGGTGCGGCTGCTGTCGCACGACGACACGCTGGCGCTGGAGCCAGCGCTGGCCGACCGCGTTCATGGCGCGCTGGATTTTCCGGATGTGGCGCACACCATTGAGCCTTACGAGCTCTGCCAGCGCTTATTTGCCCGCTTCAGCGCGCTTGGCGGCCAGTTCCGCCAGAGTGAAGTGAAACAGCTGCAACCGGTCAAAACCGGCGCCGGCGGTTTCCGGCTGGAAACGCAGACCGGCAGCATCCAGACCGAACAACTGGTCATCGCCGCCGGCGCCCATTCGCATCTGCTGTGCCGCCAGCTGGGCTGGCAGGTGCCGCTGGAAGCCGAACGCGGCTATCACCTGATGACCGCGCCCCGGCCGCTGCAGCGCCCGGTCAGCTCGCTGGAGCGCAAATTTATTATGACGCCGCTGCAGCATGGCCTGCGTTTGGCCGGCACTGTCGAATTTGCCGGGCTGGACAGTGCGCCCGATTACCGGCGCGCAGATGTGCTGCTGCAACACGCCAACGCCCTGCTGCGCCAGCCCACTGAACCGCAGCAGCTCGACAGCCACTGGTTTGGCAACAGGCCCAGCCTGCCGGATTCGTTGCCGGTGCTGGGCGCCTGCCCCAAGCATCCGGGGCTGTATTTTAACTTTGGTCATCAGCACCTGGGCCTGACTCAGGCTGCTTTCAGCGCCGAATTGTTAACAGCGCTGCTGCAAGGCCGCCAGCCGGCCGTACAACTGGCGCCTTATCGGATCGACAGGTTCTGACGCAAATTTCTCCTGGTGGTGGGGTGGCCTGCGTTGCATCAGACCTGCCCGCCGGTTTGCCTGTGTGTCTGACACAGGCTTTTTTTCACAGAGGATGTTTTGATGGCTTTATGTTACTTGCTGGGCTCGCTGCTGCTGGCAACGGCCAACACCAGCGCTTCGGCTGCCAGCGCTGAGCTTGTTCCGGCTGAACTTGTTCCGGCTGAGCAGGCTGCGGCTCAGCCAAACCATGCCGCACAGGCGACGCTGACCGGCACTGCTGCCAGCCCACAGCCAAGCGTAACCCCGCAAAGCGTGACACAGCTGAGCACCCAACAGCTCGGCACTGAGGCCGCCGCCGCGCTGTTGCAGCCTTTGACCGGGCAGCCGTTCAGCGAGCCGCTGCAACAACTGCAGCAGGCGCTGACCGCA
>CBINNO010000158.1:0-9126 GCA_966252055.1 uncultured Rheinheimera sp. | reverse complement strand
GCATTTCGGCGCCAAGGCTGGCTGCAACAAACCGGCGTGCAGGCCTGGGGCTGGGCTTTATTGGGTGTGCTGATGTTCTCCGGCGGGATCCCGGCAACCCGGCTGGCCGTGCTCGAACTGCCGCCTTTGCTGGTTGGCGCCGGTCGGGCCGCGCTCGCGGGGCTGTTCAGTCTGTTGCTGCTGTGGCTGTTACGTGAACGCTGGCCGGCACGGGCGCATTGGCCTGCGCTGGCAATTGTTGCTTTTGGCGCCGTGTTTGCGTATCCGGTGTTTTCTGCCATGGCGCTGCAACACAGCGCTGCCGGCCACGCCACCCTGGTTTCGGCCTTGATGCCGCTTTTTACCGCATTTTTTGCCGCCTGGCTCGGCCGTCAGCCGGTAAAACCGCTGTTCTGGCTGTTTGCGCTGCTCAGTGCCACCTTGGTGTTTGCCTACAACAGCTTCCACAGTACAGGCGCGGCAGGCCTCAGTGGTGCTGATCTGTGGCTGCTCGCCGGCTGTTTTTGTTGTGGCCTTGCTTACGCTCAGGGCGCCATGCTGGCGCGACAACTGGGTAGCTGGCAGGTCATTTGTTGGGCGCTGGTGCTGTCGCTCCCCCTGATGTTGCCGCTGGCGCTGTGGCAGCTGCCCGGCTCTGGCTGGCAACAGGCCTCTGCCGGCGCCTGGCTTGGTTTCTTATACCTGGCGGTGTTCTCGATGTTCCTTGGTTTTTTTGCCTGGTATCGCGGGTTGTCACTGGGCAATGTGGCAAAAATCAGCCAGTTGCAACAACTGACACCTTTTATCGCATTAGGTTTGGCGGCCAGCTGGTTGGGCGAATCCGTCAGCGTCGGTCAGTTGGGCGTAGCGGCTGGTGTGGTGGTTTGTATTGTGCTTGGCAAAAGATTCGGCTGAACATTTTAACTGAACGGCCGGCTAAGCAGCAGAAGCGGTAGTCAGCACGGCGCGATGTCGCTATAATAGCGCGCTTTTTTGCCAGGCCGCCGGCCGGCATATCGCCTAACCCGCGTACGCGCACACAGGAACCTTCAGCCGTGATCTCTACCGCTAATATTACGATGCAATTCGGCGCCAAGCCGTTGTTTGAAAACATTTCCGTCAAATTTGGCGAAGGAAACCGCTACGGCCTGATCGGCGCCAACGGCTGTGGTAAATCCACTTTTATGAAGATTTTAAGCCGCGAGCTGGACCCATCCGCCGGTATCGTGATGGTTGAGCCAAACATGCGCGTGGCCAAGTTGCATCAGGACCAGTTTGCTTTTGAGCAATACAGCGTGATTGACACTGTCATCATGGGTCATGCTGAGCTGTGGCAAGTCAAAGCCGAACGCGACCGTATCTACGCCAGTGCAGAAATGTCGGAAGAAGACGGCATGAAAGTGGCTGATTTAGAAGTCGCTTTTGGTGAAATGGACGGTTACACCGCTGAATCCCGTGCCGGTGAACTGTTACTGGGCGTTGGTATTCCGGTCGAACAACATTTTGGCCCGATGTCGGCCGTCGCGCCGGGCTGGAAACTGCGGGTGTTACTGGCACAGGTACTGTTTGCCGATCCGGACATCATGCTGCTGGACGAACCAACCAACAACTTAGATATCAACACCATCCGCTGGCTGGAAGATGGCCTGGCTGAGCGTAACGGCACCATGATCATCATCTCGCACGACCGCCACTTCCTCAACAGCGTCTGTACCCACATGGCCGATCTGGACTATGGCGAGCTGCGGTTATACCCGGGCAACTACGACGAATATATGCTGGCAGCCACGCAGGCGCGCGAGCGGCTGATGTCGGACAACGCCAAGAAAAAAGCCCAAATCGATGAATTAAAAGCCTTCGTCGCGCGCTTCTCGGCCAATGCTTCTAAAGCCCGCCAGGCCACGTCACGCGCCAAACAGATGGACAAAATCAAGCTGGAAGAGGTCAAAGCCTCCAGCCGGGTTAACCCTTTTATCCGCTTTGAGCAGCAAAAGCAGCTGTACCGGCTGGCACTGGAAGTGAACGAGCTGAGCAAAGGTTTTGACGGCGTGTCCGTACTCAAAGACGTCAACATGATGATCGAAGTCGGCGAAAAAGTGGCGATTCTGGGTGCCAACGGTATCGGTAAAACCACTTTGCTGAAGTGTCTGGTCGGGGAGTATCCGGTGGATGGCGGTCTGGTCAAATGGTCAGAAAACGTCAACATCGGTTATTACGCACAGGACCACGAATACGAATTCGCTGGTGACATGAAAGAAATGTCGCTGTTTGACTGGATGTCGTACTGGAAACAGCCATCTGATGACGAACAGGCTGTACGTGGGATTCTCGGTCGTCTGCTGTTCAGCCAGGACGATATCAAGAAGAAGGTCAAAGTACTGTCGGGCGGTGAAAAAGGCCGCATGTTGTTTGGCAAGCTGATGCTGCAAAGACCGAACATCCTGATCATGGACGAACCGACCAACCACCTTGATATGGAATCGATTGAATCGCTGAACATGGCGCTGGAGCTGTACAAAGGCACTTTGCTGTTTGTCAGCCACGACCGCGAGTTCGTGTCCAGTCTGGCCACCCGCATCATCGAAATCACCGACCGCGATGTGCGTAACTTCGTCGGCAGCTACGACGATTATCTGGCGCAGCAACTGGCTAACGCCTGATCACCCCATTTCAGTTCGAAAAAAAGGCGCCTGGTGCGCCTTTTCTTTTTGGTCAGGCTCCACAGCAAAGTGCCGACAATTTGTTGACGCGATGTCGTTTTTTTGTAGAGCGGACAAATGGTTAGCAAAGCGCAGATTATTTTGCCGGGAATTCGCGGTCAGGGGCTTCTCAGCGCCACGGCCATGGCATAGGATAATTTTTTTCATCAGGTCTTTTTGATTATCTTCTTTTGTCAGTAACAGGCGGGGAGCCTCATGTTTAACCGTGCGCTAAAACAAGAAAACCAACAACTCAGAGAACAACTCAAAGAAGCACAACGGCAGGCCCGCGATCAGGCCGAACAATTTCAGCAGCAGCTGCGCGCAGTCGAAGCCGAACTGGCCGCCGTCAACAGCCGCCAGCAGGAACAACAGTGGCAACAGCAACAACTGCAGGGCAGCGGCGCACTGGAAGCGGTGAGTCAAAGTCTCAGTGAACATGCCGAAGCACTGATCGCCGAGCGCACGGCACTGGCCAAGCTGGAAGACATCTTTGGCCAGACCCAAAGCGCCATCCGCACACTGGAAGACCGCGCCACTCAAATTACCGGTCACGCCAATCAAAGCGCCGAAACGGCCGCTGTGCTGGATGGTACCGCAGGCTCAATCAATGCGCTTATCTCCAGCATTCAGGAAATTTCCGATCAGACCAACTTGCTGGCACTCAATGCCGCCATTGAGGCGGCCCGCGCCGGTGAAGCCGGCCGTGGTTTTGCCGTGGTAGCGGACGAAGTGCGCCAACTGGCAGGTAAGGCCAACGACGCCAGCAAGCAGATTGAAAGCCTTATCCGTAAAATTATTGAGCAGACCAATAATATCAAAGGGTTAGTGTCACAAAGCCAGCAAAGTGCCGCCGATGTGTCGCAGTCATCCCAACAAATCGACAAAGTGGTCAATGAAGTCATTCAGCGCTCGGACGCGATGAAAAAGCTCATTCGCCTGACCACCACGCTGACTTATCTGGACGGTCTCAAAATGGATTACCTGAGCTGGAAAGCCGCCGTTTATCAGGCAGTGGCTCAGCAGCGTGAAGTGCCTGCCTCAGTGGCCGAGCGTAAGTATCAGGAATGGTGCGGCAGCGGTAATTACGGCCATCGTCATTACGGCCAGCTCAATAGTTTCCGTAGTATTGAAAGCCCGCATCGGGCATTCCATCAGGCCGGGCGCGAAGCGCAGCAGGCCGGACGCAATGGCAATACCGCCGCACTGGCGCAGTCACTGTCCCAGCTCGAAGCGGCTGCCGGGCAGGTGGTGCAGGCCATTGAACATTTGCAGCAGGATGTCAGGGCGAAAGCCTGAACGTCGCAGCAGCGCTTTTGTTGATATAAGACAAAAGCATCATGTCGCAAAGCAAGTAAGCTGTAGCAATATTTGCCGGCCCGGTCGCACAATGACCGGGCCCTTTGTTTTACCGACAAGGATGGTCGTCACCTTGTGGAGCTTCCACAGTCTCTTGCCGGAGTCTTTATGTTTTTTACCAAAGCACTGAAACAACAGATCGACGAATTAGCACAGCAATTGCAGCGCCAGCAGCTGCAACATCAGCAGGAACTGAGTCTTCTGCAGCAACAGCATCAGCAAGAGCTGGCCCGGCTGCAACAAACATTGGCCGCCCAACAACAGCAAGATTCGGTTTGCGGCGCCATGTTGTCAGGTGCCGGTATGTTGTCGCAGATCCGCGAGGATATTGCTCAAAGCGCCCATCAACTGTCCAGCGAGCGGGAAGCCTTAACCGCGTTGGACGATATTTTTGGCCAGACCCATCAGGCGCTGGCCAGTTTGCAGCAACGCGCCGGGCAAATCACCCGCGATGCCGCCCAAAGTGCCGAAGTCACTGCAGTGCTGGATGGCACGGCCAATTCCATCAATCAGCTGATCTCCAGCATCCAGGAGATCTCAGATCAAACTAATTTGCTGGCCCTTAATGCGGCGATCGAGGCAGCACGGGCCGGCGAGGCAGGCCGTGGCTTTGCCGTGGTGGCCGATGAAGTCCGCCAGCTCGCTGGCAAGGCGCATCAGGCCAGCAACCAGATTGAACAACTGGTGCGACGGATCATCGGCCAAACCGGCGAGATCCGCCAAAAGGTTGAGCAGAGCCAGCACAGTGCAACCGAAGTGGCCGCAGCATCCAGCCAGATAGAGCAGGCGGTGGCGCGCGTGATCGATACTTCAGGCCACATGCAGCAAGTAATTAGCGCAAGCTCAACGATGGCGTTTCTCAATACAGTGAAACTGGACCACGCCGTCTGGAAGAATCAGGTCTACGAACTGGTGCAGCAGAAACAATTCAGCCAGCCAGTCAACTCGCATGCCGAGTGCCGGCTCGGCAAGTGGTATTTTGAAGGCGAGGGCCGGGCGCGCTACGGCCATTTACGCAGCTTCCAGCAACTGGATGAACCACACAAAGCAGTCCATCAGGCTGGTCGCGCCGCTCTGCAGGCCGGCGCCGCCGGGCAGGAGGCGCAACTGGTCAGTCAGCTGCGCCAGATGGAGCAGGCCAGCCTGCAGGTCACCCAACTGCTCAGTCAATTACAAGCCGAGATCAGTCGCTAAACCCGGCGACATTTCAAGGCTTGACCTTCAATACACTGGCCGCCTGCAGCAACTCTTCATTGACCTGTTGCTGATGGCGCGCCTGGGCCGCTAAATCGCTCATCGCCTGATCGGTCGCCACGGCAGACTGGTGCAGCTGCGCCAGTGCTGAGCTGATCTGCCGGCTGCGGCCGGCTTCCGCCGCGCCCAGTTGCGCCGCCTGCGCGGTCGCGTGCTGGATTTGCGCCACGGCCTCAAGAATATGCTTGAGCTGGCTGTCAGCCGCCTCAGCTTTGGCCAGACATTGCTCGGCGGTCTGCTCTTCGAGCTGTAAATCGTGGCGGGTGGTGTCGACGGACTGGGACAAACGGTTCAGCATCGCGGCGATCCGGGCTGTGGCCTCACTGCTGTTGGCCGATAAACGACGCACTTCGTCAGCGACCACCGCAAAGCCGCGGCCGTGTTCACCGGCGCGGGCCGCTTCGATGGCCGCGTTGAGCGCCAGCAGATTGGTTTGCTCCGCCACGCCCTGAATGGTATCCAGCACCTGGGCAATCGCCGCCGCGGCGCTGTTGAGCTCAGTCATGCTGTCGGCTGACTGGCGCACCTGGCGACTGAGCTGACGGATCTGCTGATAAAGCGCATCAACGCCACCAGCGCCGGCGCGGGCCTGTTCACCGGCGGCGCTGGCCTGCTGGCCTGCCAGTTCAAGTTGTTGCTGCATCCGTGCCAGCGCTTCAGCCGCACTGGCCGCCTCAGTGTCGAGCTGGGTCAGCGCCGCTTTTTGCTGATAAACCGCACTTTGGCTATTGAGGCTGATTTGCAGATTCTGCTCCGCCAGTTGCTGACTACGGCTGCCGGCATGTTGCACATTGTGTTGCAGCTGACCCAGCCGGCTGAATAACAGCTGCAGCGAATGGGTGGTCTGCGCAAGCTCTGTATCACGCTGGGCGGCAAAAGGCCGGGTTAAATCACTGTCACGCGCCGCATCTTCCAGTTGACCGGCCAGTTGCTCTAAAGGCCGGGCGAAACCACGACCAAGCCAGCTGGTCAGCAGCAATGCCGCGATGCCCGCGGCCAGAATGGTCAGCATACTGCCCAGTAACAACTGGCCGGTCAGTGTATCGAGGCTTTGAAATAATTCAGATTTTTGTTGGCGGGTCAGTAGCACAGCCGCACTGTCGCCCAGCATCACCCGCTGACTGCGCAGCAGGTATGCGCCTGTTTCATCGCTAAGATGCGCGCTTTGTGGCTTACCGGTCAGTGTCGCCTGCAGTAAATCTGCCGCTAAACCATGCGCCGGATGAGCAAAACGACTGGTGGTCAGTGGTTCGCCCTGGCTGCTGAGCAGATAGCTGTCACCGGTCTCGCCCAGGCCAATGTCGCGCCATTGCTGCTGGTTGGAGATGAGCGCGCTCAGCGCCTGCATCGGCAGCTGCAGCACCAGCACACCGCTGATGTCCTCGCTGAGCGGACTTCTGACGGGCGCCGCCATAAACAGCGTACGCTGATTGAACTGGCCGATAAAAGGCGCGGGCGCAGACAGCGCATACCCTTTAGCCGGCTCGCGCAATAAAGCGCGCACCAGCGTGGCCAGTTCAGATTTGGCAAAAGCGCCGCTTTGCAGGGAGGTGGCAAACAGCGGGCCTTTTTGCACCGAATACAGCACATCAAGATTGCGCGCATCCAGCAGATACAAATCATCAAAGCCAAACTGGCGGACAATACCGGCAAAACTCTGATGATATTTACGGTGCTGCTGACCATAAACAGAGCCATCCTGACGGTCCGTCAGCGTTGCCAGCGCTTTGACGCCGTGTGGGTTGGTCACCTGATAGTTTTGCTGCAGCAATAAGGTTTCCAGAGAAGCGCCGGCCAGCCACTGCGCGACATCCGGCTGCGCCCCCTGCGCTTGCGCCAGTGGCAAATACTGCTGCTGATACCAGGTCAGCACACTGCTTTTCAGGGACGCTTCACCCGGGTTTTCCACTTCATAGCGATATGATTTAAACGGATTACTGAAACCTTGCACCGCGTCCTGCGTCAGCCGGTTGTGCGCCAGGCTTTGCAGCAAGTCCAGTTGCTGGTTCAGATACTGCTCCAGAGCCTGCTGACGGCCGCTGGCCACGGCCAGAAAACGCTGTTCAATACTGTCGCTGAGCGCTTGCTCTGCTTGCTGGCGGGCCAACAAACTGCTGACGCCGACGGCAAGCGACATGGCGCCTAAAGTTAAGCCACCGACCAGCCACATCAGCCTGTGCGCAATTTTCATCTGAAACCTCTTACTGCCTGGAAGATTGCGCGCAGCTTAGGTTGGCAATGTTACAGTTATTTGACAAATCGCTGATGATTTAAGCTTTCGGATGGCTAAACGTCCGCATTAAACGACAATATTGTTTTTTAATAATCATTTGAAATAAGCATAGTCTTTATGGTTATCAAAAGACTTTGCTATAGTGCTGACATCCTGCTGGTTTCGATTGAGGATTTTTCGATGACCGACTGTGCATCTGCAGTGCAATTCCGCCATTTCTTTGATAAAGACAGCAACACCTTCAGTTATCTGATTTGGGACCCGCAAAGCCTCGACGCCGTCATCGTCGACCCGGTACTGCAATTCGATGCCGCTTCAGGTGGCACCCGCGAACAGGCCGTCGACGACATCCTGCAACAGCTGGCAGCGCTGGGGCTTCGGCTGCGCTATGTGCTGGAAACCCATGTCCATGCCGACCATTTGTCGGGGGCGGCCGTCATCAAAGCCAGAACCGGCGTGCCGGTCGGGGTGGGGGCCAATATTCATCAGGTGCAGCGTACTTTTGGCAAACTGTTTAATTTGCCAACGCTGGCCGATGGTAAACCTTTTGATTTACTGCTCGATGACGAAGCGGTGTTGCCGCTTGGAACCCTCAGTATCCGTACCTTGCACACCCCTGGACACACGCCGGCTTGCGTCAGTTATCTCATTCGTGATGTGCTGCTGGTGGGAGATACCTTGTTTATGCCGGACTATGGCACCGCCCGCTGCGATTTTCCCGGTGGCGATGCCGCGACTTTGTATCATTCGATCCAGCGGTTGTTTGCGTTGCCACCAGATACCCGCATGCTGATGTGCCATGATTACGGTGCGCCGGGCCGCCCTGAAGTGGCATTTCAGACCACGGTTGGCGCGCAGCAACAGCACAATATCCATGTTGGCGGCGGGCGCACCGAAGCCGAGTTTGTTGCCTTGCGTCAGGCGCGCGATGCGACGCTCAGCATGCCAAAACTGTTGCTGCCATCGGTGCAGGTGAATATGCAGGCCGGTGAATTACCGGCGCCGGAAGCCAACGGCGTGGCTTATCTGAAACTGCCACTGAATCAGTTTTCTGTATGAAATTACTGGTCGCTACCGATATTTGGGGCCTGAGCGCTGCGCTTCGTCTGGCGTTGCAGCAGCTGCCAGACATTGCGCTGAAACTTGAGTTTGCAGAGCCGGCGTCTGCCGCAGGAGCAACATTTGACGACGAGCAGCAGGCGTATCAGGCCTTTGTGGCCACAGGCGGCGTACCGGCTTACCAGGCCTTGCTGACAGAAAAAATCCGCCGGCACAAGCCCGACATTCTGCTGGGTTTCAGCGCCGGCGCCGCAGCACTGTGGGCTTGTAGTCCGCAGTGTGCAGATAAAAGCATGTTGTTAGTCTACGGCGGTCAAATTCGCCATGACAGCGCCCTGAAGCCGGCTTGCCGGGTGCATTGCCTGTGGACGGATGAAAGTCATTTTGATGTCCGGGCTTTGCAATCGACGCTCGCCAGCACGCAAAACCCCGACAGCTTCAGCCAGCAGCACTGGCCTTATGGCCATGGCTTTGTCAATCCGTTGTCTGGTCATTATGACCAGGCAGGGGCGGCGCTCTTTTGGCAGTTTTGCCGCAGCTGGC
>CBINNO010000157.1:0-9285 GCA_966252055.1 uncultured Rheinheimera sp. | reverse complement strand
CAGCCAGCGTCACAAACACGGCAGCCAGCAGTGCAATCAATACCGTCAATCCGATGCGCCAGTCCGCCAGAGCCGCAGCCGCGGCGCTTAAAAGCGACAGTGCCAGGGCGGCGCGCAGCAAAAACAAGCCATCCCTGGTTGCCGCGCCAAAAACGGCCAAAGCCGCGCCTGCGCTCAGTCGGGGTGAATGGCTGGGCCGCATTGAGCAGGCCGCCAATGCCGGCCAGTTAGCCGATGCCTTGCAGTCCTGTCAGGCATTGCTCAAAGCAGCAGGCCCGTGCGCCCAGCTGTTTTATTTGTGGGGCCTGGTGTCTGACGGCCTGGGGCAGGTCGGCGATGCCGAGCAGTATTACCGCAAAGCGTTGTATCTGGAGCCGCTGCACGGCGCCGCCTTGCGCCAGTTGGCGGCGCTGCTGCATGCGCAGGGACAGCAGGCGGCGGCGGCTTTGATTGAACAACGTATCAAGTTTGAAAGGACCTGAGGATGGATCAGTCAGGCAGCAGCCTTTTGCAACAGATAGACATCGACGCATGCTGGAAAAAAACCGGCATCTACGGCGATCGCAGCTGTCCGAAGCTGCCCGGCCACACCCATTGCCGCAACTGCGAGGTGTACACCGATGCAGCCTCGGCACTGCGCGACCAGTTTGATATTGGCGATGCAGCCGACGAGCCTGAGCGCGCCGCGCCGGTGACTGTGTCTGAGCGGGCACTGCGGTATTTATTGTTTCGGCTGGATCAACAATGGTTCGGCCTGCGCAGCCGTTACCTGCACGAAGTCTGTTTGCCGCTGCCGGTGCGTTACGTGCCCAACAGCCGCAGTGCCTTGTTAAAAGGCGTCTGTAATGTGCGCGGCCAGTTGGTGCCTTGTTTGTCGCTGCACCAGTTGCTGGAGCTGACTGAGCCTGCGGCCAGCGCCAGTCGCCGGATGCTGGTGCTTAATCATGCGTCCGGGCCTTTGGTGGTGACGGTGGACCAGATCCGCGAAATCGCGCTGCTCGAACCGCCCCGGCGTGACCCTCACAAATTTCATGCCGGCTCTGTGCTGGGGCAAATCAGTACGGCGGCCGTGCAACATCAGGGATTGAGCCTGACCTTGCTGGACACTGAAGCGGTGCTGGCCCTGTTGCTGAAGGAGCTGCAATGAGCGACTCATTTCAGAATGCTTCGTTGCTGGAGCTGTTTTTACTGGAAACCCAGGCGCAAACGCAGCAGCTGGACCTTGGGCTCATCGCGCTGGCTAAACAGCCGGACGACAAAGTGCAGCTGGACGCCTGTATGCGGGCCGCCCATTCGCTCAAAGGCGCGGCGCGGCTGGTCGGGGTTGGTCCCGCCGTGGCGGTGGCGCACGAAATGGAAGAGTTGCTGGTCGAAGCCATTCGTGGCGTCAGTGTGCTGGACTATGGCCGTATTCAGTTGCTGATGCAGGGCACTGCCGCCTTGCTGGCGATTGCTGAAGGTAAGCAGCCGGCCGATTTGGCCAGGCTGGTGTCGGCCTTGTCGCAACAAACCAAAGCCGGCGCGCTGAAAAGCGCAGCAACTGGCAATGCGCCGCCCACACCGGCCATGCCGGGCCCGGCCCCCCTGAGTGACGACTTGCCAGTCCGCACTTTGACCGACACGCAGGCACAGACGCAGGCTGACACGCTGGCAGACACGCAAGCGCCGGCGCTGGTTTCACCGGCGGCGCCGGCCCCCTTCGTCCCGGCGCCGGCTGGCGTCCCTGCCAGACAAACAGGTGACCCGGCAGCACAACAACAGGATGCAACCCGAGAGTTCGGCGGGCCGCCGGCAGAGCCCCGCGAATCGCAGCCGGCCGAAGATGTGAAGCGGGCTGCCACAGTGCGGGTGTCGGCAGAGCGGCTCGACTTGTTGCTCGACCTTGCGAGCCGGGCTTTGGTGGTGTCGAAAAATGCCCAGCAGTTTGGCCGCGAGCTGCAACGGGTGAAAAAGACCCAGCAGCAGGCGCGCAAAATCCTGGAGTCGGTCCGCGACCAGATGGTGGAGCAGCAATTACCCGAGTTTGTCCGTGCGGCGCTGGATGACATCGGCCAGCTGCTGAGTGACGCCAGCAATCAGACTGTCAGCAGTTTGCAGCATCATGAGACTGTGAGCTGGAGCACGCTGCTGCTCAATCAGAATTTATACGACGCCGCGCTGGCGTGCCGGATGCGGCCGTTCAGCGACACATTCACCGGCAAGGCGCGCATGGTGTATGAGCTGGGCAGCCGGCTGGGCAAACAAGTGCAGCTGATACTGGAAGGTGAACATACCGCCGTCGACCGCGACATGCTGGAGCGGCTGGAGGCGCCTTTGCTGCACTTGCTGCGCAATGCGGTGGACCACGGCGTGGAAACGCCGGCCGAGCGGCGGGCGGCGGGTAAACCTGAGCTGGCCAGTATCCGCTTAAATGCCTGGCATGCATCCGGTTATCTGCACATGGAAGTCAGCGACGACGGCCGCGGTGTCAACACCGACAAAATTAAGTCGCGGGTGTTGTCGCGCAATCTGGCGACGGCCGAAGCGGTCGAACAAATGGATGAGCAGGAATTGCTGGCCTTTTTGTTCCTGCCGGATTTCAGTCTGGCGCAACAGGTCAGCGACATTTCCGGCCGTGGCGTCGGGCTGGATGCGGTGCAGCATGAAATCAAAGCGCTGGGTGGTCATATTGAACTGCTGAACAGTCCCGGCGCCGGCTGCAGTTTTCAGTTCCGCTTGCCAGTCACAGTGTCGGTGATCCGCTGCGTGATTTTTGATGTCGCCGGCGAGGTGTATGCCATCCCGCTGCACCGGATTGAATCGATGCTGCGGGTGCGCCAGGATGAACTGGTCACTGTGGAAGGCCGGCCACATTTCTGGTGGCAGGGCGAGG
Organism: uncultured Rheinheimera sp.; assembly: GCA_966252055.1. Taxonomy (GTDB): domain Bacteria; phylum Pseudomonadota; class Gammaproteobacteria; order Enterobacterales; family Alteromonadaceae; genus Pararheinheimera. The sequence continues at coordinate 6,413 of CBINNO010000157.1, read as the reverse complement.
CGGTCGGTTTGTTAAGACTGGCGCAGCTGCTGGGGCTGACGCCAGCCGCCATCGACCCGCTTGGGCTTGGGGTGCTGGTGTTTAAAGACCGTGACCGCCGGCTGGCGCTGGCGGCTGACAAATTGCTCGGTGAGCAAAGCCTGGTGGTGATGCATCTGGACGCGCGCTTTGGCCGCGTCCCGGCCGTGATGGCGGGCGCTGTGTTGGCTGACGGCACACCGGCGCTGATCCTCGATGTCGACGATGTGCTGGCTAAAGCACAGACTTTACTGAAGCAAGGGCAGATCAGCAGTTTCAGAAGTCAGCAAACCGAAACCGCCGCGAAGAAAATTCTGGTGGTGGATGATTCGCTGACTGTGCGGGAGTTAGAGCGCAAGTTATTGAGCAATCAGGGTTATCAGGTCAAAGTGGCGGTCGACGGCCTGGAAGGCTGGACCATGCTGCGGGCAGAGACTTTTGATCTACTGGTGACGGACATCGACATGCCAAAAATGGACGGAATTGAGCTGGTGCGGCTGGTGCGTGCCGACGTGCGGCTGAACCGGCTGCCGGTGGTGGTGGTCAGTTACAAAGACCGGGAAGAAGACAAAAACAAAGGGTTGGAAGCCGGCGCTGACTATTATCTGGCCAAATCCAGTTTTCACGATGAATCGCTGATCAACACAGTACAAATGTTGATTGGGGCGGCTTCATGATGAATCTGGGGTTGCTGCTCAGTGAGCCATCGGCGCTGCCCTGGCTGAAACGCACCCTGGCCGGCACTTATCAGCTGTGCTGGCATACGCCCAACGTGACACAGACGCTGGCGCAGCAGGTCACCAAACCGGTCGATTTGTTGTTGGTCCAGCTGGAATCCGGCTGGTCAGCGGACGTGATTTTGCAACTGCAGCCTTACATGGATTGTTGCATCATGCTGTTCTCGGCCGACGGTCAAAACCATATGCAACAGGCGTTTCGCGCCTTGGGTTTTGGCGCCAGAGACTATGTTGAGTTCAAAGGTTATACCCCGGAAGCGGCGGCGATGCTGCTGCGAAAAATCAAACAGCAGGCGGTGTTGTATAATATTCCGAGGTCTGCTCCGCTTTCGCGGCGACCGGCGCCACCGATGATTGTGGCGATCGGGGCTTCAACGGGCGGGCCCTCCTCTTTATTCGAACTGATCCGGGAGCTGCCGGCTGATTTTAACGCTGCCATTGTCATAGTGCAGCACATGGACGGGCGTTTCAGCACGGGGCTTGCGGACTGGCTGGAGCGCGCGTCAAAACTGAAGATCAAACTGATCGCGCACCGCGAAAAAGCCGAAGCGGGCACCATCTACATCGCAGGCGCAGATATTCATTTAAAAATCACGGAGGAAGGCCGTTTTATTTATTCAGAAGAGCCAGAACACAGCTTGTTCAAACCTTCGATTGACGTGTTTTTTGAAAGCCTGGCGCAGAACTGGCAAGACCCCGCGATTGGTGTGCTGTTGACCGGCATGGGGCAGGACGGCGCTGTGGGATTGAAGTTGATGAGAAATAAAGGGTGGATGACCATCGCGCAGGACGAGGCGACCAGCGTGGTATACGGCATGCCCAAAGCGGCAGTCCGGCTGGAGGCGGCAACGGAAGTGCTGCCGCTGGACAAAATTGCCGGCCGGCTGATCCGGTTATGCAACCCATAATTTGTTTGCAGAGGAAACTAACTTGTTCACAGACCACTTAAATACCACGGCCTTTGCTGAGGTGACCACACGCAGCATGGTGTTGCTGATTGACGATCAGGCTTTGGTCGGAGAAGTCATCAGACGTATTTTGGTCACAGACGGCAATATCGATTTCCACTATTGCTCAGATCCGGAAAAAGCGCTGGAGATGGCGCTGAGTATCAAGCCTACCGTGATCCTGCAGGATCTGGTGATGCCGGGCGTGGATGGCCTGAGTCTGGTCCGGCAGTACAAAGCGCACGAGCAGCTGCGTGATTTGCCGATCATTGTGTTGTCCGCCAGAGACGACCCGGAAGTGAAAAGCCTGGCTTTTGAAGCCGGAGCCAATGACTATCTGGTCAAATTGCCGGATGCCATTGAGCTGATTGCCCGCATTCGTTATCACACGCGGGCCTATATTGCGCTGCGCCAGCGCGATGAGATGTACCGGGCGCTGCGCACCAGTCAGCAACAGTTGCAGGAGAGCAATCTGGCACTGGAAAAGCTGATGCGGGTGGACGGTCTGACCGGGCTTGCCAACCGGCGTCATTTTGATGAATACCTGGAAATTGAATGGAAACGCGCCATCCGCGACCGCTCGCATTTGTCGCTGTTGATGATTGATGTCGACTATTTCAAAGCATATAACGACAGTTACGGCCATGTTGAGGGCGATCATGCGTTGCAGTCTGTCGCCAGTACTATTAAACAATGCTGCGTGCGGGCCGGCGATTTGGGCGTGCGTTATGGTGGCGAAGAGTTTGCGGTGATTTATCCCAGCACTGATTTAACCGGCGCCTTGCAACTGGCGGATAAAATCCGCGTGGCTATCCAACAGCTGGCTATCCCACACAACAAACCGCACGAGCATGCGGTGGTGACGGTGTCGATCGGGGTGGCCAGTGTGGTGCCGCAACAGCAGCTGGACCCGGTGTGTCTGGTGGAATGGGCGGACAAGGCCTTGTATACCGCCAAGCACAGTGGTCGTAACCGGGTGGATAGTTATGCTGAGCCACAAGCTGACTGATGACAGCGCGGCGTGCACCGGTGCACCACACAAAGATGGGCTCCGGCTTGGCAGTTACAGTGCCGGCGAAGCGCCGTCAGCAGCGGCTCTGCGGCTGGTGGCCACCGGCCGCGGCGCGCTGAGTTTTATTCTCGGCAATGCAGAGCAGCGTTATCAGCTGTTTTGGCAGACTATTCGCTGGCAGCGGGTAGTGCTGGCGTTTGAAGGCGACCAGCCGCTGGGTTTTGCCGCCTGGCAGCGTTATGGGCGTGGTCCTTATGCGCCGGCACTGCGCGATTTTGTCCGGGTTTTTGGCTGGGCCGGCGGCTGCTGGCGGGCATGCCTGTTTTGGGGCATTGAGCTGCGCACTGTGTTGCATCCCTGCTATCTGTATGGCCTGAAGGTGGAAGTCGCAGCGCGCCGGCGCGGGCTGGCTGGCGCTCTGGTGCAGGCCGTTGAAGCACAGGCGCGCGCCTGTGGCGCCCCTGCTGTGACGCTCGAAGTGAAAGTGTCCAATGAAGCGGCGATTGCGCTGTATCACAAGCTGGGATACAGCTTTGTCAGACAGCAGGGCACTGGGCCGTTCGGCCGGTTTTTCTCGTTTAAAGCGGTCTATTTACTAAAAAAACCTGTTTAACAATCTTTTTAACAGCCCTGTTTAAAAAACTGTTTAGAAAAACTTCGCAGCAAGCGGCAACCTTGCATCAGCGCTCAGGTGGCGTCTGGTTTTGTCGCAGATTGCTGCGCACTGTATTTAGTTTACCGAGCATCAGCCTAATCACATCCAGCCGCAACAGGCTGCCAAACCGGATAAAAACCCCGCTGGCGTTCAGATTGCCAATGGCAAAACATTTGGCAAAGCGCTCAAAACCACCGCTGCGAAGTTCTTCAAAGCAGCCGTTGACAAACAAAGTGTCAAAACCAAATTCATGACGGAATAAATAAGCCAGCGAACTGCTGTGCAGCGCCAGATCTGCCGCCGCGTCGTCAGCCGGTTCGAGCCGGCCGAGCAGTTCAATCCGCACGGTCAGCCCCAGGTCCACCAGATACAGATGAGTCACATCAAAAGGCCGCAGTGCCAGCCAGCGACGCGCAGCCCACAGCAATACCCGGTTGTTGGCCTGCCAGAGCCGCTGCTGATAATCCGCAAAGTGTTGTTGCAGGCTGGCCAGATTGTCTTCGGTGCGATAACTCAGCAGCGGCTTTGTGGCTATTTCGCTGAATTGTTGCTGCCAGAACGCCAGACTTTCAGGATGCTGGCGTAAAGCGGCCAGCGGCTGTCGTTCGCCAGGTGCCAGAAACAGCGGCTGACTGCTTTGTTCTGCCAGCGCAGCGACGACCTCTGCCGGCTGATTGACCGCATCATTCATATAGCTGTTGAGCTGATTGGCAAAGCGGACAAAACTGGCAAACAGCAGCGTCGCCGCCGGTTGCAACACCGCCATTTGAGCCCGGATGGTGGCGAGTTTGTGGCGGGCGGCTTTTTGGCGCCAGCTGCTGTTGGCTTTGCCGCCTTTCCAGGCGGCATAACTGAATTGCGTCAGCAGCAGGTCGCACTGACCATAACGCTCGGCAAAAGCGCCAAGCGCTGCATGGCTGTGCAGCGGGCAGTCGTTGAGGTTGAACACCTGCACACCGGCGATGTCGGCCAGCAGCGCCGAGTCATACAAATCTGCTTTGACGATACGGACCACAAATGCCGGATTGAGCGCATAAGGTTCGCCGTCGGCCAGTTCCACCACCGGCAAGCCGAGCTGGCGTAAATAGCTGACCAGCCGGCGGTCACGGGTGCGCTGAAATAAAATGGTGATGCCCTGGCGCAGGATTTGCTCGCGGTAGCGGCGAAAAAACGGCGGCGAGAAATGGTCCGGATGCTCGTGACTGAGCCAGATATGGCTGGTTTGCGCCAACACCCGCCTGATGTCATCGTCGGGTGTTTCCACCAGCAGCGACCAACCCTGATGGAAAATATCGCCAAAAAACCAGGGGTCGGTCAGCACCGCATGCTGCCCGTCGCTGAGCAGCACCGAGGCATGATTGACGAATTCAAGCCAGGGTGCGCCAGGCTCCTGGCGGTCGCTGTGCTCTGTCGCTGCGCTGTGCTCTGTCGCTGCGCTTTGCTCTGTCGCTGCGCTTGGCGCTGTGCCGGCCGGAATCGACGGGTTGCTGAGTGGTGGGGGCGGGTTTGGCGTCTGTTGCAAGGAGTGTGGCCTGTCGTCTGCTGAAAGGGGCTGTACTGGCGCTATCATACCCCAATTAAACCGGCTGACGAGGCTCACCACGTGGCTTTGCGGTGTTTGCCTTGTCGAATAACTGCCTGTATAAAGTCAGGGTGGTCGCTTTGATCTGACAACAGTTTTTGTAAGAGGAAAAAATTGATGAACAAACTTTTAAAAGTTGGCTTGTTATGTCCTGCGCTGTTGGCTGGCGTTGAACAGGCCAGTGCCGCGGCATTCAGCTCTGAGCAGGTGATGGCGGAGCAGCAGTATCAGTTTAATCAACAGCAGGTTCTGGCTTTTGTCGACCATGCGGAAGTCCGGCAAAAACTGACTGAGCTCGGCGTGAGCCCGGCCGAAGCCAGGCAACGGATTGCCAGCATGACCGCTGAGGAACTGAATGCGCTGAACACTCAGATGAATGAAATGCCAGCCGGCGGTATTGTCGGCGCTGTGGTCACTGTGCTGGCGGTGGTTGCGATTCTGGATCTGCTGGGCGTCACTGACGTCTATCCCTTTATCCGTCCGATCCGCTAATGTCGGTGCCGGGCAATGTCTGGCGCTGGTGGGGGCTGGTGGCGCTGTGCTGGCTGCTCAGTGGCTGCCAGACGCCGCCCCAGACCCTGCAGCTGCGCGCGAAACCTCCGGCGATAGCGCGCCAGCATCTGATAGCTGAGGTACCCTTTTACCCGCAACAGGATTATTTCTGTGGCCCGACTACATTGGCCGAAGTGGCCGGCTTTTATGCGCTGGCGCAAGGCAGCGCCGCGGTGTCACCAGAGACCATAGCGCCGCGTACTTTTATCCCAGGCCTCAAAGGCACTTTACAAATTGAAATGACGGCGGCGACCCGTCAGCTTGGTTTGCTGGCTTACACGCAGCGCGGCAGCCTGCAACAGTTGCTCAGCCTGGTGGCGGACAACAAGCCGGTGATTGTGTTGCAAAACAATGGCCTGAGCTGGTGGCCCCAGTGGCATTATGCGGTGGTGATCGGGTATGACCTCGATGCCGGCGAGCTGATTCTGCATACCGGGGTGACCGCCAGCTACCGGCTGGATTTTGCGACTTTTGAGCATACCTGGCAGCGCGGTCAATATTGGCTGCTGCTGATGTTACCGCCTGGCCTGAGCAATGCGCAGCTGGACCCGTTCTTATTCACCAAAGCCAGCCAGGAATTGCTCAGTACACAACAAGTGCCGGCAGGACTGCGCGCACTGGAGACGGCAACCCGGCAGTGGCCGCACTTCTGGCTGCCCTATTTTTTGCTGGGCAATCACCATAGTAAGCAGCAGCCAGCGCTGGCGCAGCAATGGTTTGCCGCCGGTCTGCCGGCCGGTCGTCAGCAAATCGCATATCTGAACAATTACGCCTTGTTGCAAAGCGCACAAGGTTGTCATCAGCACGCAACAGAGCTTATCGGGCAGGCGCTGCAAATCGCACCCAGCGACCGCAATTTGCTGGACAGCCAGCAACAAATCCGCGCGGGTGCAAGCCGCGCTCAGGCTGG
>CBINNO010000156.1:0-9403 GCA_966252055.1 uncultured Rheinheimera sp. | reverse complement strand
GTGCAGGCACACCAGCAGATGCCGGCTTTGTCAATTTCCGCTACACTGGCGGCTTTGTTGGTCGTCCCGCCGGAGCTGTGTATGTCGGACCTCAGCCTTGAATTTCCTACTATTGCCGATTTTGTCGGCCAGACGCCGCTGGTGCGTTTGCAGCGCATGGCGGCGCATACGCAAAGTACAGTGCTGCTCAAACTTGAAGGCAATAATCCGGCAGGTTCAGTCAAAGACCGGCCGGCGCTCAATATGTTAAGCGCCGCCGAAGCGCGCGGTGACATCAGACCGGGCGACACCATTATTGAAGCCACCAGCGGCAATACCGGCATTGCGCTGGCCATGGCCGCGGCGATTAAAGGCTACCAGATGGTGCTGATCATGCCTGACAACGCCACCGCCGAGCGCAAAGCCTCGATGCAGGCCTATGGCGCTGAGCTGATTCTGGTCAGCAAAGCACAAGGCATGGAAGGCGCCCGCGATTTGGCGCTGCAAATGCAGAGTGAGGGCAAAGGCAAAGTACTGGACCAGTTTAATAACCCGGACAATCCGGCCGCGCACGTGAAAGGCACGGGCCCGGAGATTTGGCAACAAAGCCGCGGCCTTATCACGCATTTCGTCTCCAGTATGGGCACTACCGGCACCATCATGGGGGTCTCCAGTTATCTGAAACAACAAAATCCGGCCATTCAGATTGTCGGCTTGCAGCCGGCCGAAGGCAGCGCTATCCCCGGCATCCGCCGCTGGCCGCAAGCCTATCTGCCGGGCTTTTATGATAAAAACCGCGTTGATCTGGTGCTGGATGTGACGGAGGCCGACGCCGTTGCCACCACCCGCCGGCTGGCCCGCGAAGAAGGCATTTGTGCCGGCGTCAGCTCAGGTGGCGCGGTGTTTGCCGCTTTGCAAATTGCCGCACAACAGCCAGGTGCTGTGGTGGTGGCGATTGTCTGTGACCGCGGCGACCGCTACCTGTCGTCGGGTTTGTTTGATTATTAAGGAAAGCTGCACCTTTGCACTGGATGCCCTCTGTTGATTGGCTGACGTCTTTTCAGGCGCTGGCATCTTTTCAGGCGCTGGCGCTTGGCGCCGCCCTTTGCTGGGCGGTTGGCAGCCTGATTTCGGCGCCGGCTTCGGCGCACTTAGGCGCTTTTGCCTTCACCCGCTGGCGCATGACATTTGCCAGCCTGCTGCTGTGGTCGGTCGCCGTGGCAACCGGCGGCTGGCAAAGCCTGCCGCTGAACCAGCTTTGGTTGCTGGCCGCTTCTGGCATGATCGGCATTCTGATTGGCGACACCGCGCTGTTTGCTTCAATGAACCGGCTCGGGCCGCGCCGGGCCGGGGTGCTCTTTGCCACCCATGCTTTGTTTTCTGCTGTGCTGGCGTTTTTGTTTCTCGGCGAGACCCTGTGGGGCTGGACGCTTTTCGGCTCTGGCTTGCTGGTCAGCGGCGTGATGTGCGCCATCTTGTTTGGCAAAAGAGCCAGCGAGCAGCATCACTGGGAAACCTCCAGCCATCAGCTCAAACGCGGCATTGCGCTCGGATTGTTGTCGGCTTTGTGTCAGGCGGTCTCCACGCTGATGTTAAAACCACTGATGGAAACCGACATCGACGCCATCGCAGCGTCGGCGGTACGGATGACAGCGGCACTTGTGTGTCACCTGGCGCTGCTGTGGCTGGGTTTTAAAGTGGCACGCAGTTATCTGCCGATGACCCGTAAAGTGCTGGCGATGGTGGCTTTTAACGCGCTGCTGTCGATGGTGATTGGTATGACGCTGATTTTGCAGGCGCTCAAACTGGGTGATGCCAGCCTGGTGGCGATGTTGTCGTCGGTTAGCCCGGTACTGGTGTTGCCGTTGCTATGGCTGGTGTACCAACGCCGGCCGGCTGCCGGTGCCTGGCTGGGCGCCGCGTTGACGGTCGGCGGCACCGTGTTGATTCTGATGCATTAGATTCGCTGCATCCGATATGGGCGCCTGGTATGGGCACTTAGCATGGACGCCTGGTGTGGATGCTTAATACAAAGAATGCGGCGGCGACTCTGCGGCGCTGACAGGCTTGGCTGGCGCTGTTGCCGTGTCTGATGGCAGCACACTGCCAGCCGCCGGGCCCGGTTCTTGCGCTGCACCTGAGTCGGCAGCAGGCACTGCAGCCATCTCTGACGTTGCCTCAGCTTCGGCTGTTGGCTCTGTCGCCGCATCGCCGGCTGCCGCTAACTGCGCTGCGGCAGTTTCAGTCTGTTCAGCCGGGGCTGTCAGCTGCTGGCGCTGCGCAACCGGCAGCTGATTGCGGTGTAAATCAATCATCGCCATCACTTCCGACAGTGCTTTGGCATGATCTTCGGTCAAAATGCCGTTATGACCGCTGATAATGTCGTCGGACACCGCCAGCACCCAGACCGCCTGCTGATTGGCGTCCTGACAGCTGTTGACGCCGTGGCGCGCCTGTGGCCGTGCCCGCGCTTTCCAGCCGGATTTGGCCAGCATCATCATACAACCGGGTTTGGCGTCATGTTCACGCAGCGCTTTGGGCATATTGAGCGGAATGCTGCAGTCGCCGCGCGGACAACGGTCCATATCATGGGTCAGCGCCCAGGAATTGCCCATCACCCGCTCGCCATAACGCAGCCATTGCCAGGCTTCTTTCAGTGCATAGTCGCCTTTGGACTGCAACACCACCATCGCTGGTTTTTGCCGGTCGACGCTCAGCAGCGTATCCATTGGTTTGTATTCGCTGGCCCGCACCGCCGGATTGAGCAGCACAAACAGATTCGGATTGTCTTCGCCCCGGGCAATCGCCTGCATGATACGTTCTTTGCTGCCATGCAGCGCTACCGCGCCGCCCAGGCTGTGGCCGACCACAGTGTAGCGCTGTAATTTGCCGCTGCTTTCCAACTGGTCGAGGTTGTCCAGCAACTGGCTGAAACCGGTGCGGCCAATCCGGCGCGCCACCGATTTACGCTGAAAAATAGTAGGGAAATCAAGAATTTCGACCTGGCTGGTGGCATCGGTTGAGCCATCGAGCCACAGCGGGTCAAATTTATCGCCGCGCCAGCCAATATAAAGGCCAATCAGGTTGCGCTGGTTATCCCGCGCCGCCATTTGCTGATAAAACTGCTGAAAAGCAACAAAGTTTTCATCATCCGGCGCCGCACTGTGGTGCCAGCCATGGATGAAGATCAACAGTTCAGGTTTGCGTTCGCTTTGTTCGATACGGGCTTTGAGGCCCAGCCACTGGTCCAGGTCATGTGGCTCGCCAGCATCATTAAATTCAATGACATGGAAATTCTGGCTGGCAATATCCGGCCCCGGAATATGATAAGCCCGGTCCGGAATATAACTGAGCGCCAGCGACAGCAACACCAGGCCGGCCAGCAGCAGTTTGGACAAGGCGATGCCAAAAAAGACTTTTTTCACCAGAGCTACCACAAATCAGCAGAACAACGAGATGCCAACCCGGCAAGGCGCGGGCGGCGCAAAAACAGCGCAAATTATACGCGAGAACCCCTGGTGGCAGATAGCGCAGCCCGGCGCTTTTCTGGCAGTTTTTTTAGCCGTCGCACTGTGATTTGGCGCCAGCGCGCCAGGCGGATACAGCCGGCGTTCAGACTGCGCCTTCGCCAAACAACAAAGCCTGTCTGGTGGACAGGCCTTGTGTTCAGCACAGGTGCCGGTTTTAAGAGCCGATCACGCCACCGTCATCTTTGGTGACAATCACAGTGGCCGAGCGCGGCCGGCTGGTTTTGTCATTGGCCGGCCAACTGCTGGTCAGTTTGGTCGGCGTTGAACGGTCACCCGGATGCTGGATATTGATAAACATCGTCTTCATATCCGGCGTAAAGCTGATGCCCGTCACTTCGCAATCGACCGGCCCCACCAGGAAGCGTTTGATTTGCCGGGTTTTGCTGTCGGCCACCAGCATCTGGTTGTTGCCGTAGGGGCCATCCGACTGCTGACTGCCGCTCATATCGGTCTGGATCCACAGCAGCCCGTTGTGGTCAAACGCCAGGCCGTCCGGGCTCGCCAGATGGTTGTCTGCGGTCAGTTTCAAGCCAGTACCCGGCGTTTCAGTGCCGACATCGCCGGCCAGCAGGAAGATATCCCAGTCAAAGCTCTGCGCTTGCACGCTGCCACGCTCGCGCCAGCGGATAATGTGGCCGGTGGCGTTGTTGGCGCGTGGGTTGGCTTTGTCAGTTTGCGCCGCGGTGCGGCCTGTATTGTTGGTCAGCGTGAAATACACTTCGCCGGTGGTGGGATGCACAGTGCCCCACTCAGGTCTGTCCATCTTGGTGGCGCCGACCACGTCAGCCGCCAGCCGGGTGTTGATCAGCACATCGGCCTGGCTGACAAACTCGACGTTTTTCGCCAGCGCCGCCGCGCGGAATTTCTCCGAGTTAAAGTCCAGCGCCAGCCATTCGCCACTGCCGTCGGCGTTGAATTTTGCCACGTACAAAGTCCCGTCGTTCAGCAGATGGCCGCCGGCGGTCGCTTTGAAATACGGCGCTTTGGACACGTATTTGTAGATGTATTCAAAAGTGGAATCGTCACCGGAGTAAAACACCACGGGCTGACCTTCCACCGGCGGCTGGAACACCACGCCTTCGTGGCCAAAACGGCCTAAAGCGGTGCGTTTTTGCGGCACACTGTCCGGGTTAAAGGGGTCGATTTCAACAATCCAGCCGAAGGTATTGGGTTCGTTGCGATAATCGCGGTTGGCTTCGGTGGCGATAGTCGAGGCATTAAAACGCTGGTAGACGTCAGCGCCTGAATCGGCAGTTTCCCAGCTGTAACGGCCATTTTTAGTGCCAACACCATAACGTTTGTGTTCACGCGGCTGTGCCGCATCGGCATTCATGAAATAACCGGCCCAGTTTTCTTCGGCGGTTAAATAAGTGCCCCATGGTGTCCAGCCATTACCGCAGTTGTTCAGGGTGCCACGGGTGCGGGTACCGTCCGGGCTGTATTTAGTGACCATTTTGCCATCACCACGCGCCGGGCCGGCAATCTCCATCGGGGTCGCGCCGGTGATACGGCGGTTCAGCGGGCTGCCTTGTACCAGCTGGAACTGACCCGCTGCATCTTTTTTGATATGCGCCACAGTCACGCCGTGCACCGCTACTTCTTTGCGCACTTCATCGCTTGGGCGTGGTGCGCCGGTCGGGCCATTTTGATGCAAAGTGGCCGGTTCACAATATTCGTGGTTAAACACCAGCAAGCCTTCGTTGCTGTTTTTACCTTCAGCGCGCGCATCCAGCGGGAAGAAATGCATGCCGTCGTGATGGGCGCCCACCTGCTGCTCCATTTCGCTGCCAGTATTAAGGCCGCCTTCTTTGTAGGCTGGGTAATTGCCGGTTAACGGCGTTCCCATCGGCAAAAACGCGCGGGCGCTGTACCCTTCCGGCACTGTCACGGCATCCAGCCGGTTGGTGGCAATGGCTTTAAAATTCAGTAACACCGGTGCAGGTGTGGGTTTCACCGCTTCCGGCAGCGTGACCGGCGCAGCCGTGTCGCTGCTGTTACATCCCGCCAGCGTGCTACCAAACACAGTGGCTACCGCGGCGGCCAGACTGCCTTTGAGGAAATGGCGACGCGCGCTTACTACCTGCTCAAAAGTCGGGTTGTCAGAGAAGTTGGTCTGCGGATCAATTCCGCTGTTATCAAAGTCTAATGGATGGTTCTGCATGGGGGCTCCAGCTCGGCAGTTCTTGTTTTTCCGCCGGTATTAGAGCGGGCCCATGTTGCAGCCGAGTGACATTTCGCCGACAGTTTTGCGACATCCGGCTAACGCGCTGAGCAGCAGCCTGTCGGCTGCACTTTCAGCAAAACTGCTGTTTTTGCGGCTAAAGTCGGAAGTTTTCAGGCTCAACTCCGCCGCCATGCTCTGGTATAGTGCAGCCATCATGCTCATCACAGTCAGGCAGGAAACATCATGATGGAATGGCAGATAGTGCAATTTGACCAGTTGGATACCCACACGCTGTACGCGATGCTGCAGCTGCGCGTCGACGTTTTTGTGGTCGAACAGAATTGCCCTTACCCTGAACTGGACGGCAAAGATTTGCAGGCCGACACCCTGCACATCCTGCTGAAAAAGAACGATAAAATTCTCGGTTATACCCGGGTACTGGCGCCTGGCGTCAGTTTTGACGGCGTGCCGGGCATCGGCCGCGTCTGCGTCGCCCAGACAGCCCGCCGGCTCGGTCTTGGCGAACTGCTGGTCGCCAAAGCCATCGCTGTCGCCAGTGAACGCTGGCCCGGCCTGGATATCTATATTTCGGCGCAGTGTTACCTGCAGCGGTTCTACGAAAGCATGGGCTTTGTCGCCGCCAGCGAGCCTTACCTCGAAGATGATATTCCGCATTTAAAGATGATCCGCGCGGTCAGCAGTTAACCGCAACAGTTTTAACCGCAACAGCATGCCGCGCCCGCCTCTGCTGCCGCGGCCTTGCTTATTTTGTGACGCCATTTGTTACATACTTGTTGGTTGCATTCCACTCAGAGCAATGTTTAAGTAACACTGCTCTGTTCGCACACTCACAAGGACTTATCATGCCCACCCGTTATTTGCTGCTCGGGATCAGCCTGAGCCTGCTCGGCTGTAATCCCAAACCGGCCGAACCGCCACAAACCTCCCAAACACCGGTCGACGCCGCCGTTGCCAAAGTGGCTGCCCAGGCGGAAAACGCCACGGCTGCCAGCCCGGTCAGTTTTCAGGTGCCGGTGCACTACCACACGCTCGACAATGGCCTTAAAGTGGTGATTTCGCCGGACCACACGGCGCCGCTCGCCACAGTCGGCGTTTATTACAACATCGGTTTTCGCAACGAACCAAAAGACCGCACCGGTTTTGCCCATTTGTTTGAACACATGATGTTTCAGGGCTCGGCTAACCTGGGCAAAATGGAATTTATCAGTCTGGTGGAAAGCAACGGCGGGGTGCTGAACGGCTCCACCCGCTTTGATTACACCAACTATTTTGAAATTGTGCCGGCGCACAAAGTGGAAACCATGTTGTGGGCGGAAGCCGACCGCATGAAGGGCCTCGCTATCACGCAGGAAAACCTGACTAACCAGCAGGGTGTGGTGAAAAACGAGGTCAAGGTCAATGTGCTGAACCAGCCGTACGGCGGTTTTCCCTGGCTCGACATGCCACAATACGCCTTTGACAACTGGTACAACGCCCATAACTTCTATGGCGACCTGGCGCATCTGGACGCGGCCACGTTGGGCGATGTGGCCGCTTTTTTCAAAACCTACTATTCGCCAAATAACGCGGTGGTGGTCGTCGTCGGCGATATCGACGCCACTGAAACGCTGAATATGGTGAAAAAGTACTTCGGCGCTATCCCCAAAGCCGAACTGCCAGTGCCGCCGTCGCTGAACGAACTGCGCCAGGAGCAGGAAAAACGCTTCGTCAAATATGACAAGCTGGCGCCCAAACCGGCTTTTGCCTTTGCTTACAAAATGCCACCGCGCAATACGCCGGAATATTATGCGATGGGCATTCTGGACCAGTTGCTGGTGCAGGGCAGCGACAGTCTGTTGCATCAGGAGCTGGTGAAAAACCGCCAGCTCACCGGTTCAGTCAGCGGCGGCATCAACTATCTGCTTGGCAATATGTTTAACTACAACGGCCCGATGTTGTGGATGAGCTCTTTTACCTATGACGAAGGCACCTCGACCGAACAACTGGTCGCCGCCATCGACGCCGTTGTCGGCAAGCTGGAAGAACAACCGCTGCAACAGGCTGATCTGGACCGGGCGCTGGTCAAACTGCGCTCTGGCCTGTACGACAACATCGATGAATTTTACGGCGTGGGCAAAGTGGACTTGTTGGCGAGCTTTGCGCTCTTTGACAACAACCCGGCCCGCATCAACGAGCTCGAAGCCAACTTTAAAGCAGTGACGCCTGAGGTTCTCAAAGCCACCATCAAAGAATATCTGCGACCCGGCAACAGAACCATTCTGAGCCTGCAACCCGGCGAAGCGCCGGCCACTGCACCACAGAGCCCCGCGACTGCCACCGAGCCAAAAGGAACTCAGCCATGAAACAGCTTCTGCTTGCCCTGTTGGCCACTGTTGCGCTGCAAGTGCCGGCGCTGGCCAAAGAAACGCCACCAGCCGGTGGCACACCGAAAAATTTCAGCTTAAGTACCACCCGCAGTTTTGTGCTGGATAACGGCCTGAAAGTGACGCTGGTGCAGTATGGCAATACGCCCAAAGTGACGTTGCGCCTGCTGACCGACACCGGCAGCGTCGATGACGGCGGCAAAGATGGCGTATCCACGCTGAGCTATCAGCTGCTGCTGGAAGGCAGTAAAAACCGCGACGCCAAAACCATCGCCGAAACCGCTGCCAATATGGGCGGTCAGGTCACTCAGCAGGTTGGCATCAATACCAGTTCGCTGGCAATGGATGTGTTGTCTGAATATGTCGGCGATGCCGCGGCTTTGCTGGCTGATATCAGCCTGAACCCGAACTTCACTGAAGCCGACAAAAACCGGCTGATCAGCAACTTTGTGCGCGACCTGAAAGTGACCAAAGCCGAAGCACAAAGCCAGGCCGCCGAAGCTTTTAACCAGCACCTGTTTGCCGGCCATCCTTATGCCAAAACCTTTGCAGACGAAAAAATCACCAGTGCACTGACCCTCAGCGACCTGCAGCAGTTTGTTGCCAGCCAGCTGGTGGCCAGCCGCAGCCAGCTGTTTGTCTCCGGTCAGTTTGACGAAGCCAAAGCCGAAAGCAGTATCCGCAGTGCTTTTGCCGCGATGCCAGCCGGCACGCCGCGTGCACTGCCGCTGCTGAGCCAGACCGCTGCTCCGCAGCTGATTTTCATTGCCCGCGACAAAGCGCCACAATCGACTATCCGCCTCGGCCTGCCGGTGGTCGACCCGTCGCATCCGGATTTTGTCGCCCTTGATCTGATGAATACGCTGCTGGGCGGCGCCTTTGCCAGCCGCATCACCCGCAACATCCGCGAAGACAAAGGCTACACCTACTCACCCGGCAGCGCGGTCAGTGCCCGTGTTAAAGCGGCGGCCTGGTTTGAACAAGCCGATGTCACGGCGGAATCCACTGGCGCAGCCCTGGCTGAAATCATTAAGGAAATCAAACTACTGCAAACAACACCGCCATCCGAGCAGGAACTGAACGGCATCAAAAACTACGAAGGTGGCATCTTTGTGCTGCAGAATTCGTCGCGTGGCGCCATCATCAATCAGCTGTGGAATCTGCACTTGCATGGCCTGCCGGCCAGCCATCTGGAAACTTATGTTCAGCAGATGAATGCGGTGACACCGGCGCAAATCAGCGCCATGGCACAAAAATATCTGCCGCTTGAGAAGATGACGCTGGTGGTAGTCGGCGACCCGTCGGTCAAAGCCCAACTGGCCGCGGTGCCGGAGTTAAAAACACTG
>CBINNO010000155.1:0-9416 GCA_966252055.1 uncultured Rheinheimera sp. | reverse complement strand
TCCAGCGTGGTGAACTGCAGCCGTTAATCAAAGAAACAGCGGCTAACTACCAGCAGGACGAGAGCGCCGAGTAAGGGCTGACGTGCATAAAAAAACCGCCATCTGGCGGTTTTTTTATGCAAGTTCAGTTATTCGCAATTGCTGACACCTGACTTTTAAATCACGGCAGGCCAGTTATTCCTGTTCGTCCTGCAGTGTTTCGGCGTCAGCCGCTGCCAGCAGCGGTGGTGGCCAGCCGCCCAGTTGATGCCAGCGATTGACGATATAGCAAAAGAGTTCTGCTGTACGCTCTGTGTCGTACAGCGCGCTGTGGGCTTCACTGTTGTCAAATGGAATGCCAGCCTGCAAACAGGCTTTTGCCAGCACGGTTTGACCCAAGGCCAGCGCGGCCAGTGTCGTGGTATCAAAAGAGACAAAGGCATGAAATGGCGAGCGTTTGATATTGTTGCGCTCGACTGCCGCGTTCAGGAAACCCTGATCAAAAGCGGCGTTGTGTGCGACTAAGACCGCCCGCTGACAGCCGGCGTCTTTCTGACCTTTGCGGATCACTTTAAACATTTCGGTCAGCGCTTCACGCTCCGCGACCGCGCCACGCAGAGGATTGAACGGATCTATACCATTGAAAGCCAGTGAGCTTGGATTCAACACTGCACCTTCGAAAGGTTCAACATGAAAATGCACGGTCTGGTCGAGACTGAGCAAGCCATTTTCGTCCATTTTGAGTGTGCTGGCAGCAATTTCCAGTAAGGCGTCGGTTTTTGCGTTAAAGCCGGCGGTTTCGACGTCGATAACGACGGGATAATAACCACGAAATCTTTGGGCAAACAGCGTTGTACTTTGGCTCATGAACAGGTATCTATCGATCAAACAGCTGGGCAGTATGCCAAAAATTTCAGACGGCGTCTTGTATGCGGCACAAGCTTTGCTAGCTGAATGGGCTGTAACCCGGCCAAAAGCCCTTGTTGGTATGGACAGGATTTGCTTTAAAGGCATGGCCGGCGACAGTAGCCGTTAACCAGCCGGGTGATTCAGCTTTGCTGAGTGTGCTAACTAACTGCGTGAAAACATCTTTTGAGTACAGACTGATGACAGTAGCCCAAATTATCCGTTGCAGCTGTTTGCTGATGGTGCTGTGTAGCACTGCAGAAGCAGCCATTGAACGGCAACATGTGCGGCAATATGGTGCCACGCTGGATAATTCCAGCTGGTCGGTGAAAAGTGCAACCGCGCTGCGCTGCGAGCTGGTGCACGCCATTCCACAGTTCGGTGAAGCGCATTTCGTCAGTACCGCCAATAAAGAAACTAATTTGTTGTTCCAGCTGTCGATGTTACGCCAGCCTGATGGCTACAGCCTGGCGCAGGTGTTGTCAGTGCCACCGCAGTGGCGGGCGGGAGAGCAGGCCAAATCTTTGACAGACATGAAGTTACTGCGTCAATTTGATGGCGACTTACCCAAGCAGCAAGCCTGGCTGATGCTGACGGAGCTTGAACGCGGTTACAGCCCGACCTTCTATTTTGATGACTGGCACAGTCCGTACGACAAAATTTTGGCCAGGCTGAACCCGATTAAATTTGCCTCGCCATTTCAGCAGTTTAATCAATGTATGGCGGGTTTACTGCGGTTTACTTTTGATGATATTGCGCTGACGGTGCTGAATTACCAAAGTAACAGTGATGCGCTGACTCGCGAATCCGAAGCGCGGTTGCAACAGATTGCAGAGTATCTGAAGCATGACAAGGCGATAGCGCAGATCGCCATAGACACTTACACCGACAGTTATGGCGGCCGTTGGATCAACGAAGAGTTGTCCCGCAAAAGAGCGGCGACGTTAAAAGCGTTTTTTGTCGCGGCCGGTGTTGATGAAGCGGTGATCCAGACCGAAGGTTTTGGCGAGAAGCGGCATGTCGCGCCAAATGAGACCAGCCGCGGTCGTGCGACCAACCGTCGGGCTGTTGTTCAGCTGGTCAGGCTGGAAGCACCCAGACTCTGAACCATTGACGGCCTGGCAGCAGCCCCGGCCGTTTTAAGGGCGCTCAAAACGGCGGGCGTGAACGAGCGCCCGCAAGCCGGCTGACAACGGCGCTGGTTCCTTGCATATTTCGCAGGCCAGTTGCTCGGCCAGCAAAGGGGCGAACAGCAGACCGCGTGCGCCCAATCCTCCCAGCACAAACAAATCTGTCTGAAGTTCGCCACAAAGCGGCAGGTGGTCCGGCACAGTTGCCCGCAGGCCCGCTTTTGCTGACAACACCTGCGCGTCATTAAACCAGTCAGGCGATTGCAATACGTGGTTGACCAACGCCAGATTGGCGATGTCGTCCTCAGGCAGCAGCACGCAATCTTTACGTTCCCGATCAAATGTGGCGCCCACGCAATGCTCGGCCGGAAACCGGTCAACATCTGCCGGCGTGATATAGCCCTGATGACATAAAACCGTTTTTAGCGTGCTCAGGCCGTCGCAGCGAACATGGCTGACCTGGCCACGGACCTGATTGACTGGCAGATCAGCGGTGACTGGCAACCCAGCGAGTTCAGCCCCGGTGCACAGGATGAGCTGCTCGCACTGGACGATGCCGGCATCGCCTTCGACCTGCCAGCCACTGTTTACCGGACCAGTGTTTATCGGATCAGTGTTTACCGGCATGACTTGCCGAACGTTGAATTCAGTCAATAAGGTAAAGTTGGGCTGTTGTTGCAGCCAACTGATGGTCGCCTGGCAAAAATCCTGTGGTGCTACCCAGCCGCCTGACGGATAAAACAGGCCGGTATATGGCAGCTCAAGTCCGGCCACCTTAGTGCAGCCGGCCGCATCCAGCACCTGAAACAACCCCTGGGGCCAGCCCGGTTCAGCGGCGATAGCCTGCTGGCGGGCGGCGAGCTGGGCGTTGCAGGCCAAAGTCAGCACGCCACAAAATTGGTGGGCAAAATCATACAGAGAAAGTTGCTGGCGATAATAACGGCCGGCAAAGGCATAGGCTTTGGCGTGTAACCGGGAGACCGGGCTTAGCGTGCGTTGCAGCTGCGGATACAAAGCCCCTTGGCGATTGTGTGACGCTCCCTGAGCTATGGCGGGGTCTTTGCTCAGTAAAGTGACGCGTTTGCCCCGCCTGATGAGCGCAGTGGCCATGCAGACGGAAGCCAGCCCGCCGCCTACGATGATAAGGCCGGCATCTGTGGCAGAACGACGTTCGGCTGTAGTCGCGTGGCGGGCTCTGGGGACGACGTCATGTCCCGCCGGCGCTGGCATGATGCCGACCGCCATTTCTCTTTTCCTGCCGAATCCTTTGGTTTTTCGCACTGTAAAACCGGCGCTTTGCAGGCCGCGGCGCACCAGCCCGGCACTGGTAAAAGTGGCGACAGTGGTGCCCGGCTGACTCAGCCTGGCCATACCGCTGAACAGGCCATCCTGCCACATTTCCGGATTTTTGCTGGGGGCAAAACCATCCAGAAACCAGGCATCAGCCAGATTTGCTGCCGGCAACTGCGGCAGGTGGTCCGCCACATCGCCCAGCCATAAATCCAGTGTCACAGCGCCTTGTTCGAATACCAGGCGCTGACAGCCGGCCAGTGGCAACGGATATTGCGCCAGCAACTGTGCGCTGAGCTCTGCCAGTTCGGGCCAGTGTTGCAGCGCTTGTGTCAGGTCATGCTGACTTAACGGAAATTTCTCAAAAGTAGAAAAATACAGGCGCTGGCAAACTGCAGCCGGATGTTGTTGCCGGTAATCGCGAAAAGCCTGCCAGCAGACCAGAAAATTCAAGCCGGTGCCAAAACCGGTCTCAATCACGTGAAACCAGGGGTTTGTGTGTTCCGGCCAGCGTTCAGGCAACTGATTGTGTTCGATAAACACGTAGCGGGTTTCGGCCAGGCCGTTTTCGTTGGAAAAATAGACGTCGTCAAACTGCTCTGACACCGGTGTGCCTTCGGCGTTGTAACTCAGGCGGGCGTGGCTGATCTGGCCATCTGTCATCAGCAAAAAACTCCGTCAGTAAAAAAATTGTCTGTGAACGGGCGATTTTAACCTGATTGTCACCTGAGTCGCTAATAGTGTACAACTGTGCGCTGAAATTGGACCAGTTGGACTCTAAAAGTCCGTACAATGGCGCCGTAACCCTGAATTTATCCCCTGGAGTCAGAATGAAAAGAGCCGTTATCACCGGAATGGGTATCGTATCAAGCATCGGTAACAACAAAGCCGAAGTGCTGGCGTCATTACAAGCAGGCCGTTCCGGCATCAGCTTTGCGCAGGAATTTGCCGATTTCGGCCTGCGCTCCCAGGTCTGGGGCAATATCAAGCTCAATCCAGCGGAACTGATTGATCGCAAGGCATACCGCTTTATGGGCGATGCCGCGGCTTATGCTTATATTTCGATGGCCCAGGCGATTGAAGATGCTGGGCTGACGCCGGAACAGGTGTCCAACTTCCGTACCGGTCTGGTGGTCGGCTCTGGTGGTGCTTCTTCCAAAACACAAATTGAAGCGGCGGACATCCTGCGCGAAAAAGGCGTTAAGCGGGTTGGGCCTTACGCGGTACCCAAAACCATGTCGTCGACCTGTTCGGCTTGTCTGGCCACTCCTTTTGAAATTAAAGGTGTCAACTATTCAATCAGCTCTGCCTGCGCCACCAGCGCGCATTGTATCGGTCACGCGGTCGAACTGATCCAGCTGGGCAAACAGGACATTATTTTTGCCGGTGGCGGTGAAGAAGTGCACTGGACGCTGGCGATGGAATTCGACGCGATGGGTGCTTTGTCGAGCAAATACAACGAGACTCCGGAGCTCGCCTCGCGCACTTACGACGCCAATCGCGACGGTTTCGTGATTTCTGGTGGTGGCGGTATTCTGGTGATTGAAGAGCTGGAACACGCCTTAAAACGCGGCGCTAAAATCTATGCAGAAATCGTCGGTTATGGCGCCACTTCAGATGGTTACGACATGGTGGCACCAAGCGGTGAAGGCGCAGTACGCTGTATGCAGATGGCGCTGCAGGATGTGAAAGCGCCGATCGATTATCTGAATACTCACGGCACCAGCACGCCGGTTGGTGATGTCAAAGAGCTGGGCGCCATTCAGCAGGTGTTTGGCGGAAACAGCCCGGCGATCAGCGCGACCAAAGCGATGACCGGCCATGCGCTGGGTGCTGCCGGTGTGCATGAAGCGATTTATTCATTGCTGATGCTGGAACATGATTTTATCGCGCCTTCTATTAATATCGGCGAACTCGATGCAGCTGCTGAAGGCCTGAATATAGTCACGCAACCGACACCGGCAAAACTGACCACTGTGATGTCAAACAGTTTCGGTTTTGGTGGCACCAATGCCACGTTGGTGATGCAAAAATATCAGGGTTAAATCATCTTTTTGTGTTGTAAAGCCACCTTCGGGTGGCTTTATTTTTTCTGCGACGCGGATTTGTGGTTTGCCCTCTGCTTCAGCTGACATAGAATGCGCGGCAGATAACGCCGGAGTCTTGTATGAAAATTTATGCTGATGACAACATGCCACTGGCCGACGAATTTTTTCAGTCGTTAGGCGAAGTCAGGCGTTTTAACGGCCGGGCCGTCACGGCGGAAGTGCTGGCCGACGCTGATGTTTTGCTGGTCAGATCGGTGACGAAGGTGAATGAACAGCTGCTTGGCAAGAACCGGCAACTGCGGTTTGTCGGCACAGCTACTATTGGCACTGATCATCTGGATCTGCCCTTTTTGCAGCAAAGACAGATCCCCTATAGCAATGCGCCGGGCTGCAATGCGCAGTCGGTGGTGGAGTATGTGCTCAGCTGTTTGTTTTTACATGCAGAAAAACAAGGCGTTGCGCTGCAGCAGCTGAAAGTCGGAGTGGTTGGCGTGGGCCAGATTGGCCGGCGGCTGGTGCAGGCATTAGAAGCGCTGGAAGTACAGGTGTTGCAGTGTGATCCGCTGCGGGCTGTGGCTGAACCTGCGTTTGCGCACACTGAGTTTGAGACTTTGCTGGTTAATGTGGACGTTGTCAGCCTGCACGTGCCGCTGCTTTGCAGTGGACCGCATGCGACTTATCACCTGCTCAATGCAGATATGCTGGCCCAAATGCCGGTCACGACCGCGATTATCAATGCCTGTCGCGGCGAGGTGGTGGACAACCAGGCCTTACTGGCGGCGGCTCAGGCGGGCTGTCCACGCGCGCTTTATCTGGATGTGTGGGAACAGGAGCCGGACATTCTGCATGCACTGGTGCCTTATTGCCAAATAGCCACCGCTCACATTGCCGGACACAGTATTGAAGGAAAAGCACGCGGTACCGAAATGCTGTATCAGCAGCTTTGTCATCAGTTGGGCGTCAGACCTACAGCACAGCTGGCGGCTTTTCTGCCGGTGCCGGCATTATCAGCCGTGCAAATATCCGAAAATTTTAGACTTTCAGATGTCCAAAACTTATGCCGTATGTTATATGATGTCCGGCGTGACGATGTGTTATTCAGACAACATCTGCACGGACAAGGGTTTGACTGGCTCAGAAAAACCTACCCGGCAAGACGGGAATTCAGTTCATTGGACCTGCAGGGGCAGGTGCCAGCTTATTTATTACGCATGGGTTTTAGCAGCCAGCAATAAGGGGAATATCCAACATGGCTCAGCAATATGATGTCGCAGTGTTAGGCGCAACAGGTCTGGTCGGTCAGCATCTGATCGAAATCCTGGAGCAACGCGATTTTCCGGTTCGTAACCTGTATCCACTTGCCAGTAAACGCTCGGCGGGCGGAACTGTCACCTTTAAGGGTAAACAGGTGGAAGTGCTGGATGCTGAGACTTTTGACTGGACCCAGGCGCAAATTGGTTTATTCTCGGCTGGTGGCAGTGTATCCGCAGTTTATGCGCCTAAGGCAGCAGATGCCGGTTGCGTGGTCATCGATAACACGTCCCATTACCGCTATGAAGCTGACATTCCGCTGGTGGTGCCGGAAGTCAATGCGCATGCGATTGCTGATTATCGTAACCGCAATATCATCGCGAACCCGAATTGCTCGACCATTCAAATGCTGGTGGCGCTGAAACCTATCCACGATGCGGTGGGAATTAGCCGGATCAATGTCGCGACTTATCAGTCGGTCAGCGGCGCCGGTCAGCAGGGGATTGAAGCATTGGCGTCAGAAACTGCCCAACTGCTCAATGGCCGTCCGATCGAAAGCACCGGTAAGTTTTCGCGTCAAATCGCTTTTAATGTCATCCCGCAAATTGATGTGTTCCTGGACAACGGCTACACCAAAGAAGAAATGAAAATGCACTGGGAAACCCAGAAAATCATGGGTGATGACAGTATCGCCGTCAATGCAACAGCGGTTCGGGTACCGGTTTTCTACGGTCACGCCGAAGCCGTCCACATTGAAACCCGTCAACCCATCAGTGTCGAGCAAGTCAAAGCCTTACTGGCTGAAGCGCCGGGCGTTGTGCTGCTGGAAGACAACGCCGAATTCCCAACGCAGGTGGGCAACGCACAGGGTCAGGATGATGTTTTTGTCGGCCGGATCCGCAAAGATCTGTCGCACGAGCATGGGCTGAATCTGTGGGTGGTGGCAGACAACGTGCGTAAGGGCGCGGCAACCAACAGCATCCAGATCGCTGAACATTTAATTCGCGATTATCTGTAAGCCGATTGGTGTGAACAAAGGCCCCGAAAGGGGCTTTTTTGTTTTATGTATCTGATAGTCAAATATTTTTCGCGACACCTTCGACTTTCACCGTCGATTTCTGCGGATTAGTGGTGCGGACACCTGCGGGGCATTTTTACCACGCGGAGCCCCGCAAGAACTGCTTCCGGCGCATTGATTTGCAGCAAACTGTTCAAGTTTGCGGCCGACATGCAGATAGAAAGCGGTAGTGTGTCGGTTTTAACCGCCTTCTGGTTTACAATCAGCTGGTTGGCAAGCCCACTCTCGCGTGTAAAAAGTGGAACATTGTTTGCAGTGAAGCTATATCCAATGGCGGATACAGCATTGTGGTCCTGCGCCAGTCTTGCATCTGGTCGTCAGTGATCTGTTGGTTGTTAGGGAATATTGCATGCTTCTGATGCGTATTATGCTCATCCTGCTCAGTGTCAATTTAATGACAGCAGCCTGGGCGGAGTCGACTGCCCGTCTGCGCGGGCCGAAAGAATTTGATGCGCCGGCTGTGACCCGGCTCGGGCCTTTGTCCGCGCACGACACTTTGTGGCGGCTGGCAGAGCAGGCGAGGCCTGACAAACGCGTCAATATGTATCAGATGATGTACGCCCTTTATCAGCAAAACCCTGATTCCTTCCTCGAAGATAACTTTAATCATTTAAAACCTGGCGCATATCTGGAAGTGCCGGCCTTACGGACCATTCTGGCGATAGATCCGGTGATGGCGCAGCGAAAATCCGAAAATGACGACAGATTATGGGCCGAGAAAATCCGCAAAGCGGCCCAGCAGAAGACCGATGATGGTGCGGCAAGACAGCTGGACGTTGCAAAAGCCAAACAGGAAATTACCGAAGAGCTGAACCGGGTCGAAGCCGTTCAGGCGGAGCAACTGTCTGATCTGCGCGAACGGATGAGCGCGTCGATGTCCAATGTTGAAACAATAGTGCAGGAAAATACCGCACTGAAAAAGCAGTTGGACACTGTGGTCAGTGAATTGTCGAACGTCAAACAGCAACTGGATAAAGACAGCGAAATTCAGACACAGCTGCAGCAATTGCTGGCGCAGCAAACCGAAATGCTGAATCAGCAACGCGAGCAAATCAAAAAGCAGCAGGAAGGGTTTAATTTTGCCACCAGCTGGCAAGAACTTGCCAATAGCCCGGCGGGCTGGATCCTGGCGGCGGCTTTACCTGCCGCTCTGGTCTTGCTTGCCGTGGTGTTCTTCATCCGCCGTAAGAGTCAAAAAGCAGCGGCAGCTGTCAGCGCGGCAACAGCCTCGCCGGCGCTGGACCCGAACTACAAATCACCGTTACCACCTTTGGATGACAGCCTTGATTTTGACGAAAGCAGTCTGATCAATCTGGACGATTCACTGCTCAACGACAATCTCGGCGGCGCAATCCGGCTGGACGATGATGATTTTGATCGCCATGTTGCGAAGCCCAGAACACCGGTCTTTGATGCCGATGATTTACTGGATGATCATCTTGAGTTGCCGGGTTCAGGGGCTAAAGACGCCGCATTTGGGCTTGATGATTTGCTGGATGACCCGCTTGATGATGTGTTGCCAGAGCCCGCCAAAGCTGATGAGCATTTCGACCCGGACAATATTTTATCTGACGATGCTTTGTCTGATTTGCTTTCTGCCGAAGAACCTTTCGAAGCGAAAAAGGAATTTGACCCTAACAATATTCTGGCAGGCAACGAGCTGAGCGCCTTGTTTGATAATCTGGCGGATGATGATGAAGATCCGGATGCAATATTCCAGCAGGCGCTGGCGGC
>CBINNO010000154.1:0-9469 GCA_966252055.1 uncultured Rheinheimera sp. | reverse complement strand
CGGGCTTATTCACTGGCGCAGGATTGCCAGAACCGCAACTATTACCGGCTGGCGATTAAACTCGAACCTGCCGGCCGGCTGACGCCTGCGCTGTTTAGTCAGCTCAAAACAGGCGATCTGCTGGAAGTCTCAGCACCAGCCGGCACTTTCCGGCTGCGTGGTCGCCGCAACCCCGTGGTGCTGGTTGCCGGCGGTGTTGGCATTACGCCGCTTTTGAGCATGGCGATGCAGGCGCTGCGTCAACGGCGCCAGCTCACGCTGGTGTATCAGGCCAGAACGGCTGAGCAGCTGTTATTCCACCGCCTGCTGCGCCGTTTACCGGGCCTGACCTACCTGCCTTTTCTGACCCAGCCGCCAACTGGCTGGACCGGCAACAGCGGCCGTATCACTGCAGAACGCCTGCTGGCGATTGGCGGGCGGGACGCCGATTATTACTGCTGCGCCAGCCACAGCATGACCACCCAGTTGCAGAACGATTTACAGCGACTGGCTGAAAAACCGCTGCAGCATGAACTGTTCAGCGCCGCGCTCAGCAGCCAGAGTTTCCCGCTGCAATATCGCCAGATCAACGCCGACTCGGCGGGTTTTCGTTCGGTGCTGGACGCGCTGAACAGTCAGGGCGCTAATATCCCGTTTGATTGCCGCGGCGGCTCTTGCGGCCTTTGCAAAAAGCGGCTGCTCTGCGGTGAAGTCTGCCAGACGCTCGAACCTGCAGTGCCGCTGCAAAGTGACGAAATCCTCACCTGCTGCGTACAGGCCAAATCGGCGCTGGTGCTGGTCGACTAAGTCTGTTCCTGAGCCTTTTACTGAGCCTGCTGCTGATTTGTCACCAGCTTGTCATCAGACTGCCGCATTGCTGCGCCAGCATAAGGCGCAGAGTTGATGACCAGGCAGAAGTTTGCTGATGATGACCTCCGATTTTGTACTGAATATTCACCTGAACACCGCCCGCAATATGCTGTCAGCGGGCGCCAGCCTGGAGCAACTGGCCGAACACCTCGGCCGGGTCGGCTTTTCAGAACGTGAAATCAGCCAGCTGCTCAGTCAGTTCGCCAGCCAGGCGATGCCAGCAGAAGATCCCTATCTGAACCAGCCACAATAGGCGCCTGGCGCCAGACTTTTTACACCGGCTGCTCGCGCCACATCCTTTGCTGCGGCCCCTTCATGCCGGCCGCTTACGCGGGCCTGGCCAGCGCATCCGTTCTTCATCGGCCAGGTTATAACTATTTGGTTATAACCTGCTCCCAAAAAGTATTTAAGGTTATTAAAGCGCTCTGTTTAAATGCTTACTCAGGCATATAGATGTCTAAACGGAGAGATTCATGACCACAGCCCAACGATTTGCCCACTGGTGCCAGCAACTGGCCAGCGCCCTGGCCCAAGCCGAACTGGACTTGTGGGCACCTGCTCCTGTCACCACAGATCCACGCCACGCTGCATCTGAGCGTTCTTCCCACTGAGGCTGTTATGAGTATCGAAGTCCAACAACTGCGCAAAAATTTTGGCGATTTTAAAGCAGTCGATAATGTCAGCTTATCTATTCACAGTGGTGAACTGACAGCTCTGCTTGGCCCGTCCGGCTCTGGTAAAACCACGTTGCTGCGGTTAATTGCCGGCCTCGAACAAGCCGACAGTGGCCGCATTCTGTTTCATGGGGAAGACATCAGCAACCAGCATGTCAGCGAACGGGGTGTGGGTTTTGTCTTTCAGCATTACGCCTTGTTTAAACATATGACCGTCTGGGAAAACGTCGCTTTTGGCCTGACCGTCAAACCGAAAAAATTCCGCCCTTCTGCGGCCGAGATCCAGAAAAAAGTGAAGAACTTGCTGGAACTGGTGCAGCTGGACTGGACCGCCGATCGTTATCCCTCGCAATTATCCGGTGGCCAGCGTCAGCGCATTGCGCTGGCGCGTGCTTTGGCCGTTGAACCTAAAGTGTTACTGCTGGACGAGCCTTTTGGCGCACTGGACGCCAAAGTGCGGGCTGAACTGAGGCGCTGGCTGCGCCGCCTGCATGACGAAATTCATGTCACGTCGGTGTTTGTCACGCATGACCAGGAAGAAGCACTGGAAGTGGCGGACCGCATTGTCGTGATGAACAAAGGCCGCGTCGAGCAGGAAGGCACGCCAGAGCAAGTGTACGACCACCCGGCCAACCCTTTTGTTTACGAGTTCCTCGGCACCGTCAATCTGTTCCACGCCCGGGTCAAAGACGGCGACAAGCTGGTGCAGCCCAATCAGCACGATGTGCCGGCAGAGCAGGCCCAACTGGAACAAACCGGCCTCGCTTACGTGCGGCCACATGAAATTGACGTGTTGCATCAGCCCGACCACGATGCCATCGCGGCAAGGCTTGACCTCATCACTGTCGTGGGCCCGACAGTGCGGCTTGAACTGCAGTCGCAGGAAGCGGACCAAATCATCCATGTCGAGCTGGATAAATCGCGCTTTAAACAGCTGGGGCTGGCGGTTGGTCAGCAAACCTGGCTGAAGCCGCGGTACAACCGGGTGTTTTTGGGCGAAGGTATTTAATCCGTCGCTGCCGGGCGCCACTTCGCAACAGCTGACGCCCGCCGGCGCGGCAAAGCCGACAGGACTGGCGCTGTAAATTTGCGCTTTAAATGCCGCTGAAGCCCGCGGTTTCATGCTCTGTCAGCGATTATCTGTCAGCGATTCTGCGGCGCGCAGCTATTATCCGTTGCTCAATTCTCCGTTGAGCAATTCTCCGGCCAGCCGGACCGCCTGCTGGCGGATCTCCTGCAGCGCTGTGGTTTCCCATAACTCACCACGCAACAATGAACCCATGGCATAGAGGCCCGGCCAACGCTGACCGGCGCTATCGTGCAGTTGTCCTGTCGATGCAGCCGCCAACCCCAGCCCCAGCGGGCCGGCCGCCAGCTGACCGGCGGCAATCGCGATGGCAAAGGGATGCGCCGGCAGCCGGCGATAATCCTGCTCAGGCCCGGTACAGTTCACCAGCATATCCACTTCCAGTTGCTGCAATGCCCCACCGCCGCGTGGCTGGTACTGCAGCACAATAGCCGGCGCGCCGTCACTGTTATCCAAAAGCGCAGCCTGCACAGGCCGGCCGGCCAGCACCTGCAACTGGCCCTGCAAGCGCAGCTGCTGCAGCTGGTCGTGCAAATGCAGCGGCACCCGGTGACGGGCCACGCCCCACAAATGTCGTAAACGGCGCATAAACAAAGCGCGCTCCCTGGCAGTGAACTGCTGCCAGTAGCGCTGGGTATGCGGCCGCAGTGCGTCAATCAGCGGTTCAGCCGACACTCCCAGCGCCCTGATCTGATGACGGGCCCGGTTAAACAGACGCAGTAACTGGCGCAGGCTGGCCTGCTGTGGCAATTGCTGACTGAACGCCGTCAGCTGCAGGCCCGGATGGCGGTGCGGCAACATGCTGTAACCATGCGGCGATAATGACAGGACCGGCCCTTTGAGCCCGGCCTCGCGCAGCGATAACAGCGTATCGACCATGGTCAGCCCGTTGCCGAGAATAAGCACCCGGCTGTGCGGTTTGATCTGCTGCAAATATTGATCTGACCAAGGGTTGTGAATATAAGCCGGGCTTTGCAGCACAGCAGCCTCCAGGCCAGCCGGATGACGTGGTAATTCATTCCCTGTGGCCAACAGCAGTTTTCGGCTGAGAAATACCTGCTCACCGCAATGCAGCAGATGGTGCTGCAAGCCAGGCTGCAGCGCTGTGACACGCAGCGCACACAGTTCGAGCCTGCACCCTTTGGCAGCCGCCAGTTGCTGCGCCTGCTGCCAGCGCGCCTGCAAATACTGACCAAACAGCCGGCGCGGCAAAAATGCCTGCGCCAGCACCGGACGTTCCACCTGCGGATAACACTGCTGGTGCTGCAGCCAGTCCAGAAAGTCATCGGGCGCGGCCGGGTCCAGGCTCATTCTGGCCGCCGCTACATTCAGCAGATGCGCGGCCTGCCGGCCCTGATAGGCAAGACCTGGCCCAAAGTGACCACTCTGCTCAAAGATGCGGATGAAGACAGGCCGCTCCGCCTGTTTGATCAGCTGCATGGCGGTCAGAATGCCGGCCAGACCGGCGCCCATAATGCTGATGTCTGCGGTACTGCTTACCATTGAAATGCTGCGCTTTATTTGTTACCCGCCGGTTTGATACCTGCCGGGCAGGCTTCCTGTCAACTGAAAAAGCCGATATGTTAATGAAAACAGGCACAAACAGGATTTATATGGCACAGCATGCAACTTCCGCCCGCCCGCTACAGGTGGCGCTGGTCACCGGCTGCTCCGGCGGCATTGGCCTCGCACTGGCGCGTGAGCTGAAAAATCAGGGGTATCAGGTGTTTGCGACCGCGCGACAAGCAGCCGATTTGGCCCGTCTGGAAGCCGAAGGCTTCAGTGCGCTGGCGCTCGATGTTAATGACCCGGCACAAATCGATGCCGTACTGAGCGCAATCAGCAACCAGTCTGGCCGGCTTGACCTGCTGATCAACAACGCCGGCTATGGTGCTATCGGCCCGGTACTGGATCTCAGCCCGGAGCGGCTGGCCCAACAATTTCAGACCAATGTGTTTGCGGTGGTGGCGATGACAAGGGCTGCACTGCCACTTTTGATGGCATCCGCCGGTACTGTGCTGAATATCGGCAGTGTCAGCGCCAGTCTGGTCACACCTTTTGCCGGCGTCTACTGCGCTTCCAAAGCAGCGCTGCACGCAGTGACGGAAGCGCTGCGGATGGAGCTGCAACCCTTGGGTGTCCGCCAGTTGCTGGCGGTAACAGGCGCAATCGATACCGGTTTTGCCAACCAGGCCAGCCAGCAAGCCGAACAGGTGCTGCAGCAAGATTCCCACTGGTGGCCGTACCGGGACGGCGTGCATGCCCGTGCCCGCGCCTCGCAGGGCTACCCCACGCCTGCGCCAGACTACGCCAGGGCGCTGGTCAAGGCATTACAGCAGCCATCATCTGGCCTGTACATCCGGGCCGGACGTGGCAGCTGGCTGCTGCCGCTGGTTAAAGCTTTATTGCCTGCCAACTGGTTGCATCCGTTACTGGCCCGCAAATTTGGTTTAAGCCGCCGCTGAGCATCAGCGCGCGGCTGTTCTCCTGCCCTTCCCCAACGCGATGCCACCCGACCCAATACGGCCCGACCCGATATCACCTAACTGCGCTTCAGCCCTTACAGCCGGCTTTTGTCCAGGCTTTGCTTTTTATTATCAAGCGCAAACTATGATCAAAAAATAATCACCACCGCCGAATTTTAAGACGATCTTAAGGTTTCTGAAGCTTAATTGTTTAAGACAGCAAAATACCGCAGTTGCCGCTCGGAGGTCATTATGTTTTTCACCCGCAGTAAAAACGCTCACATCACCCAACAAGCCTATGACTCGCTGGCGCAGGACGTCAGCCGGCTGGAAACTGAACTGCATACTTTGCAGGACAGTCTGGCTTATATCAGCTTCCGACCCGACGGCACTATTACCGACGTCAGCAAACCTTTTCTGCAGCTGATGGGCTACAGCTATGAAGAGGTGGCCGGCAAACATCACAATATGTTTTGTGACCCCGCTTATGTGCGCTCTGCCAGCTATCAGCAATTCTGGCAACAACTGGCCAGCGGCCAGACCATCAGTGACACTTTTGTCCGCTACAAAAAATCCGGTGAGCCGGTCTGGCTGCGCGCCAGCTATATGCCGGTCAACGACAGTCAGGGTCAGGCCCGCAAAGTGATGAAAGTGGCCTATGACGTCACCGCCGATCAGTTGCTGCTGCAGGAGAAAAATGCCGTTTTTGAAGCGCTTGACCGTTCACTGGCGGTGATTGAATTCGCCCCGGACGGTACTGTGTTGCGCGCCAATCAGAACTTCCTGCAGGTCATGGGTTACAGCGCTGGCGCGGTGACCGGCCAGCATCACCGGATGTTCTGTTTTGATGATTTTTACCGCCAGCATCCGGACTTCTGGCGTCGGCTCGAATCCGGCCAGCTCTATTCCGGCCGGTTCCAGCGCAAAGCCGCCAATGGCAGTGCGGTCTGGCTGGAAGCCACTTACAACCCAATTCTGGATGCGCAGGGGAAAGTCTGTAAAGTGGTGAAATTCGCCTCCGACATCAGCCAGCGGGTGCATGCGGCCCAGCAGGCGGTTGAAGTGGCTGCCGCCACCTCGGAGCAAACTTCCCAAATCACCACCAACGCCATCGGCGTACTGAAAGACGCGGTCAATACCTCCAACCTGATCAGCCAGCAGCTGCAACAGGCTGCCGGGCTTGGCAATGAACTGAGCCACCAGGCCAGCAGTATTTCAGAGATTGTCACCACTATTCGCAGCATCGCTGAACAAACCAATCTGCTGGCACTGAACGCCGCCATTGAAGCCGCGCGGGCCGGCGATTCCGGCCGTGGTTTTGCGGTGGTCGCCGATGAAGTACGCAAACTGGCGGCCCGTACCGCCGAGGCGACGGCAGAAATTGCCAAAGTGGTGCAAACCAACACCAGCCTGATTAAAACCATGGATCAGCAGCTCAATGGTATTAGTCAGATTGCCTGCCAGGGCCAGCATGCCATGCAGGAAGTCTCGCTCGGCATCGCCGATGTCGGTCAGGGCGTGTCGAACTTTGTCGCGGTGGTGGAACGGCTCAAACCCTGAACACAAAGTGGGAACAAAGGCGCTGTTATCTGTAAAGACCCAGGCCGGCCACCATGCCGGCCTGAAAATTTCTACATCATCCTTGTTCCTTTTTCAAAGCCTTCTATCGTTAATAAGACTGTGTTGCTGTATCGCTGCACGCAGGCGACCAGGGACCCGGTTGCACCGGTTCTGTCTGGCGTCCCGGAATCTCGCAAGGAGCTTTGTATGTTTTTTACCCGTAGCAAAGAAGGTCACACCGCCAGTCAGTCCGCCTTGTTTGCTGATGACCTGACCCGGCTGGAAAATGAACTGAACGCCATTCGCGCCAACACAGCGGTGATTAGTTTTACACCGGATGGTGATATCACCGACGCCAACCAAATCTTCCTCAACGCGGTCGGCTACAGCTATCAGGAAGTCGTCGGCCATCATCACCGCATGTTCTGTGACAAAGAGTACGCCAATACCGAAGAATACCGTCGTTTCTGGCAACAGCTGGCCAGCGGCCACGCCTTCAGTGGTACTTACCTGCGACTGAAAAAAAATGGCGACCCGCTGTACCTGCAGGCCAATTATTTCCCGGTGAAGAATTCAGACGGCCGTGTCACCAAAGTGCTGAAAATTGCCTGTAACGTCACCACTGACCAAACCAGTCTGCGCGAAAAAAACTCTGTATTAGCCGCCTTGGACCGCTCACTGGCCGTGATTGAATTCAGCACCGATGGTCATGTGCTGCGCGCCAATGACAATTTCCTGCAAGCCATGCACTACCGTGCCGAACAAATTGTTGGCCAGCACCATAAAATGTTCTGCGACAGAGCTTTTTATACGGAAAACCCGGATTTCTGGCAGCGGCTGGCCAGCGGCAAAGTGTATTCCGGCCGCTTTAAACGGGTTGATGCACGTGGCGACAGCATCTGGCTGGAAGCCACGTACAACCCGATCGTCGACGAACACGGTCAGGTCTACAAAGTGGTGAAGTTTGCCTCCGACATCACGGCGCGGGTCAACGCCGCCCAGCAGGCGGTCGAAGTGGCTTCAGCCACATCCGAAGAAACGTCGCAAATCACCGGCAATGCTGTGCAGGTGCTGCATGAAGCCGTCGAAACCTCAGGCCAGATTGCCAAGCAGGTGCAGCAGGCCACCCGGCTGGGCCAGCAATTGAATCTGCAGGCGAAAAGCATCAGTGAGATAGTCACGACGATTCGTGGCATCGCCGAACAAACCAACTTGCTGGCACTCAATGCCGCCATTGAAGCAGCCCGCGCCGGTGAATCTGGCCGTGGTTTTGCCGTCGTCGCCGATGAAGTCCGTAAACTGGCAGCCCGCACGGCCGAAGCAACGGCAGAAATTGCTAAAGTTGTGCTGACAAACAGCACGCTGATTAAACAAATCGACGGCGAACTGACGCAAATTAATCAGATTGCCGAGCACGGCCAGCACAGTATCAGTGACGTAGCGGCCGGCATTGCCGAAGTGGGCCGGGGTGTTGCAAATTTCGTCGCGGTGGTCGAGCGGTTAAAACCCTGAGGTCACCCGCACTTTTCCACTGCCAGGCTTGATCCCGGTCACAAAACGCTGTGACCGGATCCGCTAACATCACCGCCAGTTCGCCCCTGCCCTGAAGGAAAACCGATGTTATATCCAACCGCTGCCGCCGCCCTGTCACAAATCCGGCACGGCGCCACCCTGTGGTGCCATTCGATGGCTGCCACCCCGTATTTAATGCTCGACAGCCTGGCGCAGGTTGCGCTCGATAAACAAAACCTGACGCTGCTCAGCCTGCACACCGAAAAATCCGGCGCTTTATGCGCGCCCGCACTGGCCGGCCATCTGCGCCAGCGGGTGTTTTTTGTCGGCGGTCCGACCCGCGCTGCCATCAATGGCGGGCTGGCCGACTATGTGCCTTGTTTTTTATCAGAAATTCCCAAATTGTTTCGCAGCGGCGAGCAAAAAGTCGATACCGTCATTATTCAGGTGTCGCCACCGGATAAACACGGGCTGTGCAGTCTCGGCGTTTCAGTTGAAGCCACCCGGGCGGCGCTGCAAAGTGCCGGCAACATCATTGCGCAAATCAACCCGCGAATGCCGCGCACCCACGGCGACTCTTTTGTTCATCTGCGTGATTTCAGCGCTTATGTGGAACTTGAAGCTGACATTCCGCTGCATCTGCCGGCAGAACAGGACCCGGTGACCCGCCAGATCGGCGCCCATGTCGCCAGCCTTATTCGCGACGGCGATTGCCTGCAGATGGGGATCGGCGCTATCCCGGATGCCGCTTTGGCCTGCCTTGGCGACCGGCAACACCTCGGCATTCACACCGAAATGTTTTCAGACGGCGTCTTGCCCCTGATAGAAAAAGGCGTGATCAGCAACCGCAACAAGAAAAAACATCCAGGCAAAATCGTCACCACTTTTGCGATGGGCAGCCAGGCTCTATATGACTTTGTCGACGACAATCCTGAAGTGGTGTTTCTCGATGTGGCCTATACCAACGACACTGCGGTGATCCGGCAAAACCCGCAGGTGGTGTCGATTAACAGTGCGCTGCAGGTCGATTTATCCGGCCAAATCTGCGCCGATTCGCTCGGTACCAAAATTTATTCCGGCGTCGGGGGGCAGATGGATTTTGTCCGCGGCGCCGGTTTGTCCGAAGGCGGCCGCGCCATTATCGCGCTGCCAAGTACCGCCGCCGGCGGCACTGTGTCGCGTATCAGCTCGCTGTTAAGCCCAGGCGCGGGCGTGGTCACCACCCGCGCCCACGCGCACTACATTGTCACCGAATACGGCATCGCCAATTTGCGGGCAAAAAGCCTGAGCGAACGCGCCCGTGCGCTGATTGACATCGCCGC
>CBINNO010000153.1:0-9594 GCA_966252055.1 uncultured Rheinheimera sp. | reverse complement strand
AAAGCGACCGATCTGGCCGCTACTTTCCCGTGCGACAACGTCAGTCGCCGCCATGAACAGTTGTTGTGCCAGTCGGCCGGGCTCAGGTTGTACGACCGGGAGCTGAATTTACGCTACCAAGCTTTGCAACAAACCAGCATGGCGGCCGCGCTGAAAACCGATCAGCGCCAATGGCTGAAACAACTGTGGCAGAGCTGTCCGGCGGCGACAGACCAGGCACAACTGGCGTGTTACAAGCAGCAATATCGCGGACGTATCCGCCTGATGGACTACCTGCTGGAGTCGCTGACGCCGGTCAAGCCTACAAAATACCCTGCGTTTTAATCCTGAATATGCAGGCCTCAGGGCAGGACATGCTGGCAGCCATAGCGCTGCTGCCGGGATGTCCTGCTTGTTGTTCGTCACGACGGCTGGCATAATGAATATACGTTTCGTATATGGTTTATATCATGGGTATCTTAAAAATCTCCGACCAGTTGCACGATGAAGTGCGCAAAGCCAGCACTGTGATGGCTCGTTCGGTCAACGCACAGGCCGAATACTGGATGAAGCTGGGGCTGCTGGCCGAGTTACATCCTGAGCTGACCTATCCGCAGCTGGTGCAGTTACAGTTGCAGGCGGCCGATGTCCGGCTGCCGGCGGCGGTGGCGCCTGCCAATCTGGCCCTGTTGACGGACGAGCCTGATGCCGGGCATGGCCATGTTGGGCCGCAACCGGCCGGGCAGCGCTCTGCCGGGCATCGATCTGCCGGACAGGACGTCGCCTGATGGATGCACCGGTCATCAAAACCGCGCAGGAACTGGCACTGATGCGCCGCAGTGGTCAGTTGCTGGCACAGGTGTTTGCTTATCTCGACACGCTGATCACCCCGGGCATCACGACACTGCAAATCAATGACGCTGCCGAGCAGTACATTCGCCGGCAACTGAATGCGCGGCCGGCCAGCCTCGGCCAGTATGATTATCCGTATGCGCTCAACACGTCGGTCAATCAGGTGGTATGCCACGGCATGCCTTGCGCGACGCTAAGGCTGCAAGACGGCGATATCGTCAACGTCGACATCACGCTGGAGCAAAATGGGTTTATTGCTGACTCCAGCAAAATGTATCTGCTGGGTGAGGTGAGTGCCGCCGCCCGCCAGTTGGTGGATGTCTGTTATCAGGCGATGTGGCAGGGCATTCGTCAGGTGCGGCCCGGCGCCACTTTGGGCGATATCGGTTATGCCATCGCCCGCTGTGCCCAGCAACACAAATACAGCGTGGTGCGCGACTATTGCGGCCACGGCATCGGCCGGCAAATGCATGAAGCACCACAGGTGCTGCATTATGGCGTGCCGGGGCGCGGCCTGCGGCTGTGCGAAGGCATGACTTTCACGATAGAGCCGATGCTCAATCAGGGCAGTGCCGCCTGCAAAGTGCTGGCGGACGGCTGGACTGTGGTGACGCGCGATAAAAAACTGTCGGCGCAGTGGGAGCATACGGTTGCGGTCACGGCTGACGGTTTTGAAGTGCTGACGCTGCGTGCCGACGAGCAGGCGCCGGCATAAAAACGTCTGCCGGCAGCGGGTTACGCCGCGACAGTCATCCCCGCCTGTGTTTATACTCAGCGCTGGACCGGGAGAAGTAGCATGACCAAATGGTGTTGGCTGGGTTTATTGTGGTGGGGCTGGCAGATACCGGCGCAGGCATGTGGCTTGCGGGTGCTGACCGAAGATCTGCCGCCTTATCAGCTGGTCAAAGACCAGCAGGTGGTGGCCGGACTGGCTTATACGCAAGTGCAGGCCATTTTGCAGCAGGCCGGTTTGCCCTGTCGCACTGAAGTGATGCCCTGGGCCCGCGCTTTTGACATCGCCCGTGAACAACCCAATATCCTGATTTATTCACTGGCACGCCTGCCACCACGCGAGTCGTCTTTTATCTGGCTGGCGCCGCTGGTCCAGGCACAATACCGCTATTATTCAGCCCGCGCCGACGTGATAGCGGCGCTGCAACAAGGCACTGCAGCACAGGACTTTATCGCCGTGGCGGTGGCCGGCAGTATGATGGACAGCACGCTGCAGCAGCTGGGTTTTGTGCCGGACCAGAATCTGATCCTGGTCAAAGACATCAACGCGCAGTGGAAAATGCTGCAGATCAACAGAGCACAGCTGACACTGGCGTTTGAACCCGATTTCAGCGCACTGGCCGACCCGCAGGTCCGCCAGACCCTCTTTTATCCGTCGGAACAGGTGGTGCTGAATATTCCGCTGTATCTGGCGGCCAGCCGTCAGACCGACCGGTTGTTGTTGCAGCAACTGCAACAAGCCGTACAGGCGCTGGCAAAACCGCATGAACCGCCGCAGCGCTGAGTACATCAGCGGCTTGTAGTTGGTTCCAGTCGGGCGTGGCGTGGGTAAATGGACATTTTTTCGGTCCATGGAATGCCGAGAAATCCCGGTTTCACCTCCAGATACAGCTGCAAATCTGCCCTGGCGCGCTGATACAGCCGTTCTTCGACCGTCAGCTTGGCCGGCAAAGGCCAGCCATGTACCAGCGGCTGCTCCGCCAGTTGCAAATGGTAGGTATAACGCGGGTTAAACACAGACCTGCGATGCTGGACTTTCTCTGTGCTGCTGATGCGCGCCAGTATTTTTTCGGCGGATTGGTCGTCAAAATGGCGGTTCAGATCGGAAACAAGCTGTATACCGCACACCGGCAAGGCCAGCAGCAACAGCAAAAAACTCTCGGTCAGGATCCGGTGGCTGCGCGACGAACCGCGCAGAAACAGGCTGATCAGCGACATCAGCAACACCAACAGGCCGAATGCGGCCGCCAGGCCATATTGCCACAACAGCCCTTGGGCCAGGTGATAGTCCTGAAACTGAAACCTGTGCTCGACGACCGCGACGGCGGCGTAACCAAACAAACCCCAGACCAATGCCTCAATGGTCAGTAAGCGCCACAGGAAAGGGTCCGCTTGCTGGCGGACTTGGGTGATCACGGGTTGCAGCTGGTCGGCCAGCTGCATCAGTGCCTCGATGTCAGCGGCCTGGGGTTCGCGGTTTGCCTGTTGCTTCAGCCACAGCTGTGCACCATCAGACCAGATAGCGCTGATTTTTTGCTGACTGAGCAACTGGCTGATTTGCTGTCGGCAGCCAGGCTCAGCTGCCAGATGTTGTTGCAGCTGCGGATGGTCGCAGGCAAGAAAAATTTTTTCATCAAACGCAGCGTCGCCGGTCTGAAATTCACGGCTCAGCCCCAGGGCTTTAAAAAACCGGTCGCTGCCACTTTCCCGGCAGAATTTAAACAAAGCGCCAGTGTGAAAAGGCACGCCTAACTCAAAGCCGCAGATTTTGCCATGTTGGTCATGCTCGGTCTTCAGCAGATAAGGTTTGTCCTGATGGTGGCCGCTTGGTTGCCAAATCATGGCCTCGGAATAACGGACAAACCGGTAAAACATGGCAAACAGCGCCACGGCTATTCTGAGTACGATCCACATAAGCCAGCCACAAAGTCCCTGAAATGTGCCCGCCAGTCTAATGGCAGTGTCGCAAAGCTGACAACTGGTCAGCGTCCGGCAGATCAGCGACAATACACCGCTTCCGTAGTCCGCCAGAGAATCGCCATGCAAGCCACCAACTTTGATTTAGCTTTATATGCCCGCCGGATTGGCCTGGACGCCGCACCGGTTGCTGCCGGCTTTGACGCCGCAGCGCTTGCCGCCATGATGCAGGCACAGCTGCGCAGTATCACTTTTGAAAACCTCGACGTGCAGGCCGGCAAAGTGGTGTCGCTGGTGCCGGAAGAGATAGTCGGCAAAATTATCGGCGTCGACGGGCAGGCGGCCCGCGGCGGTTATTGTTATGAACTCAATGGCTTATTTGCCATGGCGCTGACCGCGCTCGGTGTTGAATGGCAATTTGTCGCCTGCCGGCCGATGTTTTATCCGATGCGCCGGCCAAAAACCCATATGGCGGTGCTGGTCAGCCTGGCGGGCGAACGTTATCTGTGTGATCTCGGTTTTGGCAGCTACGGTATGCGTGCGCCAATCGCTTTGTCGCAGGTCAATCTGCTGCAGCAACAGGATTTTGACCAGTTCCGCCTGATCAGCCCAACGCCGGCAGAGTATGTGCTGCAGGCCAATCTCAATGGTGCCTGGGTCAGTCAGTTTGGTTTTGACCTGCAAAGTGCTGAATGGATTGATTTTATGCCGGCCAATTACCTGAATTCGACCCACCCGGACACCGTCTTTGTGCAGAAATTGCTGTTAATCCGTCAGCATGCCAGCGGGCGCGTGATGCTGGTCGGTGACGAGCTGAAACAAAGCGAGTCGGGTGTCACGCAGAGCCGTCAGGTCTCGGCTGCAGAGCTTGAGAGTGTGTTGTGGCAGCAGTTTGGCATCAGACGCTGAGCAAAAGGCGGCAGTATCAAGCCACTGCCGCCCGTTGATTTAATTGCAAATAGCGCCGGCATTACACTCGCGATGACGGGGCAACGCCTCTTTCGCGGCGCGGCGTTCTTCTTCAATCTGCTGCGGTGAGCGGCAGACCTTCTTACCAAAACGGGTGCCGAGCGGACGCTCAGTCCGGCAGATGTACCCTTGTTGCTCCAGCGTGCCGGCCGGCGCTTCGCCGCGTTTCTTTTCGATATCGTTGGCTTTGACTACGTTGGTTTTGCTGATGGTTTCTGGTTTGGGGCCGGTGCTGCTGCAGCCGGCGGAAAGCGCCGCAATAGCGGCCAGCAGAATTAATTTTTTCATTGTTATGTTCCTGGGTTTGAGCATGTGACTTGCTGTCGTACAACCAAGGACCTTACCAGCTGGTCGCCGAAAAATCAGTCAGATTTAACTAATTGTTACAAAATGTCAGCCTGACCGGCCTGCTGCATTGCTGTGGTGGCGGCGTTTTGACGATTCTTTCACAAGCCGGCCGCGATACTGACGCCTCAATCAATGCGCTCCGGAGTCATCAAATGGGGAAAAAAATTGCGGTCAGTCTGGCGGTCTTGTTACTAAGCATCGCGCTGCTGGTGGGCTGGGTGCTGAGCTGGCTGGATTTCAGTGAGCAAACGGAATTGCCAGCCAGTCAGGTGCAGGACATCGCCTATCTGCAACAGATTGGCGAGGTGCCACCGCGTGGCCGCATCCTGGCGATAGTGACCAGCACGGCGACCATGACAGTGCCGACGGCCGATGGCAGCAAACAGAAAAAAGCCGGTTTCGAGCTGACCGAACTGGCCCGTGCTTATTATGTTTTCATGGCCAACGGCTTTGCGGTCGACATTGCCAGCCCTATCGGCGGCGCTGCGCCTTATGTGCAGGACGATGACGACATGGGGCCTTATGACTATGCCTTTCTGAATGACCCGGCGGCGATGGCCAAAGTGCGCCAAAGCCTGCCACTGCGCGCCGTCGACGCGACAGCTTATCAGGCGGTTTATCTGGTGGGCGGTAAAGGCACGATGTTTGATTTTCCCAATAACACCACGCTGCAGCAATTGCTGGCGGCCAGCTGGCAACAAGGGGCTGTGATTGCGGCGGTCTGCCACGGCCCGGCGGCGCTGTTAAACGTCAAATTGCCAAGCGGTGACTATCTGCTGCAGGGCCGGCAGCTGACCGCTTTTACCAACGAAGAAGAGCTGTTCCTGATCCCGCGGGCGGCACAGGTGTTCCCCGGCGGGCTGTTGCAGGACCAGTTACAAAAGCGCGGCGCCCGCTTTCAGGCCGGGCCGCGTTATCTGGCGCAACTGGTGCAGGATGGCCGGCTGCTGAGCGGGCAAAATCCCTGGTCGGTCTGGCCATTGGCCGATGCAGTAGTGCAGGCGCTCGGCGTGACGCCGAAAAGCCGTGCAGTGACGCCCGAAGAGCAAACTGTTGACTTGTTGGGCGTTTACCAGCGCGAAGGCCTGGCGGCGGCGCAGCAGTGGCTGGCGAAAAGTGCCGCCGAGCGTCAGCCACTGCCTGCGCGCAATTTGTTGGCTATCCATGCTTATCTGGCCTTTCATCAGGCGGACATCCGCCACGGTGTTGCGCTGCTGCGGCTGCTCCGGCAAAGCGCGCAGTTGGCCGC
Organism: uncultured Rheinheimera sp.; assembly: GCA_966252055.1. Taxonomy (GTDB): domain Bacteria; phylum Pseudomonadota; class Gammaproteobacteria; order Enterobacterales; family Alteromonadaceae; genus Pararheinheimera. The sequence goes on along the minus strand of CBINNO010000153.1, from coordinate 3,548 downwards.
GGCCGCGCCGCCAGTGGCTGTGGCGTCAACTGCTGTGAAGTCAGCGGTGACGAAGGAGGTGCCCTGATGCGCTGGCTGACGTTGTGCCTGTTATTGTGTCCTTTGGGGTGGCTGACCGGTTGCGAGACCGCCAACTATCTGCGCTTACGCAGCGCCAACAATGCTTTGCTGCCGCAGTGGCCGGCCGGACAGCCTGATCAGCAGTTCAGTGCCTGGTATCTGGGCGAAAAACCTTATATTCATATTCGTGTGCAGGGGCCACGGGGAGAGACCCAGTCGCTATTGATGCTACTAGACACCGGCGCTTCGTTCAGCATGCTGTTTGACAGCCCGGCCGTGCGCCAGCTGCACTTGCCGCAAGGGTATCCGCTCAGTCTGGGCGGCTGGGGTGACCAACAGGACAGCCAGGCCTGGCAAACCAAAGTCGCGCGGCTGTCGCTGGCCGAGGTCCATTTTGACGATGTGCAGCTGGCTTATATTCCGGCCAGCCGCAGCCCTTATTTTCTGCGGCCTGACGAACTGGTGTTCGACGGCGTGATAGGGCATGACCTGCTGCGTCACTTCCGCTGGACTTTCGACCGGCAGGCACAATTGATCGGCTTGTCCGCCCGGCCTTATCAGCCGGTGGCGGCCGACATCAGCCTGCCGTTGCAGGAGTCGTGGCGCAAAATCAGTGTCGCCGGCACGCTGGCGTTTAATGCACAGCAGCAAGTGCGGCGCGACTTCATCATTGACACCGGCAGCCGGCATTATCTGAAGCTGAGCGCTGCTTATCCGCCATCGCAGCAAATCGCGCTGCCAGCGACGCAGGTGACGGCCGCCGATTTTGGCCTGAGTGGTAAAACGGAACATCAGCGGGTAACGCTGGCGGGCTTGCAGCTGGGCGCTTTACAACTGAAAAATATCCACACGAACTTGATTCCGTCAGATGACCCCGATGACTGGTGGGTGCTGGGCAGCGCTTTACTCAATCAGTTTGTCAGCGTCATTGATTATCCGGCGCAGCAACTGTACCTGCGGCCTTATCACGGACAGCCGTTTCGTTCGCGTTATAACCTGGCAGGCCTGGAGCTGCGCAAAATCCAAAGTGGCGCCTTTGTGGTGCGTTATCTGTTTCCGCAGTTGCCCGCCGCCGGCTCTGGCCTGCAGGTGGGTGACCTCATAGAACAAATCAATGGCCTGGCAGCCAGCGACCGGAGCGAAGCAGACTGGCTGGCGTTAACGGACCAGCCACAGCCGCTGAAACTCTGCACGGCCAGCCGCTGTGTGCAGCTGGAAAGCCGGCCGCTCCCCGGTTATTCGGTACCCTGATCACAGCTGTCGGACCCGGTTGCAGAAAATACTGTACCGGGCTTGGGGCTGCGGCCTATAGTCATGGCAGGACGGGCCCGTCGGGACCGCATGTCAGGGAGCGCAGTCATGATGCATCCAATCCAATGCCAGTGTGGCACCGTCAAAGGCGAAATCAGCGGCAGCGGGCCGCATAGCCGGGTGATTTGTTATTGCAAAGATTGCCGGGCTTTTGCCCGTTTTCTCGGTGATGAACAGCGCACGCTGGATGCGCAGGGCGGTACTGAAGTGCTGCAGCTGGCGCAGGCGCGTATTCGCTGGCTGGCCGGTGAAGACCAACTGGCCGCGATGCGGCTCAGTCCCAAAGGGCTGGTGCGCTGGTATTGTCGCTGCTGTCGCACGCCGATTGGCAACACCATGGCAGAGCGCAACATGTGCTTTATCGGGCTTATTCACAATTGCCTGCAGCAGGACCGGCTGGACGCCGACTTTGGCGCCGCAGTGGCGCAGGCCAACACGGAAGGCGCGCTGGGCAGCCCCAAACCGCAGAAACGCGGCATTGCCGGTGTGATCCTGCGCTTTTTATTTTTGGTGCTGCGCGGGCGGCTCAGTGGCAGTTACCGGCGCTCGCCGTTTTATCACGCCGACGGCACGCTGAAAGTGACACCTCAGGTGATCAGTGCGGCCGAGCGGACGGCGCTGACCGCGCCCGATCACCGTTAGTGCGCTTCGCCAAAGCTCTGAAGTAATGCGCTGTGCGCAGCGCTCTGCAAATGCGCTTTGATGTGCGGGCGGCTGTTTATTGTGCTGCTCAGCAGCCACGGCCAAATCCGCGCCGGCACGACCACAAAACACTGTGTTGCGATAAAAGCGCTTCGCGCGCACAGAGACCATCCGGTAAGCTGATGGTCACAATTGCATAAAAAAAGACCCGGGAACCTCATGAAAAAAATCAGTTTTTGGCTGCTGTGCAGCCTGACCGCCGCCGGCACGACGATGAACAGCGCCAGCGCCGCATCCACGCAGGATTTTGCTGCCAAAGCGCAACAATTGGCGCAGCAACATTTGCTGATCGACACCCATATCGACGTGCCGTACCGGTTAGTCGACCACTGGGAAGATGTCAGCAAAGCCACAGCCAAAGGTGAATTTGATTATCCGCGCGCGAAAAAAGGTGGCCTGAATGCGCCTTTTATGTCGATTTATATTCCGGCGTCGAAAGAAAAAACCGGCGGTGGTTTTCAGCTGGCCAATCAGCTGATTGACAGCGTGGAGGCCATCGTAGGCCGGGCGCCGGACAAATTTGCCATCGCTTATCACAGCAGCGATCTGCAAAAACACTTCAATGCGGGCAAAATTTCGTTGCCGCTTGGCATGGAAAACGGCACACCGATTGAAGGCAAGCTGGAAAATCTGCAGTTTTTTTATGACCGCGGCATCCGTTACATCACACTGGCGCACTCAGAATCGAACCATATTGCCGATTCCAGCTACGACCTGCGCCGGCCGCACAAAGGCTTAAGCGCCTTTGGAGAAAAAGTGGTCGCCGAGATGAACCGGCTCGGCATCATGATTGATGTGTCGCACATCTCCGACGACGCGTTTTACAAAGTGCTGGCGCTGACCAAAGCGCCAGTGGTGGCCTCGCACTCCAGCCTGCGCGCTTTAGTACCGGGTTTTGAGCGCAACATGGACGACAAAATGATTGAGGCGCTCGCCAAAAATGGCGGCGTGATCCAGATTAACTTCGGCTCGGCCTTTGTAGTACAGCGCGCCAATCAATGGGGCCTGATGTACAAAGCGGCGGCCAAAGCGGCCGGTAAAGATCAGGACGACCCGGCGTTTAAAGCCGAATATCTTAAGAAGAACCCGTACCCCTTTGCCAATGTCGAGACGGTGCTCAAGCACATTGACCATGTGGTGAAACTGGTCGGCATTGATTATGTCGGCATAGGTTCAGACTTTGACGGCGTCGGCGATTCACTGCCGGATGGCCTCAAAGATGTGTCGATGTATCCGAATCTGATTGAAGGCTTGTTGCAGCGTGGCTACAGCGAGGCGGACATCGTCAAGATTATGTCCGGCAATACGCTCAGAGTCTGGCAGCAGGTCGAACAAATCGCCCGCCAGCAACAAGCCGGCTAAGCAGCCAACCGAAGAGAACAGAACGGGCTTAGGCCCGTTTTTTTATTCGCTCCATCCGTGGCGCTCACCCTCTTTGCCAGTGCTGCGCCAACGCTTTGCGTTGTTAAAAACTG
>CBINNO010000152.1:0-9656 GCA_966252055.1 uncultured Rheinheimera sp. | reverse complement strand
ATGCAGTGGCGGCTGGATGCGCCGGCCCGGGTGGGCGCCGCCGGCATTGCCCGGCTCGGCATGGGCGTGCTGCTGGGGTTGTCTGACTGGCGCGCCGACGTGTTGCTGCTCTGTTGGCACCTGCGCTGGCTGCAAAAACACTATCCGCAGCTTGCTATCTCGCTGGCGCTGCCAAGGCTGCAGCCCTGCGCCGGCGCCACGACGCAGCAAAGCGGCGTGTCAGATCGCCATTACCTGCAAATTCTTTGTGCCCTGAAAATAGTGGCGCCTGACGTGTCGCTCAGCATTTCGACCCGCGACCGGCCGGCGCTCAGGGATCTGTTGCTGGGCACTATCGCCAGCGTGGCCAGCGCCGGCAGCAAAACCCAGCCCGGCGGTTATGCACTGGCGCCAGAGAATCTGGCGCAGTTTGACACGGAGGACAGGCGCAGCCCGGCGCAAATCGCCGCCATGCTGCAACAACAAGGTCAGCAAGTGCTCTGGCAGGACTGGCATCCGGCATTTGGTCGTGCCACACCGGACAATAATCGGGAAATCGACCGGCCCGAAAGCTTTCAGACTGGTCAACAGCCACAACTTTGGGTATAAGGGCTTTTTTCGTCCAAAGCCCGGAGTTGTATCGTGGCCCCTGTGCAACAGAGAATGCAACAGAGAATGCAGCAGCGCTTGCAACAGAGCGTGCAACCGCGTTTGCATTCCAGCTCGCATTCCAGTTTAAAGTCCCGCTTGCAGCCGCACTTTGCGATGCTGTGGCTGGCCGTTTGGCTGGCCGCGCCGGCCTTCGCCGAAGACGACCCCAAGCCGGTGCAAACCGATGTGGTGCTGGCGCATCACGCGGCGGTGGTGCACAGTCTGGATTGCCGCATCACGGCGCCGCAAAGCTACCGCATCTCCAGCCACGCGTCTGCTGAACTGCTGCAGATGCTGCCGGTCGGCACTTCGGTCAAAAAAGGCCAGTTGGTGGCCAAACAGGATGACGCCTACCTGCAGCGACAAATCAATATTATCCGCACCGATATTGAGGCGGCGAAAGTCGCCAAAGATTATGCCGCCGAGTCGTATCAGCGCGTCAACCGGCTGAGTAAATCCGGCCTGACCGCCGCCACTGAACTGCATAATCTGAAGTTTCAGCTCGACAGTTCAGAGCTGAAGATCCAGCGGCTGGAGCAGGAGCTGCAGATTGCGCTGGCACGGCAAAAGCGGCTCAGCCATTTTGCCCCTTTTGACGCGCAGGTGATGACAGTCAGTTCAGAGCCCGGTTCGCAGTTGTCAGAGGGCCAGGCCATCATGCAGCTGCTGTCGACCCAAAATAAGCAGCTGGAATGCAAGTTGCCGGTGATCAGTTACAGCAGCAATGCCGATTTAAAACGCCATCAGTACCTGCTGCAGGGCAAAACGCTGACCCTGCGCGAAGTCAGTCAGCAGTTGGACGATAAAGCAGAAAACCTGACGCTGTATTTTGACCATCCGGCCAAAGATCGCAGCAATCTGCTGGTCGGTCAGGTGCAACAAATCGACATGCAGGTGCAGTCCGACACCATCACCAAAGTGCCCAATGAAGCGATTGAGCTTGAAGGCGAAGTGTTCCGCACCTGGCGTATCAATGACCAACAGCAGGCCGAGCGGGTCAGCCTGCGCATTCTAAGCACGCTGGATACCCATTACATTGTCGAATCGGCGCTGCGCCCCGGTGACCGGGTGGTGATCAAGGGGCAGCATGGCCTGCAGCCGGGTCAAACGGTGGAGCCAAACAGCAAATCAGCCGGCGGCGGCCGCAGCCCCGTCAGTTACGACTGAGCCGGCGGAGCAGGACAGGTTCGCCGGGTTCAGCCATATGTCAGGCGCTGTCAACGCCTGCGCTTAACGCTCCAGTAGTACCGGATATTTCAGATACTGCGTGTCATAAAACGGCGAGCGCTGATAAAACCAGTCCAGCCTTGCCTGACCGTCTTTGGCCAGTTTGCTGTCGGCTTTCACCGCTGCGGCAAAATCCGCGGCCAGCTTTTTGTCCTGTTTCAGCTGCTGCTCAATCCACGGCAAGATGGCATAAGTTTCAAAATATTCGGTCCGCTCGAACATCGAATGGAAAAAGCCCCAGCTGAGCAGCGAATCCGGCGCCTGTGGCTGTAACAGCGCAACCGCCAGCGCGCCCAGCGGCTGATCAGTGCTGACCCGCACTGAACCTGCCGGCAGGCTGAAACTGCCCCAGCTGGGACTAAAATTGCTGCTGACCATAAAACGGCCTTCGGTGGGCTTGCTGCTAAATTGCGGCTCGCTGGCGACCAACTGCTGTAACTCAAGGGTTTTCGCCGCAGGCAGCACGCTAAACCGGATGCCATGCAAGCTTAACCGCTCAATCACTTCCTGATGCTGCGGCGGGATCCAATAGGCTTTGGGCACTTCCACTTCCACCGCCGGCACTTTGTCCCAGTAAACCGGCAAGGCGTCGTAGTTCAGTGGCTCGCCCAGCCATTCGATATAGTCGGCTTTGCTGATCTCACTGTGTTTTTTCTGATAACGGATCCCTTTAAAGGCCACGGGTTCCGGCGTGTCGCTTGCCTGATACGCCAGCACCTGACGCTGGGGCCGCGCCTGTTCGTCGGCTTTTTTGGCCAGCTGCAGCGCTTTACCCTGACTGCCCAGCAGGCTCAGCGTCTGCTCCAGCAACACATAAGTGCCGAGCACCCGCTGGCGGTAAGGTTTTAAGCTGTGGTTCTCCACCAGCACAGTCGGCAGATGACGCACGTCGCCATAGCCATTGGAATAACGCGGACTGGCGGTCCACTGTGCGATGCCTTTGGCAAAATCCATGCTGTCGATGCCAAACACCAAAGGGCCGGGAATATGGCCGGCGGCTTCCAGCTGCTGATTGATAAAAGGCCGGTACACCCGTGCCAGCCAGCTGGCGCCGTTTGGGCTCTGGCTGGCGACAGGCTCATTAAAGCCATAAGTGATGTCGTACTGATAATCTTCACCGTCGGTGACATGAATATCCATGTACAAATCCGGCTGATAGCGGTTCATCACACCGAGCACAGCACGCAGCTCAGGGCTGTCGAGCTTGGCATAATCCCGGTTCAGGTTCAGATTCTGCGCCGTCGAGCGCCAGCCCTGCTCCACCGGTCCACGCTGGTTCATCCGGTTGAACTTGCCGGATCTTTCATGGCCATCGACCGATAAAATCGGGATGATCAGCAAATCCACCTGGCTGAGTAAACTCTGTTTGTCGCCATGGACGATGTCGCGCAGCAGCATCAGCGCGGCGTCTTTGCCATCAATTTCACCGCTGTGAATACCGGCCTGCACCAGCAAAGTCGGCTTGTTGCTCTGACCGTCGCCTTTGCCGACCAGATCCGGCTGCAGACTGGCTTTCACCAGCCAGATATCGCGGCCTTGCGGGCTTTTGCCGATGGATTCCAGCCTGAGCATTTCTGAGCTCGCCACCAGCTTTTGCAGGTAACTGACCGTTTGCGCATAACTGGGGGTTTCGGTCAGATAACTGAGCTCAGCCGGCGTCACCCACGGATGTTTGGGCTGGATCAACGCTGCAGTGGCGCCTTGCCAGGGCAGCAGCGGCGGTAATGTGTCAGCGGCCAATGCCGCAGCCGGCCATAAGGCCAGCAAAAACCAGGCTTTCATCGGTCAGTTTTCCAATCGGGTCAAGGGCAGGCTGGCACCGGCCAACCTGAATCGGAACAACAGGTTACCACAAGCTAAAGCGCAGGCGCTGCACAAAAGTCTGGCTGCGCAGAAACCTGACAGCACAGCACCTGCGACGGCCATCAGGCCGCCGGCGTGCGGATTTTATAGATGCTGCAGTACAGCAGCGGCAAAAACAGCAAGGTCAGGACTGTCGCAAAACCCAGACCAAACATGATCACCACCGCCATGCTGGCAAAAAAGTCATCCCCCACCAGCGGGATCATGCCCAAAATGGTGGTGATGGCCGCCATCGCCACCGGCCGGACCCGGCTGACGGCGGCATGGAACACCGCTTCAAACGCCGCCCGGCCTTCCTGGCGTTCCAGTTCAATCTGATCAAGCAGCACAATGCCGTTTTTCACCAGCATGCCGGACAAACTGAGAAAGCCCAGCAGCGCCATAAAACCAAAAGGCACGCCGACCAGCAACAAGCCGCAGGTAACGCCGATGATGGCCAAAGGCACACAGGCCCAAATCACCAACGCATCCCGCGCCGAGTTAAACAGCAGCACCGTGATCACGAACATCACCAGATACCCAAGCGGCAACGAGCCAAACAAGGCTTTCTGCGCTTTGGTCTGCGCTTCGAGCTCGCCGCCATAACTCAGGCTGTAGCCGACCGGCAGCGCAATCGCATCCAGCTGCGGTTTGACCCTTTTCAGCAGGTTGGCGGCGGTGTCCTGCCCCAGAATGTCATGATCGGCCTGCACCGTCAGCGTGCGTTTGCGGTCACGCCGCATGATCTGTGGATCTTCCCAGGCCAGTTCAAAGCTGCTGACCACCTGTGACAACGGGATATAACGCCCCAGCTTCGGGCTGTACAGCTGTACATCCGCCAGCGCATCAACGGTCTGGCGCTCCCCCGCCGGCGGGCGGCTGATGATGGGCAGCAAATGCGTGCCATCCCGGTAAATGCCAACCGTTTTGCCATTGACCTGTGTCAGCAGCACATCATCGACGTCCTGCTTACTGACCCCAACGCGGCGGGCCATTGCCTCGTTAAACACTGGCCGCAGCACTTTCGCGCGTTCGCGCCAGTCGTCGCGGATATTCTTGGCGCCGGCATCACTGGCCAGAATGGCCCGGGCCTTAGCCGCCAGCTCACGCAGCACTTGCGGATCAGCCCCGCTGAGCCGCACCTCGATTTTCGCCGGCGTTGAAGGGCCCACTTCCAGCCGCTTCAGTTTGCTTTGCAGTGCCGGATGTTCGGCACTGACATAATCGCGCGCCTGTTGCATCAGCGGCGCCAGCAAGGCTTTGTCGCGCACCCGCACGATCAGCTGGGTATAAGCCGGATAAATCTTCTCAGGCTGGTAAGTCAGCATAAAACGGTCGGCGCCGCGGCCAATGGTCGACGTGACCGCTTCCACTCCATCGAGTTTTTGCAAAAATGCCACCACATCCTGGCTGTCGGCCAGGCTCTGGCGAATATCAGTGCCGGCCGGCTGCCACAGATCAAGCAGAAAAATCGGCGTATTGCTGGACGGGAAAAACACTTGTTTGACCTGTTTAAAACCAACCACAGCGCCGGCCAGCATCAGCAGCATGACGCCATAACTGAGCCAGCGGTGACGCAGCACTGCCGACAACGCCTGACGGTACAGGTCAAAGATAAAACCCTGATACAGCTCGGGAGCCGCAGTGTCAGCGGATGCGGCCGACGGGGTCGTGGCCGGCGCTTTTAACAGCAAACTGGCAAAAAACGGCGTCAGCGTGATGGCGGTCAGCCAGCTCAGCAGCAGAGAGATCAGCAGCACCCAGAACAGGCTGCCGGCAAACTCACCGGTTGCATCCGGCGACAAGCCGATAGGCGCAAAGGCGACCACGGCAATCACAGTGGCGCCCAGCAGCGGCCATTTGGTTTGTTTGACAATCGCCGACGCTGCCTCGCTGAGGCTCTGCCGGCGCTGCATGCCAATCAAAATGCCCTCCACCACCACAATGGCGTTGTCGACCAGCATGCCAAGCGCAATAATCAAAGCGCCGAGTGACACACGCTGCAGCTCAATCTGCAGCTGGCGCATAAAAATAAAGGTACCGAGCACTGTCAGCAGCAAAATCAGCCCAATCAGCAAGCCACTGCGCAGCCCCATAAAGACCAGCAAGACCGCGATGACGATGATCACCGCCTCCACCAGATTGAGGATGAAGGCATCCACCGATACCGCCACTTCGGCCGGCTGGTTGTAGATGGTCGACAACTCCATGCCGATGGGCCGCAGATAATCAAGCTCCGCCATCCGGGCCTGGACCGCAGCGCCCACTTCCACCACATTGACGCCCGGTGCAAACGAAATCCCCAGCGTCAGTGCCGCCTGTCCGCCAAAGCGCACCAAATGGCTGGGGATCTCCTGGTTGCTGCGATAGACCCTGGCGACATCACCTAAATAAATCAGCTCTTTGGCCGCCGGGTTACTGATGATCAGTTGCTCCAGCTCCTCAACCGACTGAAACTCGCCGCTTGGGTGAATGCGCACCGCTTCAGGCCCGACTTTGATCACCCCGGCATTGGACACTGTGTTCTGCGTTTGCAGCAAACTGGCGATTTGCGCCGGTGGGATCCCCAGCGACGCCAGCCGGCTGCGCGAGATCTCGACAATCACCTGATCCGGCTGGCGCCCACTGACCGTCACTTTACCAACGCCGTCGACCAGTACCAGTTCCCGGCGCAGCAAATCGACATAATCGCGCCGTTCATCGTCGCTGAAATCCTCGCCATGCACCGCAAACAACATGCCGTAAACATCGCCGAAGTCATCGTTGACCAGCGGCGGTTTAACGCCCGGCGGCAGCTGCGGGCTCAGGTCGTTCACTTTGCGTCTGAGCTCATCCCAGATTTGTTTCAGTTCGGCCGCCCGGTAAGTATTTTTCATCTCGACCATGATCTGCGACTGGCCGGCCACCGACACTGAGGTCACATGATCCACCGCTGCCACCTGCTGAATGGCATTCTCCAGCGGATAGCTGACTTCTTCTTCGACCTGCTGCGGTGACGCCCCTGGATACTGGGTAATTATCATCGCCTGCTTGAGGGTAAACTGCGGATCTTCCAGCCGGCCAAGCCCAAGGTAAGCCAAAGTCCCGCCAATCAGCAGGATCAGCGCCACCATCCAGCTGGACGTGCGGTTTTTAATAAAATACTGCGCCACATCCATGCTCAGAGCCCCCGCTCGCGCTGCCAGGGCCTTACGGCCTGCCCTTCACTGAGCTGATGCACACCGGCGCTGACCACCTGCTCGCCACCGCTCAGACCGCTGATGATCTCAAGCCGCTCGCCGCTCAGCTTGCCCGGCATCACCGGGCGCCGGTTGACAATGCCCTCTGCGGGCTGATAAACCCAGACATAACGGTCGCCGTCCAGCGGTTTGTCAGCCGGCACAAAGACCGCGCTGGCCGGCACCGTCAGCACCGGCTGCTGCTGGCGGGTCAACTGGCCCAGATCTGCCACTACATTGGCCGTCATGCCGGACAACACGTTAAATTCTTTCGGCGCCGGCAAACTGAACACCACTTTAAAGCTGTTAGTGGCCGCATCGGCGCGGGTGTCCCATTCTTTGATAGTGGCGTGATACTTCTGCGCCGGGTAGGAGTCAAACACCACTTCTGGCTGATAGCTGGCGTCCTTTCTGACCAGTGCAATCACGTCCTCGGGCACCTGGATCACTACATCGACCATATCCCGCAACTGCAGCTCCAGAATGGCCTGCTGCGCCGCCACATTCTCGTGATTCTCCACCAGCAAGCGGGCAATAGTGCCGCTGAACGGCGCTCTGAGTTCGGTATAACTTAAGTTGGTCTGACTGGTTTTTAAATCGGCATCAGCCACCTGCAACTGCGCTTTGACTTCATCAAACTGAGCCTGTGACATCAGCTTCTGCGCCAGCAGTTTGTCAGCCCGCTCGTACTGCGCCTTTGCCAGCTGATAACGGGCGCTGGCCTGCTCCAGCTTCAGTTTAAAATCAGTGGGCTCGAGCTGTGCCAGCATTTCATTTTGCTGCACTTGCTGGCCTGGCCTCACGGTCAGTTTCTGCAAGCGGCCAGCGACCCTGAAGGTCAGCCGGGCATTTTCAGTCGGCTCGACTAATGCCGGGAACTGGCGAATTTGCTGCAATGGATTCTCGCCGACACTGAACAACTTGACCGGTCGCGGCTGCGCACTGTGTTCTGGCGTTGTCGCCGGCTGACACCCACTGAGCAGGCCAAGTCCAATGGCCGCCACGACAGTGACCCATCCTGATTTTTGCATGTGATAAAACTCCAGAAACGGCGAAAACCCCACTATACAAGTGGCCTCATTCAGATAAAATTTATATTTATTTCTAATCTTCATAAGCGTTACTTATGAATTTACAACAACTGAAAATACTACAGGCGCTGGCCGGCCACGACAGCCTGCAACAGGCGGCAACCAGCCTGCATAAAACCCAGCCGGCGCTCAGTATGGCGATCCGCCAGCTCGAGCGCAGTTGCGGTTTTACTATAGTGGACCGCAGCCAGTATCGCCTGCGGCTGACCGATGCCGGCGAGCGCTTTTATCAACAGGTCAAAGTGGTGTTGCAGCAAGTCAGCGAACTGGAGTCGCTGAGTCGCCATCTGGCTGCCGGTTTTGAACCCCGTCTGCGCATTGCCATTGATGAAGCGGTGCCGCTCGCCCAGTTTTTACCGGCGATCGCCAGTGTCCGCCGCCAGTTCCCATTGACGGAGCTGACACTCAGTTCAGACTACCGGCTGCAGGCGCTGGAGAAACTTCGCCAGCAACAAGCGGATTTAGTATTAACGCCCTGGTATCCAGTGTTTGTCAGTCTGGGCGATTTTGCCTCGGTTTGCGTCGGTCAGTTCGACATTTTGCTGGTCGCCGCCCCCTCGTTACTGGCCGGCCAGCCGGTCAGTGCATCCCTGCTGGCCGAATTGCCGCAGTTGATCGCCGACGCTGACGCGCTCAATTACGCCAGTGGCAGTCTGACTCCGGTGCAAAGCCGCCAAAGAGTTCGGGTCAATAACACGCTGGCCATGCAACAAAGCCTGCAAAGTGGTCTCGGCTGGGGCATGGTGCCGCGCTATCAGGTGGCAGAACAACTACGGCTGGGCCAGTTACAACAGCTGCTGCTGCCGGGTTACCCGGCAGAGATCAGTGGCGAAGTGCATCTGGTACGCCAGCGCAGCCAGCTGATGGGCCCGGTCGCCAGCAGTTTATGGCAACAATGGACTTCAGGCGATGTACCCCTGATGCCAGAAGTCGCCAGTGAGCCGCGGCCAGTGCCCAACTGACAGGTCGATAGCCGCCTTTCCGTCGGACCCGCCAAAAAAAAGCCCCGCAACTGCGGGGCTCTCTGCACAAATATCAGCAAAAATATCAGCAAGGGAACTACAAAACAGCCTTAGAAACGGTAGCTGGCGCCTAAACCGTATTGATCCGTATGGCCCTGACCGAGGTCAACCCGGTTGTAGCTGGCACGCAGTGCCAGTTGTGGTGTGACGAAATATTCGCTGCGCAGCTCAGTGCCTTTGCCCACCAGACTGGCTGGCGAGAAGTTCAGATCAGCCATCGGCATATCGTCGCGGTAGCTGGCACCGACTGACCAGTTTGGTCTGATGTAATAATCAGCGCCGATGGTATAGCCGTTTTCTTCGTCCCAATCCGCGACACTTGCAGTCAACACCAGATGATCGCCCATCATCACCGGCACAATCACTTTAGTACTGGCGCCATAATAGGTATCAGAGCTTTCGCGCTCCGGGTTCACATGGTAAACATCGAGGTTGACCAGCCAGTTTGGCTGCACGAAGTAACCGACTTTACCGACGGCCATAAAAGTGTCGTCGCCGTTGAAGAAACGGGTCTGCAAGGCACCATAGAAGTTATGCGCCTGGCTCATGTATTCACCACCAAAACCCCAGCCAGACAGCGACTGATCGCCAAAGCCATTGATGTCGGTGTTGATACGGCTGTAGTC
>CBINNO010000151.1:0-9660 GCA_966252055.1 uncultured Rheinheimera sp. | reverse complement strand
TGCGCCGCATCGCCGGCCATTGTTTTTGCAAAAACGCATCCACCGATTCCACCGTCACCACCTGATAACTGCCGCTGAGGCGCTGTTTCAGCGGATGCTCGGTAAAGCTGACATTCGCTCTGAACAGCGATGCGCCGATGCGCGATAACGGTCCGACCTCGATTTCGCCCGGCTGATACTGTTGCTGTTGCAACCAATGCTGCACCGCTTTGCGACTGGTCAGTGGCTTGGCGCTCAGCACATGACTGAGCAGTTCCAGCCCCCACTGATTCGAATTCTGGTAAGTCTCGTCAAAGGGATAGGCCAGCATATTGTAGTGACCGTGATGCGCCTGCAGCGCCTGCTCACTTTGCAGCAACTGCAGGATTTTCGGCTGCAGTTCTGGCGGCGGGATCAGCAACAAGGCTTCAAACGCAAAAACGTCGTCGAGGAAAAAGTTACCCAGCCCTTCTTTATACAAGCCGGATTTGTCGCTGCCACACTCGTTCAGTTCATGCAGGATAATAAACTGGCCGGGGGCCGTCTGATAAACCAGCCCCAGATGCGAGTAGCGCAGACCATATTTGGACAAGTCCTGCCCTACCCGGGCGATGATGGCAACCGTCGCCCCTTGCTGTAACAAGGTCTGACGGCTTTGTTCAGCGAGCTCCAGCGCCTGCATCAGCTCAGCCGGTTCAATCTCCACATTCTCGTTACAGGCGGTGCCAGCATACAGTGGCATGGCGCTGAGCAGCGCCGCACCAGCCAGCCACAACAGCAGAGGACGCAAGCGCCGGGCACCGGTGATCATGACTTCACTTTCTCATGGCTGAGTAAAGCCTGGCCGGCCGCATTGGGGATAAAGGCCAGCGCTTTGCCACTGAGCACCAGGAAATGACCAGTGCTGACGGCACTGATCTCCAGCGTCTGTCCGGCAACAAAAGCCACTTTTTTCACTGCTTTGCCCGTCAGTTTCAGGCTGGCCGTGGTGACTTCTGAAGCCGCGTTGGCACTGAGTTCACCGGCTTTTGCCACACTGCGTACCACCAGCACCACCGCATCGCCGGCTTGTTGTACACTTTCAATCGTGACCTGACCAGATGCCGCCACCACAGACAAAGTGCCTTCGACCACCAGACCCAGGCCTTCCGACATCACAGCAGATGCATTTGACGCATTGCAGGACCCGCCGCAATCCAGCGCCTGCACTGTGGGCACCGTCAGCAGCAGAGCCGCTGCGGCAAGAGTTAAAGAGGTGAAATTGCGCATTGAGTTTTCCTTTCATAGACGCGGATACCCGCAAAGTTATGCCCGATTTTATCGAGCGCTGCAATGGTGGCAAAGCAGTTGCCTGTTATATTCAAGTACGCTGTTTTATGTGGGGGCACAACATCGGCCTGAGGGATTCCTCACAGGACACCCATTCAAATCTTGGTCCCTCAAAGGACACACATCCCCGCTAAAAGCCCATACACTGACAGTGTGGTTATAATCCGGTAGCTGCCAGCAGCGCCCGGATGGCTTGTTCTATATTTTTGTTCAAGACATCGGTCACATGGCTTTTCTGTGTATCAGTCAGCTCTTCCCAACTTGGGGGAAGCTTTTCAATATCTAACGGCATTAGTTTTTGCAAATAACAGGCACTGCACTTACTCTTACCCATAATGTGAGGTTCTATATTAAGAGCAACATAAGTATTTGCTTGCATAGCATTTCCAAACATCGAGCGTTGATTCACACCAAAACCAAAGGTCCCAGGCATGGCGTAGACATCACGAGGAATTAATTCAATAACCATATCAAAGTCATTTCTCTGATGTTCTTTGATCACTTGAGCTTTAAACCCTTTACTGACCAGATAATTGACAACCGTCTCATTCAGATTATTAAAGAATTGAATATCATTGACAGATGAGTAGTCATTATTGAATATAGTTGTACCAATGGTTACAAAATTAGGCTTTTCAGGGAAATGATTAAGAACGCCAACTGTTTTCACCGCACTTAATTCGTCAGGTTTAATTTTTGTCGCACACGCACTGATGAACAATACCATCCAAATTATTAAAAATACTTTTATTTTATTCATTCAACATTTTCCTTTTCATTGTTGATGATCTAATTGCCCACTTGCAGGACGGATGCGCTTGCGGACACTTGCAGGACACCCACTCCAGCCTTGACATTAACATTTTAGCAACCATAGTAAAAGCCTGCCTTCGACAAGGACCGTCAAGGAACCACCATGCCCATGCCCCGTAAAACGTTGGTGTCCGTCGATACCACGCCCAGTTACCACATCGTAAGCCGTTGTGTGCGCCGCACGTTTCTCTTTGGCGTCGTCGATAATAAAGATTTCGGCCATCGCCGCGAGGCCATTGTGGCCCGCCTTACTGAACTCACTCAGTTGTTTTGTATCGATATTTCTGCCTACGCCATCATGTCGGACACTTGCAGGACACCCACTCCAGCCTTGACATTAACATTTTAGCAACCATAGTAAAAGCCTGCCTTCGACAAGGACCGTCAAGGAACCACCATGCCCATGCCCCGTAAAACGTTGGTGTCCGTCGATACCACGCCCAGTTACCACATCGTAAGCCGTTGTGTGCGCCGCACGTTTCTCTTTGGCGTCGTCGATAATAAAGATTTCGGCCATCGCCGCGAGGCCATTGTGGCCCGCCTTACTGAACTCACTCAGTTGTTTTGTATCGATATTTCTGCCTACGCCATCATGTCGAACCACTATCACCTCGTCATTCGCATTCAAAAGCAGCGGGCTTTGGATTTACCCGTTGAAGATGTCATCACACGCTGGAGTGCGTTGTTTTCATTACCTGTTTTAGCCAAAAGGTATGCCGAACATGAAAAATTGACGGATGCAGAGCTGACTGAAGCCGTAAAGCAAATCGAACTGCGTCGCGAGCGGCTTTATGATTTAAGTTGGTTTATGCGTTGTTTAAACGAACCCATTGCCAGAATGGCCAATCAGGAGGATGGCTGTACCGGCCGGTTTTGGGAAGGCCGCTTTAAATCGCAGGCCTTACTGGACGAGCGCGCTGAGTTGCAGGCCATGGCTTATGTGGACTTAAACCCTATCAGGGCTCAGCTGGCTGATTCACTGGAAAGCAGCGACTTTACTTCCATTCAAACCCGGCTTAATAAATCCAGCTCAGCCTTGAAGCCAGCGTTGCTCCCCTTTGCCGGTGATGCGCACAAAAATAATCACCCAGAGCACATACCTTATAATTTGATTGAATATATTCAATTAGTTGAATGGTCAGGCCGGCAAATCAGAACCAGCAGGCGTGGTTACATTCAGCACCAAGTGCCGCCAATTTTTGCCCGGTTGAAGATGAGCGCCGCTGCGTGGCTGCACAACTGTCAACATCTCGAGCACACTTATCATCGCGTCATTGGCAGCAGCTCCCGTTTGCTTGAATTTTGTAAAAAGGTCAGACAACAAAGAGTGGTCGGTATTACGGCTGCCAGGCTGGCGTTTGGCTGACCCTGTTCTCTCACCACTTTTGTAAATTTGTCTGCTGAATCACCCGGCAAAAATGGGCGTATCCCGAATCAGCCTTTTAACGCTCTGAACATCACTTTTTTAGGATGATCGGCAACAAAACACTCCTGAATCAGCCAACTTTGGGTTCACCGCGGCTTCTGCCTTTTTACGATGGCTGTCCTGTTAACACTCCTTTAGCTAGCTCTCATTTACGATGGCTGTCCTGTTAATCCTTCCCGATGGCTGTCCTGTTAATCCTTCCTGTTAATCCTCCGCCTGTGAATCCTCGCTTAGCCGTTAAAACTGATAACGAATCTCAGCACCATAAGTCCGGGGTGGATTGAGCGACGTGATGGGCGTGCCCAGCACATCTGCAGCCCAACCACCGATACCGCCGGTACTGTCGTGGTCGGTCAGGTTCTTGCCCCACAACGCCAGCTCCCAATGCTGGTCGCTGCTGGTCCAGCTCAGGCGCGCATTCAGGCTTTTACTGTCGGCAAAATAGGCAGGAATGCTGTAGGCGATTTGCAATAAATCCGGGTCGTCTGCACGGGTATTTTCTTCATACACATAATCGACATGCAGCTTCAGGTCGCCGTTGGCCAGGCTTTGCTGCGGACTCCAGTCGGCACTGAGGGTGTATGAATCCGCCGCCGAGTCTTTTTCGGTGTCGGTAACTAAATCGCCCTCGGCGTTATAAAACTGCTGCCACTTTGACTTGGTGTCGCGAAACTCTGTGACCAGTCCCAATTTCAGCGTGTCAGTGGCCTGCCAGTCCAGCACCAGCTCGGCGCCCTGAATATCCTGATCGCCGTTGATGACAATCGGCACCGCCACGCCAGCACCCGGCGCTTTGCTGTTAACGGCGCGCTGGCGGTTGGTCAGGTCCATCTGATATCCAACCAGTTGCAGCCTGACTTTGCCCCATAAATCGGCTTTGTAGCCGAGCTCTATGTTCGACACTTCTTCAGGTGCAAACGGGCTTTGCGCCGAGCGCGGGTCTAACGAATCGTAACCACCTGATTTGTAACCAGTTGAATAGGACAGATAGACCATGCTGTCCGGATTCAGGTTGTAGCGCGTCACGGCACGGCCGGTCAGTTTGTTCCAACTGTGGCTGGCATTCAGTTGCGACAGTACCGGAAACAGAAAATCGGTGATGCCCGGCAGCGACTCGCCAAAAGAGCGCTCTTTGATTTCCCAGCTGAAATCTTTGTCATCGCGGCTGTAACGCAGGCCAGCGGTAAAACCCCAGCGCTCGTTCAGCTGATAATCGACATCGGAATAAAGCCCGAACGACGTGAAATCGCCGCGGTTGACAATGTCTTCCGCCCATAACTTTCCGGCGTTGGACGGCCCGAAAATCTCCGGCACGCCCATGCCTGCGCTGATGGCCTGATAAGTCAAATCACCGGTGGCGGCAATGGCACCGACCAGTTCCGGGCTAAAAGGCGCCGCGCCCAGCTGCTGCAGCAAGCCGGCGACCGCCGGGTCCACCATCGCCATCACCGACAACATACTGGCCCAATCCTGTGGGTTCCACAGGTGGTCAGCCGGCAGGCCCATTTGTTCAATCATGGCATCTGGCAGTCCGGCACCTTTGAGCGCTTCAATCAGCATGCCGTTGACGTTCTGTGTGGTCAGCCGGGCGATAGTGTCGGCCATGATATTCAGGCTGGTTTTCTGGTAGACGTTTTCTTTGCTGTAGGTGATACCGCCGACATAACTCAGGCCACCTTTGGCGTAGTTGAGCTGCAGCTCATTGTAAAAAATATCCGAGTCTTCAAAGTTGATGGTGTCCAGATAGCGGGTTTTGTCGGCGGTACCGTCTGAATCATCGCGGCCCGACACTTCCCATTGCCGTTTACTGCTAATCAATTTGCCCGACCATTCGTCGTTAAAGTCGTGCATGATTTTCAGCGACCAGCTGCTCATATCGCGCCGCTCATGACCGTCGATCACGTCGTTTTCGATGGTGCGATCCAGCGGGTTCATGCTGTAGGCATAAGGACTGACGCCGATCGATGGCGCATACCCCTGGTTCAAATCGTCATAGTCGTAGGCGAACTGCACCTTGGTATTTACGGTGGGTGTCCACAGAGCAGCAAGCCGGGCAGCTTTGTGGTTGGTATTGCCAAGTTCCTCGCCCTGATAATCCGGGTAAACGTTGTTGAGGTAAGAATCACGCTGGTTACTCATCGCGTTCAGGCGCAGCGCGAACTGGTCACTCAATGCAGTATTGCCCATCAGTTCAAAACGCTTGAGACCATAGTTGCCAAGCGTGCCTTTGAGGAATGCTTCGTCGTCCTGCGACGGCCCGTTCGGGATCATATTGACCACCCCGGCGGCGGCATTTTTTCCAAACAAAGTACCTTGCGGCCCTTTTAAGATTTCGATGCGCTGCATGTCAGAAAACATCACGCTTTGCGCGGCGCGCGGCAGGTAAAAATCGTCAAAGAAAATTGCCACCGACGGGTCACCGCCGGTGCTGATATTGCTGCTGGAAATGCCGCGCATTGCAGCGGATGCTTGCACGACCGCGTCTTTGCTGAATTTAAAACCAGGTGTGTAGTCGGCAATGTCGCCGAGTAACACCGAGTTGGTCTCTTTTAAATCAGTAGCCGAAATGCTGTCGATAGCGACCGGTACATCCATCAGGTTCTGCACCCGTTTTTGCGCCGTCACTGTCATGATTTCAATGGCAGGCTCATTGCTGTTGTTGTCAGCTGCTTGCTGCGCTGTTGCTTGCGCGGCAAAACCACTGCTGCCTGCCGCCAGCCAGATAGCCAGCGTCAGTGGCCGCAGCCTGAATTGTTGTTGATTGTGCTGGTTCGACTGTCCCCGTAGCTGTGACATAACTCACTCCGCTGTTGTTTTAATTGTTGTCGGCAGGGTGCGCTGTATGGCTGCGCTGGGAAGCAGCGCGCAGGCAGCAGAAACAGACGGCCCCCTTCGCTTCGATAGTACCCGCAGCGCGACGCAAAAAAAGCGAACTGGACAACTTTGTACACTTTTCGGTTTGAACCGGCCGGTGTGAAAACGCACAGTGAAAGCATGTTCCCTGGACACCCATCGGAGTTGCGTCTGGCACATCTGTTCTCAGGACACCCATCGGAGTTGCGTCTGGCATGAAAACACAGAGTCACAGGACAGCCACAGGAAAGTATTTCTGGGTATCCATCCCAGTTCACGTGCTTCCGGTGCTCGCAGGACACCCATAGGTATGCTCCGTGGACACCCACCGGAGAGAACTGGACACCCATCGGACACAGCGGAGTTTTGATATGCCCATTTCCCAGCTCAATACAATGCCAAGGCGACTTGTACGTCTGCTTGCCCTGAGCACATTTGCCGGTAGTCTGGTGAGCGGGAGTGCCAGCGCCACCACACCGGCAAGCTGTCAGGCCTGTCATAGCGATGCGGCGCGCGCGGCCGTGCAGGCACCCGCACTCAATGGTCAGCAGCAGGCGTATTTGCGCAAGCAACTGCAACAACTGCAAGCCGGCGAACGCGGCGGCGATGACAGCACAGCCGCGCCAATGCTGGCGATTGCCAAAGCCCTGAACCCGGCCGAGATCGACGCGCTGGCCCTGCATTTCAGCCAGCAGCCTTATGCACCTCATGCGGCAACTGGCCAACCAGCACTCAGTCCCCAGCAGCAGGATGCTGGCCGGCGGCTCTATATCGGTTCCTGCGGGGCCTGCCACGGCGACAAAGCGCAAGGCAATCAGGCACTCCATGCACCGGCTCTGTCGCTGCAAAGTGCAGCCTATCTGAGCCGGCAACTACAGCTGTTTCGAAACGGCGCACGCGGCAATCAGAAGACCGACAAACCGGGCCGGCAGATGGCAATGATGGCGCGCCATTTGTCGGATGCCGACATCGACGCCGTCGCGGCTTATATCGGTGCCGGTTTGCCATGAAAACTATGAATACCACAAACCTCATGTCGCGCCGGACTGCAGCCCTGACGCTGTGGACACACTTGTGCACACTGGCGCTGTGCAAAACACCGGGGATGCCATCCCTGCACTCTGCATTGCGGCTGCGGCGCAGGCTCTGCACTGAGATTCAATCAATCCCGATGCGAACAATGTCGATCCAAGCGATGGCGCTGCTGGCAATAGCGCTGCTGCCAAACGTCAGCCATGCCACGACCGCAGACGACGCCGCTCCCCTGCAGCTCAGTGGCAGTTGCCCGCCCAGTTTTGAGCACACCGCCGACAACCGCTGCCGGCTGGTCAGCCGCTATCAGGCTTATGATTCACTGCAAAACAAAGGCGTCGGCGGCACCAAAACCGCTTTGCCAACGGCACGCGACGGCTTTAGCCCACAACAAATAGACCTCGGCCGTTATCTGTTTTTCGACCCGCTGCTGTCAGCTAACCATCGCCAGGCCTGCGCCAGCTGCCATCAGCCGGCCAAAGGTTTTGCCGACGGCAAGGCGGTATCGACCGGCGCTTTTGGCCAGCCCGGCAGCCGCAGCGCGCCCAGTCTCTGGAATGTCGGTTTTCTGAAAAAACTGTTCTGGGACGCCCGCGCCGACTCACTCGAACAACAAGCGCTGATCCCGCTGTTTGCGCCGCATGAAATGGCCAATAACGCGGAACAACTGCTGGCCGATCTCAGCACCAGCCCGGCTTATCCGGCCTTGTTTGCCGAGGCGTTCCCGGCTGACGAACCGTCAGGCTCCCGGCAACAGCCGCCTCGCATCACGCTGGCGCAAATTGCCACCGCGCTGGCCGCTTTTCAGAGTTCGCTGGTAAGCCTCAACAGCCGTTATGACCAGTATGCACTCGGTTATCAGGACGCCCTCAATGAAAATGAAATCAAAGGCTTAAATGTGTTTCGCTCTTTTGTGGCGCGCTGCGCCGAATGCCATACACCGCCGCTTTTCACCAATCAGCAAATTGCGGTGATTGGCGCGCCGGAGCCTGCAGGCATGCCGTTTGACCCCGGTGTCGGCAACACGCCGGAAAAGGCCAAACTGCGTGGCGGTTTTAAAGTGCCCACGCTTCGCAACATCGCCAAAACCGCGCCTTATATGCATTCAGGCCGTTTTGCCACGCTGGATGAGGCGGCCGAATTTTATACCAAAGGCCGCGGCCATGCCGTGCCCAAAGATGAGCACTTACAGCTGCACTGGCATATTTGGGAGCCAAAACTCAGCCCCGATGAAATCCATCAGCTCAGCGTGTTTTTGCAAACCCTGACCGATGAAAGCCTGCTGCCGGCGACCCCGACCCGGTTGCCGTCGGGCCTGCCGTTGCCAGCCGAGTTGTTGGGCCCGGAGCTTTTCAGCCAGCAGCCTGCAACCACTTCGACACCCCAAGCGGCCAGCCCCTTTGCAGGCCCGGCCGCGCGGCATGTTTTTCCAACATTCAACCAGAGAGCTTCCCAATGAACAAAACCTCCATCGCACTGGCCCTGCTGGTGCCGGTCGCCTTTTTTGCCGGTCAGTTCCAAAGCAGCCGCACGCCTGTTGCCCCTGTTTATGCGCCAGAGGTCAGTTACGGCGCCGGCCAAAGCAGCAGCGCCGCTCCGGGCGCTGTCAGCAACGCCAAAAAGTCAGTGATTAACACCGCCCCAACCGGCACCATTCATGCCGTGAAAGAGGGCCAGCTGATAATGGACGCAGTCAAAGCCGCAGTGCCGGGCGACGTGATCCAGGTCTGGCCCGGTCAATACAGCGAAACGGTGTATATCGACAAAGACAATATCCGTTTAAGCGGCGTCATCGTCGCCGGTAAAAGGCCGGTGCTGCATGGCGGTGAACACCTGAACGACGCCATTTTGTATTCAGGCAATAACATCGTCATCGAGAACTTCCTGATCACCAAATACAAAGGCAACGGCATCATGGGTCAGGCCGGCAATAACTTCGAGATCCGTAACAACATCATCGAAGACACTGGCGTCTATGGCATTTTCCCGCAGCTCGGTGAAAACGGCATCGTCGAACACAACGTGGTATCCGGCATTGAAGACGCAGCCATTTACATCGGCATGAGCGACCATATTCATGTCGCCAACAACGAAGTGTTTGACAGCGTCGCCGGCATTGAAATCGAAAACAGCCGCCATGCCGTAGTAGAAAACAACTTTGTGCACAACAATACCGGCGGCATTCTGGCCTTTGTGGCCCACCCGATTCTGGTGCTGGTCGCCGCAGC
>CBINNO010000150.1:0-9706 GCA_966252055.1 uncultured Rheinheimera sp. | reverse complement strand
AACGGATCAATGCACCTGCTTAACTGACAAGTTCTCAATTTGAGAAAAGCCCGCTGTTGCGGGCTTTTTTATGTGCCAGACTGTTCAGGATTCTGGCCGCAAGCCAATTCTGCAATCCAGTGTGAGTCGCTGTCCCTGACGTTCAATCAGTAATTTCACGACAGCGCCCGGCTCTGTTTCCGCAACTATATCAAGTGCCTGGCCGACACTGGTCAGTGCTTTGCTATCGATTTGCAGCAACAGGTCACCTTGCTGCAGACCAGCATTGTCCGCAGGGCCAAATGGCTCCAGCTGGTCAATCAGCACGCCATAAAATGGCTGGCCTGTAGAAATTTGCCGCTCGCCTGCAGCATTAATCACCGGAATACCATTCATGCCCAAAAAACCGCGAACCACCCGTCCATGCTTGATCAGTTTTTGCATGACGGTGGCTGCCAGCCGGTAAGGGACTGCAAAGAAAATACCTTGCACCTCAAGGTTGCGCTGGCGCTGAAATGCGGCGGTATTGATGCCAACCAGGATGCCGTTACTGTTCACCAGTGCACCACCCGAGTTGCCTTCGTTGATGGCTGCATCCATCTGCATAAAATCAGTATAAGAGTTGGTGCTGAGGCCGGCGCGGCCTGTGGCGCTGATGATCCCTTGCGTAATAGACTGACCCAGATTAAGCGGGTTTCCTATTGCCAGCACTAAGTCACCGACTTGCGGCGCAATATCCGTCTGCTGGGGGATCACTGGCAAATCTTCGGCTTGCACTTTCAAAACGGCAAGGTCTGTCATCTGGTCCTGGCCAATCAGCACGGCGTCCAGTTGTCGGCCATCCTGCAGCGCAACAACAATCAAATCGGCGCCGTGAACCACATGATAATTCGTCAGTATATAGCCGTCGCTGCGCATAATCACGCCGGAGCCCAGTGATTGGTTCTGGATCACTCGGCGCTGAAAAGATGCCTGATCAATCGTTGTGCTGCGGGTATATACATTGACGACCGCTGGCGCGGCAGCTCGTACTGCTCTGGCATAAGAAATAGCCTGAGGTTCAGCATCTTCAGATTTAAAGAATTGACTGATTTGTAGCGGGCCAGAGGGGATCAGCAATAAATACACCAAGGCCAGTGCCAGACCATAGGCCACACTTTTGATGATCAGCAGCAGGAAATTGCGCACGATTGAGCATTGTGTCAGGGAAAAGATGACTCAGCATAGCATTTCCATGCTGGCAGCGGCAGCAGAAAAAGCGTTACTGATCATGAAATTGCTGACGTTTTACTGCAAGCAGGCTGGTATGGTGTCGTTTATTTACACCTGCAGGTGTTAAAAAGCCGGGCGAGGCCCGGCTTAAATTTGTCATCATTTGTCTTGCGGATTAGCGGATCACGGCAAAAAACACCGTGTTGTCACGCTGAACCTGCAGAGCGACCACACCACGCGCCTGCTCCAGGATGCTGCGCAATTGCTTGATGTTTTCGACACGGTTACGGCCGATACCGGTGATGACGTCCCCTTTGGCAAGCCCCACCCGGGCTGCCGGAGAGCCTTGAGCCACATCCGTGATCATCACTCCGTCGGCGCCATCGCTGGTTTTGCCATTGGCAAACTGAGCGCCTGCCAGCATCGGATGCAGATTCTCAGCCGTCACACTGGCCTGATCCGCAGCCGACAGTTTGACGTCCAGTTCGAGCTTCTTATCTTCCCGCTGAATACCCAGTTTGACAGTTTTACCGACGCCCAGGGTGCCAACTTTTGCTCTGAGCTCAGACATGCTCTGGATCGTTTTGCCATTAATGCTGGTAATAATGTCACCTGCTTTAACGCCCGCTTTCTCAGCGCCAGAATCTGGCGTGACCCTACCAACAAATACGCCTTTGTTGGCACTGACCTTCATATCTTTGGCAAGGTCCGGGCTTAAATCGTTGCCTTCAATGCCGAGCACACCGCGTTTGACTTCACCAAATTCAATAATTTGGTTCACCAGATTCTTCATCATGGTGGATGGAATCGCGAAACCAATGCCGATATTGCCACCGTTAGGACCGAGAATCGCGGTGTTAATACCAATCAGCTCGCCTTTGACGTTGACCAGCGCACCGCCAGAGTTACCACTGTTGATAGCTGCGTCGGTCTGAATAAAATCTTCATACTTTTCAATGTCGAGGCCACTACGGCCCAGCGCGCTGACAATCCCCGACGTCACGGTTTGGCCAAGACCAAAAGGGTTACCAATCGCAATGGTAAAGTCACCGACCCGCAGTGTGTCCGAATCGGCCACCGTAATGGCTGTCAGATTCTCGGCCTTGATTTGCAGCAGCGCGATATCACTTTCCGGGTCTTCACCAATCTTTTTGGCATCGAAAGTCCGGCCGTCTTTCAACGTGACCTGAATTTCGTCAGCCTGATTGATCACGTGCGAGTTGGTCACGACATAGCCTTTGGCGGCGTCGATAATCACCCCTGAACCCAGACCTCTAAACGGTTGTTGCCGGCGCATTTCACCCTGGCCAAAAAACTGCGAGAACGCATCCGGTACTCTGGCCCGAACTTCACGGTTGCCTGCCACGTTAATATTGACAACAGCAGGGGTCACTTTTTCCAGCATGGGCGCAAGGCTTGGGACTTCATCGCCAGACGTGGCGCTCCAGAATGGTAACTTGGCAGCCGCGGGAGAAGGTTGGGTCAATAAAATAGCAGCGAGAATGCTTGCGGTGACAATGGATAACTTCATTTTCATAACTCAGTTGTCTCCTTCAGATAACTGGCTGTAAAGACCGGTACTGAAAAAAAAAGTTCAGAGGTCCGATGACTTGTCTGATGGAAATTTCTTCATTAGCCCGCTGGAATGGCCGGCATAATCGAGCGGCTGCTCCGAATGTGACACTTTTTTTCGGCGGCGTTCTTCAATCTGCCCTAGCGATTGGCGAATGTGTTCGGCTGTGTCCGTCGACAGGTAATTGAGCTGTGAGCCGCGCTGTACCGGGGCTTTGTCGATTAACGTCATTCGGGTACTGGCGACATGACGGGCTATTTGTTCGTAGTTGTCCTGCAACTGACTCATCAATTGCTGGGTGGTCTCCAGGTGGTTCGAAACCTCAGTCCGGTAATTTTGTAACTGAATTTTACTTTCTTCGAGTTCCTGCTTGAGTTTGTGTTGATTAAACCTGCGCTGACAGACAAACCAACTGGCCGTTGCACCTGCAATCAGACCCGCGAATAACCAGAGTAAAGAAGAGATCAACATAAAAACTCCAACAGCAAGGATTTCAGGCAATTGTAACCGATCTTCTTATCGGCAGTGGTAAGGCATGTTACTATAGCGCTCAAGTTTTTACCGCTAATCCTGCGCTTCCGGCACTTCCTGATCATGATGACGCCCCTGCAAAAATACCAGCTGGACCTCAAACGTCCGGACTTTCAGTTTGATGCCGCGCAGCAACACGCCGTGATGCAGTTGCAGCGTTTATTTGATGAAATTGTCAGCATGCCAACGGACAAACCTTCGTTGTTGGGGCGTCTTTTTGGCAAAAAAGCTGAGCAGAAACCGGTGAAAGGTTTGTATTTTTGGGGCGGTGTCGGCCGCGGCAAAACTTATCTGGTGGATACGTTTTACGAATGTCTGCCGACTGAGCGCAAACTGCGGGTGCATTTTCACCGTTTCATGCACAAGGTGCATGATGAGCTCAAAGCGCTGGCCGGTGAGAGCAATCCGCTGGAAAAAGTAGCCGATCACTTTAAACGGGATGTCGATATCATTTGTTTCGACGAATTCTTTGTATCCGACATTACTGACGCGATGATCCTGGGGACGCTGATGCAGGCGTTATTTGCACGGGGCATCACTTTGGTGGCGACCTCGAATATTGAACCTGACGGTTTATATCGAAACGGGCTGCAACGGGCGCGTTTTTTGCCGGCCATCGCCCTGATTAAGCAGCACACAGAGATTATCAATGTCGATAGCGGTATTGACTACCGGTTGCGGACTTTGCAGCAGGCCGAGATTTATCATGCACCACTGGATGAAGCCGCAGAGCAGAACCTGCAACAATACTTTATGGCTTTATCGGTAGAGCCTCGTCAGCAGCAGGGACATATTGAGATTGCCAGTCGTAAGCTCAGTTACCGGCGTGAAGCTGATGGGATTATCTGGTTTGAATTCAGTGAGTTATGCGAGACTATGCGCAGTCAGTACGACTACATGGAACTCAGCAAAATTTATCATACGTTGTTGTTATCAGGCGTGCGGCAGATGGGGCAAAGTAACGACGATGTGGCCCGTCGATTCATCGCGCTGGTTGATGAATTTTATGAGCGCAAAGTGAAGCTGATTATCTCGGCCGAAGTGCCGATGGAACAGTTGTACACCCAAGGCATTTTGTCTTTTGAGTTCAGGCGTTGTCTGAGCCGGTTGCAGGAAATGCAGTCGCAGGACTATCTGGCATTGGCACACTTGCCTTAAGGCGCTGATTTGATCAAAAAAATCTGCACAAAACAGCTGTTTTTTGTGCAGCTGTTCTGTATAATCCGCGGCCGGCCCACGTTACAGCCTGAGCCCGCCTTAGCCAGGTGGGATGCGGTACTCGAAGGGGTACGACTAACGACATGGCTCGAAGGGGTCGTGTAAGGTGTAACAATTTTATTTTTGGGTAGTTTCAATGAAAACTTTTACTGCTAAACCAGAAAGCGTACAACGCGACTGGTTCGTTGTTGATGCTTCAGGTAAAACCCTGGGTCGTCTGGCAACAGAAATCGCTCGTCGTCTGCGCGGCAAGCATAAAGCTGAATTCACTCCACACGTTGACACTGGCGACTACATCATTGTAGTTAACGCTGACAAAGTGGCAGTGACCGGCAAGAAAGCACAAGACAAAATGTACTACAGCCACTCTGGCTTCCCAGGCGGCATCAAAGAAATTAACTTTGAGAAGCTGATTGCGAAGAAACCAGAAATGGTATTGGAAGCTGCGGTCAAAGGCATGCTGCCAAAAGGTCCACTGGGTCGCGCTATGTTCCGTAAACTGAAAGTGTATGCAGGCGCCGAGCATCAGCACGCCGCTCAGCAACCACAAGTTTTAGACATCTAACGGGAGCATAGAACTATGGCACAGAATCAATATTACGGTACTGGTCGTCGTAAGACCTCTACTGCACGCGTATTCCTGAAAGCTGGCTCTGGTAACATCGTTATCAACCAACGTTCAATCACTGAATACTTCGGTCGTCCAACAGCGCGTATGGTTGTTATGCAAGCATTAGAGCTGGTTGACATGGTTGGCAAGTTTGACATGTACATCACTGTTAAAGGTGGTGGTATCACAGGTCAGGCTGGTGCAATCCGTCATGGTATCACCCGTGCACTGATGGAATTCGACGAGTCACTGCGTCCTACACTGCGTAAAGCTGGCTTCGTTACTCGTGACGCTCGTCAGGTTGAACGTAAGAAAGTCGGTCTGCACAAAGCGCGTAAGCGTCCACAGTACTCAAAACGTTAATTCGTTTTTCCCGAAAAACCCGGCATCTGCCGGGTTTTTTTTCAGTTTATTCCGCGACCACTGTGCTGGCGTTCTGGCAGATTGCGGCAATACTTGTGGTCAGTCTGGCACAAGGACCGCAGCCAGGCCGTCTGAAATTGCACTAAAGCAAGTTAGTAATTTGTAAAGCTATTTTGATTCCGGTTGAGGCTTGTCCGGGATCAAATTTCGGCAGAAAAAAATCGTCCGGCAGCCGCAGAGAATCTGTGTAAATCCTTGTAACAGGCAGGGCTTTTCATTATGATCCGCGGTATTTTGCAACTTATAATAATCGCTGTAATTCAGCCGCTTAAACTGCTCAAGTTTTAAGCGTTAACGTGGAGAGTGAG
Organism: uncultured Rheinheimera sp.; assembly: GCA_966252055.1. Lineage (GTDB taxonomy): Bacteria > Pseudomonadota > Gammaproteobacteria > Enterobacterales > Alteromonadaceae > Pararheinheimera. Next base: position 3,852 of record CBINNO010000150.1, on the reverse strand, counting down.
TGGATGAGCAATGCGCCAGTTGATCATGGTCGCCGTCGCTTCCTGACCATAGCTACCTCTGTTGTGGGTGGTGTTGGTGCAATCGGAGCAGCCGTTCCCTTTATCGCTTCCTGGAATCCGAGTGAAAAAGCAAAGCAAGCAGGGGCTCCGGTCACTGCGAATATTGCCAAACTCGAGCCAGGTCAGTTGATCCGGGTTGAGTGGCGGGGTAAACCTGTGTGGGTGGTGAATCGGACGCCAGAGATGTTAAAAACGCTGGCAGCAGTGGAAGACAAGCTGCGTGATCCGAATTCTGACGAAGAGCAACAACCAGCTTACGCCAAGAACCAACACCGTTCGAAAAAGCCAGAGATTTTTGTTGCAGTCGGTATCTGTACGCATTTAGGTTGCTCTCCAACCTACAAAATGTCCGACTTTGATGCCCATGTCGAAGGCATTGCTTCCGGTTTCTTCTGCCCTTGTCATGGTTCAACGTACGACATGGCCGGACGTGTGTTCCAAGGCGTTCCAGCCCCAAAAAACCTGATGATCCCACCTTATATGTTCACTGATGACAGCACCTTGCTGATCGGTGTTGACGAGGGGACTGCCTGATGTTTAAAAATCTGATGAACTGGATTGAATATCGCATGCCATTTATGGAGAAGATGAATCTCCATGTCATGCAATATCCAGCGCCAAAAAACTTCAACTTCTGGTACTTCTTTGGCTCACTGGCCATGTTGGTATTGGTCAACCAAATCCTGACCGGGATCTGGCTGACGATGAACTTCGAACCTTCTGCTGAACGCGCTTTTGCTTCCGTTGAATACATCATGCGTGATGTGGAGTACGGCTGGTTGCTGCGTTATATGCATTCTACCGGCGCTTCGGCGTTCTTTGTCGTCGTTTATCTGCATATGTTCCGTGGCATGATGTACGGTTCTTACCAGAAACCTCGTGAGCTGCTGTGGATCTTCGGCATGCTGATTTTCCTGGTACTGATGGCCGAAGCCTTTATGGGTTACCTGTTGCCATGGGGCCAGATGTCGTTCTGGGGAGCCCAGGTAATTATCTCAATCTTCGGTGTTATTCCGGGGATTGGTGACGACTTAACCCTGTGGATCCGCGGTGATTACGTCATCTCCGGCGCTACACTGAACCGTTTCTTCGCGCTGCACGTGATTGCATTGCCACTGGTGCTGGTGATTCTGGTGTTCCTGCACATCATCGCCCTGCATGAAGTGGGTTCAAACAACCCGGATGGTATCGACGTCAAAGTGCCAAACGAAGGGCAGAAATTCGAGAATAACGTCGCTGAGAAATTCACCTTCCATGAGTACTTCACCAAAGGTGGTAAGAAGATCATCATCGATGCAATTCCATTCCATCCTTATTACACGGTGAAAGATATCGTGGGTGTGGTCGGCTTCCTGTTTATCTTCTGTGCGGTGATTTTCTTCGCGCCGGAAGGTGGTGGTTTCTTCTTAGAGCCGCCTAACTTTGAACCGGCAAACCCGATGAAAACGCCTGACCACATTGCACCAGTCTGGTACTTCACTCCATTCTACGCCATCCTGCGGGCTGTTCCTGACCAGCTGTGGGGCGCCGTGGCGATGTTCGCGGCTATTATCCTGCTGGCGCTGTTGCCGTGGATTGACCGTTGCAAAGTGCGCTCTGTACGTTACCGCTCTACGCTGCACAAACTGAATCTGGTGAACTTCGTGATCAGCTTCATCGTGCTGGGGGTTTTGGGTGTGTTACCGGCGACGCCAACTTACACCTTGTTCGCACAGATCGCTTCAGTTGCTTACTTCGGTTATTTCATCGCGCTGTGGTTCTACAGTAAAAATGAGAAAACCAAACCATTGCCTGTGAGGTTGTCATAATGCTGAAAAAAGTATTCACAGTGCTGGCACTGGTGGTTTCCAGCTCAGTGCTGGCAGCAGGTGGACACGCCGTCCACCTCGACAAAGCACCTGTTAATCTGCATGACAAAGAGTCACTGCAGCGTGGTGCCCGTTTATTCCAGAACTATTGTTTAGGCTGTCACCAGATGGAATACCAGCGTTATTCACGGACCTTCCGTGACCTGGGTATTCCGGATGACGTTGGCATGAAAGAGCTGGCTTTTACCGCCAACAAAGTGGGTGACTTCATCAAAAACTCAGCCCCTAAAGCTGATTTGGCGAAGTGGTTCGGTGCGCCGCCACCAGACCTGACCAACGTGGCCCGCGTCCGTGGTCCAGACTGGATTTACACTTACCTGCGTTCTTTCTATGTCGACCCGACCCGTCCGTTTGGCGTCAACAATGAAGTGTTCCCGTTAGTGGGGATGCCGCATGTGCTGCAGGAGCTGCAAGGTATTCCACACAAGAAGCATGAGACTCAGCTGGTCGATGGCCAGTCGAAAGAGGTTTATGTCGGTATTGTGGCGGATGGCAGTGGTGAGCTGAGCCCTGATGATTACGACAAAGCGGTCGGCGACCTGGTGAACTATTTGGAGTACACCGGTGAGCCATCCAAGCTGGAATCTCATAGCCTCGGTATCAAGGTCCTGATCTTCCTGTTTATTTTCTTTATCTTCGCCTTCCTGCTGAAGAAAGAATACTGGAAAGACGTCCACTGAGTGGCCGACACTGAATAAAAAGGGGCCGTCTGGCCCCTTTTGCCTTTTACCGGAGGAAACCATGGCGATAAGCGCCAGCAGACGCAATACCATGACCTTGTTCAGTGCCGCCAACGAGATGGACAGCCATCATGTACGGCTGGTACTGGCGGAAAAAGGCATCAGTGCCGACATCTTAGTGGTGCAGCCGGACCGGATGCCGGAAGATGTTTATGAAGTGAATCCATATGGCAGTCTGCCCACCCTGATTGACCGCGACCTGGCGTTGTATCAGGCGGACATCATTATGGAATATCTGGACGAGCGTTTTCCGCACCCGCCATTGTTGCCGGTTTATCCGGTGGCGCGCGGCCAGACCCGGCTGATGATGTACCGGATCAAACGCGACTGGTATGGTCTGGCGGGCAAAATTCTGCAAGACGGAGCTGAGGCGGCTGAAGCCCGGCGCGACCTGCGCGAAAGCCTGCTGGCAACGGCGCCGGTGTTTGCCCAGTCTGACTTTTTTATGAGCGACGAATACAGCCTGCAGGACGTGTATCTGTCAGTGCTGTTATGGCGTTTGCCACTGCTGGGGATCGAGCTGAACGGGCCGGGCAGTCAGGCCATTAAAACTTATATGGCGCGCATGTTTGAGCGGGACGCTTTTGTGCAGTCACTAACCGAGGCCGAGCGGCGTATCCATCCCGGCCGGTTCTGACAGGAGAAATCGAGATGCAGATGACCCCAAATCGCCCTTATTTGTTGCGGGCTTTTTACGAGTGGATTGTTGATAACAACTGCACCCCTTACCTTGTCGTCGATGCGACTGTGGCTGGCGTCAAAGTGCCTGCGCAGCATGTCAAGGAAGGTCAGATTGTGCTGAATATCAGCCCTGGCGCAGTCGGTAATCTGCAACTGGGCAATGATGCCGTCACTTTTAATGCCCGTTTTGGTGGCAATCCTTTTGCGCTTTATGTGCCGCAGCGTGCGGTGCTGGCGATTTATGCCCGTGAAAACGGTGCCGGCACTATGTTCACGCCAGAAGAAGACTTGCTGGACGAAGAGCTGGACGAAGAGATGGAACTGAGTCCCGTCAGTGAGCCTGAGCCCACCGATCCCGATGATGACAAGCCGAAAAAAGGCAGTCATCTGCGCGTCGTGAAATAAGTGTTGGCAGCTGCGGCTGCCATTTTTTGTCACTGCTGCGATGTCTTTGCAGCAGATTAAATCAGTTGGCATTTTTGATGCCTGATTGCCTGTCAGAC
>CBINNO010000149.1:0-9723 GCA_966252055.1 uncultured Rheinheimera sp. | reverse complement strand
ATGTCCTGATCCTCGGCGAGTCGGGGACAGGCAAAGAAGTGGTGGCCCGCAACGTTCATGTGTTGTCGCATCGTGCTGATGGCCCTTTTGTGCCGATCAACTGTGGGGCTATTCCGGCAGAGCTGCTGGAAAGCGAATTGTTCGGCCACGAAAAAGGCGCTTTTACCGGCGCTATCTCCACCCGTAAAGGACGGTTCGAGCTGGCACAGGGCGGGACTATTTTTCTGGACGAAATTGGCGACATGCCACTGCCGATGCAGGTGAAGTTACTGCGGGTGTTGCAGGAGCGAACCTACGAACGGGTTGGCGGCAGCCAGCCTATTCGGGCGGATGTGCGGATCATCGCTGCTACGCATCGTCAGCTGGAGCAAATGATTGCCGAAGGCCGTTTTCGTGAAGACTTGTATTACCGGCTCAACGTCTTCCCAATCGACACCCCCGCATTAAAAGAGCGGCCGGAAGATTTGCCGTTATTGCTGACGGAGCTATTGCAACGTCTTGAAGCGCAAGGGCAGGCCAACATCAAGTTTACCGAGCGGGCGGTCGAAAGCCTGAAACTGCATCCATGGCCGGGCAATGTCCGCGAGCTTGGCAATCTGGTCGAGCGGCTGACCATTATGTTTCCACAGCAGGTGGTGGATGTGGCCGAATTGCCGCACAAATATCGCCACCTGGATGTCGAGACTTATGTGCCGCATTATCCGGAAGCCTTGCTCGAGCGCGACGCCATCAACGAGATGTTTCAGTTTGACACGGGCGAGGATGAGCACAGTGACGATAGCAGCTTTGCCGGGGCTGCTGCGCTGAGTGACCAACTACCGGATGAAGGGCTGGATCTGAAACAGTATCTGGCCGATCTGGAAGTGAGCTTGATCAATCAGGCGCTGGAACGGCATGATTATGTGGTGGCGCGGGCAGCCGATATTTTATGCTTACGCCGGACCACGCTGGTGGAAAAAATGCGCAAATATAATCTGATGCGCGACGACGACTCGTCTGACGCAATGGCTTGACTGCCAAAATTTTGGCAGCATTTTTTTGCTTAACTCTTTGATAATAATCTAAAAAATAACTGGCATATTTTGTGCTTTGTTCAGGCGTATTCAAAAGCCTGACGGTGCCATTATGCTCAGTACTCACAAATCAAGCCGCGCCAAAATCGCCAATGCGACTGCGAATTTGTCCGCAGTGGCACCGCGAACATTGCTGCAGCCGGTGCCAGAGCAGCCAGAGCCGCTCGGCTTGTCCGATAGCCAGCAGCAAATCTCAGACGCTGAACGTCAGGAACTGCAAAGATTGCAGCATCTGCTGCAAGTGCTGCCCACTGGCATCATCGTACTGGACCAACGCGGTTATGTGATGCAGGCCAATCCGGTGGCGGTGGCGATGCTGGGGGAGCCTCTGCATGGTCAGCGCTGGCTGGATGTGATTAAACGCAGTTTCCGCCCGCGCAGTGATGATGGTCTGGAAGTGTCGCTGCACGATGGCCGCCGGGTTCAACTGGCGATCAGTGCACTCGACCCCTTGCCTGGTCAGTTGATTGTGCTGACCGATCTGAGCGAAACCCGTCAGTTACAAAGCCGGTTAGCGCATCTGCAACGTTTATCCGCGCTTGGCAAAATGATGGCGTCGCTGGCCCACCAGATCCGTACACCATTGGCCGGAGCCATGTTGTATGCCCGCAACCTGACCAGTCAGAAACTGGGCAGTGAAGCCCGCAGCCAGTTCAGCCAGAAACTGTTACACCGTTTGCACGACTTAGAACAGCAGGTCAATGACCTGCTGTTGTTCGCCCGGGCCGGGCGCGAGCAACAGGCGAGCCGGTTGTCACTGCAGCAACTTCTGCATGATGTGTTTGCGGCGGTTGAGCCCCTGGTGCTGCAGCAGCAGGGCGTGGTCGAAGCTGAATTACCAGAGCCTGATCTGCAGGTGTTTGGTAACCAGTCTGCGCTGACCGGCGCGCTCAGTAATCTGGTCCATAACGCGCTGGAACATGCCGGCGAGCGCGCGTTGATCCGCTTGTCTGCCGGGCCTTCGGCCGATGGCCGGCATGTGGTCCTGGCGGTCGAAGACGAAGGCCCCGGCGTACCAGAGCATTTGCGTCAGCAAATTTTTGAACCCTTTTTTACCACCCGCAGTAACGGCACCGGCCTTGGCCTTGCCGTAGTGCAGGCCGTCGCGCATTCGCACAACGGCCTTGCCCGTTGTCTGGCCGGTCAAAGTGGTGGTGCCCGTTTTGAAATGATTTTGCCGCTGGCAAGCAGCGCAGCAACCCAACAGGAGTCCGATGATGCAAAAGCCTAAAATTCTGGTAGTGGAAGATGATGCCGGTTTGCAGGAAGCATTGGCTGATACGCTGATGCTGGCTCAGTACGATGTGGTGCTGGCGGACAATGCCGAACAGGCGCTGAGTCAGCTTAAGCAACATAAGATTAGGCTGGTGATCAGCGACGTGCAGATGGGGGCGATTTCCGGCCTTGAACTGCTGAAATCTATCCGGCTGAATTACCCGCAGCTGCCGGTGCTGATGATGACCGCTTACGCGACGGTCAATGATGCCGTTGCGGCGATCCGCTTAGGCGCGGTTGACTACCTGGCCAAACCTTTCTCGCCTGAGGTGTTGGTGAATATGGCCGGGCGTTATGTCAGCCCGGAAGATGTTCCGGCCTTTGAGCCTATAGTGGCGGCGCCTTGCAGCCAGCAACTGCTGAAACTTGCGGCCAAAGTGGCGCGTTCAGATGCCAATGTGATGGTATTGGGGCCAAGCGGCTCCGGCAAAGAAGTGCTGGCACGTTACATCCACACTCAGTCTGGCCGTCATGACGGGCCTTTTGTCGCGATTAACTGTGCCGCTATTCCGGAGAACATGCTGGAATCGACGCTGTTTGGTTATGAAAAAGGCGCTTTTACCGGCGCTATCGCGGCTTGCCCCGGTAAATTCGAACAAGCCCAGCAAGGTACTATTTTGCTTGATGAAATCAGCGAAATGGATTTGAACCTGCAAGCCAAATTACTGCGGGTACTGCAGGAGCGCGAAGTCGAGCGGCTGGGCAGCCGGAAAACCATCAAGCTGGATGTACGGGTGATTGCCACCAGTAACCGGGATTTACGCCAGGCGGTGGCGCAAGGGCAGTTTCGGGAAGACTTGTTCTACCGGCTCAATGTGTTTCCATTGACCTGGCCGGCGCTGTGGGAACGGCCGGAAGACATTCTGCCACTGGCCCAGCACCTGATAGAACGCCACTGCGCGCAACAACACAGCCCGGTGCCAGAACTCAGTGCCGGCGCCAAACGCAAACTGCTGACGCATGAATGGCCAGGCAATGTGCGGGAGCTCGACAACGTGATCCAGCGGGCGCTGATTGTACACAGCGACCAGCTCATCACCGATGACGACATTTTGCTGGAAGGGCAAGTGACCGCAGGGCGCGCCGAGCCAGTGATGATGAGTGCAGATCCGGATTTAAGCCCGTTTAAATCCGGCGTGTATGAGCAGGAGCACCGGCTCATTCTGGAAACGATGAAAGCCTGTGCCAACAGACGCAAAGAAGTGGCCGAAAAGCTGGGCATCAGTGCCCGCACTTTGCGCTATAAGCTGGCACGGATGCGTGAATCCGGCATCGCTTTACCATTCTGATGAAACCCGAAGACAGCGCTGGCTTAGCGCTGTCTTTGCAACGACCAGCCAGTGCTGTTCACTGCCCATCCTCCTGCCACACCTAAAGCCTCCGCGTCACCCAGTGACAGTTTTTTGACTGGCACGAAAACATATAAAATATTGAAAAACATAAAAAATATATTGGCATAACTTGTGCTTTAGCTCCGTCAGTTACAGTTTTTTATTTGAGGTCACTGATGGATATCAAAGGCGCAGGGCTTTATCAGGAAATGCAGGCGATTGCCCGTCAGGCACGGGGTGTCTCCGGTGATATGCTGCCAATCCAGCCGCAGCAGGTACCCAACAGCAGCCAGAGCGATTTCAGTGCTTTGCTTAAAACGGCCATCGACAACGTGAACGGCTTACAGAAAAACAGCAATGAGCTGGCCACGGCCGTGGAAATGGGTGACCCAAGAGTTTCCCTGGCGCAGGCGATGATCGCCAGTCAGAAATCCTCCATTGCTTTTGAAGCCACAGTCCAGGTGCGTAACAAACTGGTTGAGGCTTACAAAGAAGTCATGTCAATGCCGGTTTGAAGGGGAATATTTAAGTGGCTGAATCAACTGAATTAACCCTGAGCAGTAACGACTTTAACCAGCCGGTGGACAGTGGTGCCCAGGCGGAGCAGAAGTCGGGATTTATTGGCTCTATGGGTGGCATGGACATAGTCCGGCAAATTGCGATGATTGTCGCGCTGACCATCTGTATCGCGATTGCCATTCTGATCATCATGTGGGCGCGCGAGCCGGACATGCGTCCGCTTGGCAGCTACGGCACCGCCGAGCTTATCCAACACCTTGATCACCTCGACAGCCAGAAGATTGAATACAAGCTCGAAGGCAACACCATTTTGGTGCCCGGTGATCAGTATCAGCAAATCAAATTGGGCCTGAACCGGGCCGGTATCGAAAAAGAAGTCAGTTCCGGCGATGAGATCCTGATGCAGGACAGTGGCTTTGGCGTCAGCCAGCGGCTGGAGATGGAACGTCTCAAACACAGCCGCGAGCAACAGCTGGCCAGAACCATCGAAGAGTTCCAAAGCGTTTCGCGCGCCCGCGTGTTGTTGGCTATTCCGAAAGAAAATATCTTCGCCCGGGTCGAGAAACAACCGTCAGCCACTGTGATGATCACCGCCAAAGGCGGCAAATCCATTAAAGACAGCGAAGTGGACGCCATTGTCGATTTGGTTGCATCGGCAGTGCAGGGGCTGGCACCTTCCAAAGTCACAGTCACAGATCAGAACGGCCGCTTACTGAACAGCGGCTCACAAGACGCTGCTTCGGCACGCTCACGCAAAGAGTATGAGATTGAGTTAAAGCGCGAAGATGAATATCGCCAGAAAATTGACTCTATCCTGATCCCCATCCTCGGCATCGACAATTACACCGCGCAAGTCGATTTGCAGATGGATTTCACCACCACCGAGCAGACGCAAAAACGGTTTAATCCGGATTTGCCAGCGGTGCGCAGCGAAATGACGTCGGAAGAAAACAGCGTCGGTGGCGGTTCTATGGGCATTCCAGGCGCGCTGTCGAATCAGCCGCCGCTGGATTCGAATATTCCGGAAAAAGCCGGTAACGGCAATCCGCCTGTGGTGCCGGGCCGCAACGCCAAAGAAACCACCCGTAATTATGAACTGGACACCACCATCAGCCATTCAACGCAGCAAAGTGGTGTGATCCGGCGCATCAGTGTGTCAGTGGCCGTTGATTACAAAATGGGCGAAGGCACGGCTGACGCACCGGCCAAACCTGAGCCACGCAGTCAGGCGGAGCTGCAGAACATTCGCCGGTTATTGCAGGGCGGTGTCGGTTTTGACGTTCAGCGTGGCGATACCATCGAAGTGGTGTCGGTGCCCTTTACCCGTGCCGAAGCTGTGGTCACTCCTGAGCTGCCATTTTATGAGCAGGAATGGTTTATGCGTCTGGCAAGACTGGTTGCCGGGGTGCTGGTCATACTGGTGCTGATAGTCTTCATCGTGCGGCCTATGCTGAAGAAACTGATCTACCCTGAAGATACCTCAGAAAATTACGACGAAAGCTCGTTGTCCCGTGGTGTTGACCTTGGCGACGACACTATCGATCTGCTGAGTAAAGAGTTTGATGCGAAGTCGGTTGGTTTCGCTGCAGATGGCACGCTGATGCTGCCAGATCTGCATGGCGATGAAGACCTGCTCAAAGCTGTTCGGGCGCTGGTCGCCAATGAACCTGAATTGTCCTCTCTGGTCGTGAAGAATTGGTTGGCTGAAGATGAGTAATGTAGAAACTACCCAAAAACCGGCATTTGATGTCGGCAAGCTTGATGGTGTGGAAAAAGCCGCGATCTTGCTGCTCAGTTTGTCCGAAGAGGATGCAGCCCAGATCCTGAAGCATCTGGAACCTAAGCAGGTGCAGAAAGTCGGTATGGCGATGGCATCGATTGAGGACCTGAATCAGGCCAAAATTTCGGCAGTGCACCGGCTGTTTATTGAACAAATTCAAAACTTCAGCACTATCGGCTTCCAGAGTGAAGATTTTATCCGCCGCGCCTTAACGGCGGCGTTGGGCGAAGAAAAAGCCTCGAATCTGATTGATCAGATCATTCTGGGCGGCGGCGCCAAAGGTCTGGACTCGCTGAAGTGGATGGATTCGAAGCAAGTGGCGAATATCATCCGCAACGAACACCCGCAGATCCAGACGATTGTGTTGTCGTATCTGGAGCCGGAGCAATCGGCCGAAATTCTGTCGCAGTTCCCGGAAAAAGTGCGGCTTGACCTGACAATGCGCATCGCCAACCTCGAAGAAGTGCAGCCAGCGGCCTTGCAGGAATTAAACGAGATCATGGAGAAACAGTTTGCCGGTCAGGCCGGTGCGCAGGCAGCGAAGATGGGCGGCCTCAAAGCGGCGGCCGACATCATGAACTACCTCGACACCAACGTCGAAGGCCAGCTGATGGATTCCATCCGCGAGCACGACGAAGAAATGGCGCAACAAATCCAGGACCTGATGTTTGTATTCGAAAACCTGTTGGAAGTCGACGACCGTGCGATTCAGGCTATTTTGCGCGAAGTGCAACAGGATGTGTTGATGAAGGCACTCAAAGGCGCCGACGACAATCTCAAAGAGAAGATCCTGAAAAATATGTCGAAACGGGCCGCCGAAATGCTGGCCGACGACCTCGAAGCGATGGGCCCGGTACGGGTCAGCGAAGTGGAAGCGGCGCAAAAAGAAATCCTGTCGACTGCCCGTCGTCTGGCCGACGCCGGCGAAATTATGCTCGGCGGCGGCGGCGGCGAAGACTTCCTGTGATGCAAATCTGCAGCACCGGCGACACGCGGCTTGAGGAGTAGTGGATGAGCCTGAATGATTTTTTAAAGCAGCGGCCCTTTGAACCTGATCCAGAGGTGCTGGAATTGCTGCGCGACTGGCCGACGCCTGACTTTAATCAGGACCGGATCAAGCGCACGACCAGCACCAATGCCTTGCTGAAAAAGCCACCGCAACCCGGTCAGCGTTTGCAGGTCCGCCCACCGGAGCCTGAAGAAATCAAGCCGCTGACCGCCGAAGATATCGAAGCCATCCGCCAGGCCGCTTACGACGAAGGTTTGACGCAAGGCAAAGAAGAGGGTTTCAGCCAGGGGTATGGCGAAGGTCGTGAACAGGGTTATCAGGACGGCTTGCAGCAAGGTCAGGCGGAAGGCCGCAAGCAAGGCCTGAGTGAAGGTGAAGGGCTGATCCGCGAGCAGCTCAGTCAGTTGCAGGCCTTGCTGGAGCAGTTACAGCAACCGCTCCATCAGGTCGACCAGCAGGTTGAACAAAGTTTGCTGCAGTTAGCGCTCGCGATGGCGGAGGCTGTGGTGGCGGTGGAGGTCAAAACGAATCCGCAAGTGGTCCTGCATACGCTGCGTCAGGCGATTGACGCCTTGCCGCAGCAGCGCGGGCAGGTCAAAATCTTACTGAACCCGGCGGATCTGGCGGTGATCACCGCCCATTACGACGAAAGTGATATAGCCGCCCGCCAATGGCAACTGGCGGCAGAGCCTGGCCTGCAACCCGGTGACATTCAGGTCAGTTGCGGTGATTCCATCGTCGAACGCACGCTCAAACAGCGATTACAGCAAAGTCTGGAACACTTCCTGCTACAGCCCGATATCAGTCCCGAGTCCTGAGTGCGTCAGATGACTTCTGCAGAACAAAAATCCGCCCAGCTGGCAAGCCGGCTGCTGGCGCGTCAACAGTTTATCCGTTCGACCCGGCCTGTGGTGGCCGGCCGGCTGGTGCGGGTGGTCGGTCTTACGCTGGAAGCCACCGGGCTTACGGCCGCCATTGGCCAAAGCTGCGCGGTGGATACCTTCGATGGCCAGTTGATGGCAGAAGTGGTGGGCTTTGCCCAGGACCGTATTTTCCTGATGCCCAAAGATGATATTACCGGCGTGATCCCCGGTGCCCGGGTCACGCCTATCAGCGACTATCAAGGGGTGCCGCTGACGATGGCGCTGCTGGGCCGGGTGATTGACGGTGGCGGTCAGCCGCTCGATGGCAAAGGCCCGGTACGGGCGACTGAGTTTGCCCGGCAGAAAAAAAATCCAATCAACCCATTAAACCGCCGGCCGGTGAAACAACCGCTGGATGTCGGGGTGCGGGCTATCAACAGCATTATCACGGTTGGTAAAGGCCAGCGGATGGGCTTGTTTGCCGGTTCAGGGGTTGGTAAATCGGTGCTGCTTGGCATGATGACCCGCGGCACGGCGGCCGATGTGATAGTGGTCGGGCTCGTGGGCGAGCGGGGCCGCGAAGTCAAAGAGTTTATCGATGAAATTTTAGGCGACGAAGGCCGCAAAAGGTCGGTGGTGGTGGCGGCGCCGGCAGATGTGTCGCCGCTGATGCGGCTCAAAGGCTGTGAAACCGCTGTACAAATTGCCGAGTATTTCCGCGATCAGGGGCTGGATGTGCTGCTGCTGCTCGATTCAGTGACCCGCTATGCGCAGGCCCAGCGCGAAATCGCGCTGGCGGTCGGCGAGCCGCCGGCGACCAAAGGTTATCCGCCATCGGTGTTCGCCAAATTGCCGGCGCTGGTCGAGCGGGCCGGTAACGGCGGCGAAGGTCAGGGCTCTATCACGGCGTTTTATACCGTGCTCTCCGAAGGCGATGATTTGCAGGACCCGATCGCCGATGCCGCCCGCGCCATTCTGGACGGTCACATCGTGCTGTCGCGTCATCTGGCAGACAGTGGCCACTTTCCGGCCATTGATATTGAAAAATCGATCAGCCGGGTGATGCCGGCGGTGACCAGCCCTGAGCACCAGCAACTGGCCCGTGGCGTCAAGCAGCTGTATGCCAGTTTCAGTCAAAGCAAGGATCTGGTAGCGATTGGCGCTTATGTCAAAGGCTCAGATCCGATGCTGGATCAGGCGATTGCGCTGATGCCGCGCATTAATAAATTTTTGCAACAGGGCATGACGGATGTGGTGCCTTATGACGATTGTCTGGCGAGCCTGAATCAGCTGCTGCCAGTGAACCGGAGTTTCTGATTATGGCCCTGCAACAACTACAGCTGTTGGTCAAAGTACAAAAAGAAAAAGAAGAAAAATTGCAGGCCTATTTTGTCCAGGCGCAGCAGTTTTTGCAGACCTGTAATGACCGCTATCGCGGGCTCGCGGACTACCGGACGGATTACATCCGCCAGACACAACAGCGCGGCGCCGAAGGTGTGCATGCCCGGCAGTTTAATCAGTATCTGAACTTCGTCAGTAAGCTGGACGCGGCGCTGGAGCAGCAGAACCTGCAGATCCAGCAAGCCCAGCGCGTGGTGGATCAACGGCGAAATGCCTGGCTCACCATGCAGCAGAAACGCAAAGCCATTGAGCTGCTGATTGACAAAGAGCTGGCCGCAAGTGCGCAGCGTCAGGCCAGACAAGAACAAAAAATGCTGGATGAAATTGCGACCCAGCAGTTTTTCCGGGCGATGCAACAGCGTGCATCCTAGTGCAGTTTGCGCTGACCGGCCAGGTTGGCAGGAATTTTGAATAGCTTTTTGCAGCAAATGCTGAAAAGCCATTGAAACCGAATTTTGAGGTGCAGCAGGGC
>CBINNO010000148.1:0-9727 GCA_966252055.1 uncultured Rheinheimera sp. | reverse complement strand
CAGTCGGTAAGTATTTGTTTAACATGATAAAAAGGCAGCTTCGGCTGCCTTTTTTTATGGGGTTATGTCCCGACTCAGACGGCCCTCACCGGAGGTTCGGGCGTTCGTCAGGCAGACAGCCAAACTGTTGGCTGTCTGAGATCCCCGTCTCACCTTAAAGCCGGCGGGATGCCAAATTATGGGCATCCCGAAATCCCGACTTTACCCCCCCGACCACTTGGTTTTGTAACCAAGTCGGGTGAGCTCTTGTTGGATAACGTCGCGTTTATCGCCCTGAATTTCGATGATGCCGTCTTTGACAGCGCCGCCGCAGCCGCATTTTTTCTTCAGTAAAGCGGCTATTTCACTCAGTTTTTCTGCTGGTTCGGCGATGCCGGCGATAGTGATCACCGCTTTGCCATTGCGGCCTTTGGTCTCGCGTTTTAATCGCAGGAAACCGTCGCTGAAGGCTTCTCCGGCGTTTTTCACCGTTTTGCTTTCTGCAATGCGGCCTGTGTCTGTGCTGTAGACCAGCTGGCTGTCGCTGCCGGCGGAGCCCGCTTGTGCAGCTGGCGGTTTCGCGGCGCCGAGCTGTTGCTGCCAGTCACTTAAGGAAATTTTTTTGGAACTCATCGGATGCCCCGGTCTGCTGACTGTTGTTCGGTTTCAAACCGTGGCAAGATAAAGCAACATCAAGCGCACAGCAATGCTTCCGCGACGCCTGCTGCCGGCATTTTTGCGCGCTTGCGAATTCGGCGTCAGCGGTTTGGTTTTTCAGGGCTTTCTGCTAAACTGCTGCGGTTTTTTTAGAAATCTGGATGTCTATGTCTTCGTTAGCCGCTTATCTTGCACGCTGTGGCCTTGAACTGGCCACTTTACCGGCGCATTTTGCTGCCGAGGTCGCAGCCTTTCGCGCGCAGCTGCAACAGTTACCGGCGCTGCCGGCCAGCCAATTACAGTGGCAGTATCAGGTGCCGGAACTGGGCGAGGGCGGCAGTTGTTCGCTGTTTGGCCAGCTGGCAGCTGAACCCTACGATCTGGCGGCGACGCTCGGTGGTCAGAGCGCGGAGAATATCGCGTTGTTAGGCCGCATCAGCGCTGTCGTGCGCTTTTATCAGGCAAACAGCCGCAGTCATTGGTTTGGTGTCTATCAGGCGTTGACCAATCCGGCCGGTGAGCGGGTATTGGTCAAACTGGCCTATTTTGGGGCACAGAGCCGTGCCGAGTTTCCGCTGACGGCTGAATTTGCGGCGATCAGCAATAACAGCACTGTTGGTTTGAGCGGCAAAGGCCGTATCATCAATGATGTGCCGGCCTATCTGGCGCAAGGTGGCGAATATTATACCTGCGATCCAAAAGTGCAGGCTGAGGCCTGTTTACCGCTGATTGATGCCAAAGATCAGGTGATCGGCATTATTGATTCGGAAGCTTTTGAGCAACAGATTTTTGCCGGTAAAGAGCTGGCGCTGCTTTGTGCCGTCGCGTTAGAGTTACCGCTGCTGCTGGCCTGAGTCTGGCTTGAGCGCAAAAGGCAGGTGCCGCGCAGAGGATTTCTGGTGGCTGATCGGGATCAGCCACTTTCATTTTGCAATTAAACAGGTGACACAGTTATGTTTTCTCGTTTACAGCCGGTCGCAACCGACCCAATTCTGGGCCTGATGGCTGCTTATAAAGAAGATCCAAATCCACTGAAAGTTGACCTTGGTGTAGGCGTCTACAAAGACGAGCAAGGCCACACAGCAGTGCTGAATTGCGTCAAAAAAGCAGAAAAGCTGCGGCTGGACCACGAAGACAGCAAAACGTACATCGGCATGGCCGGTGACCTGAGTTTTAATGCCCATATCGAAAAGCTGGCGTTTGGCGCGCATAAAGTGTTGCTGGAACGTCGCACCACGACAGCCCACACACCAGGTGGCACCGGCGCATTGCGGGTTGCGGCTGAATTTATCAAAAAGGCTAATCCGGATGCGACCATTTGGGTGACGAACCCAACCTGGGCCAACCATGTTTCACTGTTTCAGGCCGCTGGCCTCAAAGTGAGAGAATACAGCTACTACGATTACACGACCAAAGGCCTGAACGAAGAAGCGATGTTTGCTGATTTAGCGCAGGTACCGGCTGGTGACGTGGTGCTGGTGCATGCCTGCTGCCATAACCCAAGCGGCATGGACCTGAACTTTGCCCAGTGGCAAAAGTTTGCTGCACTTGCCAAAGAACGTGGTTTTACACCACTGGTGGATATGGCGTACCAAGGCTTTGGTCTGGGTCTTGATGAAGACGCCGCTGGTTTACGCCATCTGGCCAATGAAGTGCCGGAGTTAGTACTGTGCACCTCCTGTTCGAAGAATTTTGGCCTGTACCGCGAACGGATCGGCGCGGTGTCGATTGTGGTCGACAGCAGCAATCTGCTGGAAACTGCCCGCACCAACCTGCTGGCGGTGGTACGCAGCATCTATTCGATGCCACCGGCGCACGGCGCTATTCTGGTCAGCCATATCCTTGACAGTCAGGAGCTGACGGCCGAATGGCATCAGGAACTGGCTGTCATGCGCAACCGTATTAATGATTATCGCCAGCTGATCATCGACAAACTGCAAGCCGAAGGCGTGCAGCAGGATTTCAGCTTTATCACCCGCCAGCACGGCATGTTCAGCTTCCTGGGGATCAACAAAGAGCAAATCGAGCGGCTGCGTAAAGAATTCAGCATTTACATGGTCGGCTCCAGCCGGGTCAGTATTGCTGGACTCAATCACAGCAATATCGATTATTTCGCCAAAGCGGTCGCAACAGTGCTGAAGTGATTTACAGCCGCAAGCTGCGGTAATCATGCTGACCAGGTCGTATTCAATGCGACCAAAGTCACTACGAACAAGGCAACTTTCGGGTTGCCTTTGTTTTGGCCGGCATTTAAGGTGGGGCTATCTATCGCACAGCAGGCACAATCCGGAGTGATGGCAGTTGTTCAACAGGATGATGACAAAATTTAAATGCCACAGCGGCTGGTCGTTTTTGCCGTCGCTGATGTCGGTGACCATCGCCTTCCTGCTGTCCACAGCGGCGATGGCCAATACCTCGCAACGGGTGGTGCTCGAGTTGTCGCCGCCGCATCAGACACTGGAAAATGGCCAGGTTGCCGGCCTTGCCACCGCAGTGATGGACGAGGTGCTGGCCAAAGCGGCATTAAAACCAGCCTACGAAGTATATCCCTGGGCGCGGGCTTATCGCATCGCGGTTACCACACCGGATGTCATCATCTATAACATCGCCCGCACGCCGGAACGCGAGTCGCAATTCGAGTGGATTGGTGAAGTTACCCGTTATCGCTTTGGTTTTCTCAAACTGACAACACGGCAGGATATTCAGATCAGGCAACTGGCGGATATTCAGCGGTATCTGGTCGGCGCCCAGCGTGATGACTTTGTGGCGGAATGGTTACGTGACCATGCCAGACAACCGGCTGAGCAGCTACAGCTGCAACCGGATGTGGTGGAAACCTGGCGGTTGCTGGTCAATGGCAAAATCGATCTGATGGTTGACGACCCTAATGCTATCGCCGACATGCTGCAACAATATCAGCTTAAAGGCAGCGACATTGAATTTGTGCTTTTTGTCCCTGAGCTTGAACTGCGCACCTGGATCGCACTGAAAAAAGGTTCAGATCCACGTCTGGTGCGCCGGCTCAAACAAGCCCACCAGCAGGTAGTCGGCGGCAAAGCCTGGCAGCAGTCGATGGGCAATCAGTGATGTCGCCTGCAAAATTCATCTTGTCGATGCCCTGTATTTCAGTGTGGTGTGATGCAAGTCGGGCAGTTTGTTGCTGTTCTGCAAGTCCAAAAAGCTGCCCGTGACCACACGGGCAGCTCAGTGATATCCGGCGATTTGCCGGCTGTTTCGTTATCAGAATGAATAACGGGCGATCAGCTCAACGGTGCGTGGAGCCTGGTAGTTAAAGGGCGTCAGGAAGTTTGGATTACGCCGGGTGTCATTACGGCTGTAATCACCGATCTCCTGATACTTGGTCACGGTGTCGCTGTTCAGCAGATTGGTGACGCTTAACTGCAGATCCAACTTGTCCTGCGCCCAGTCCGGCACATAAGAGACCGACAGCGAGATCTCTTTGGTCCAAGGTGTGCGGCCATACTGACCCCGTTTCGTCGGCTGGACTTTGTTGTTTTCATCCAGACAATAGAATGAAGATGCAGCATAGTTGGTCAGGTTCGACTGGTCGATGCCCAGGCCTTCCAGCGGGATATAACCGTTACAGTTGACCGGACGACCTGAGGTGACGTTCAGTGTGGCCGATAACGACCACTCGTCGGTCAGATCATAACCACCAAAGATCTTAAACGCATGGCGGCGGTCATTGGGCAGATAGCCGTCTGTGTTGGTCATAAAGCGTTCGTGATCGAAGTCCTGCGTCAGACCTGCATCATCCTGTTCCAGCGTAGAGTTGACATAACCTTCCGCATTGCCCTTGTTGAAAGACAGCAAATAGGACGCCTGCATATACCAGTTGTCGTCTTTTGCCCGGCCCAGCGTGAACTCCAGCGCTTCATAGGTTCGTTCATACTTGGGAAGCTTCAGGTAAGTGTTCGGGATCACCGAAGGGACCAGCTTGCCGTCATTGTTGATATCGACCATCAGCTCCAGATCGCGGCCTGGGTTTAAGATGATGCAGTGCGCCATTGAGTGGTAGTCGAAATTCTCATAGCCTTTGTCTTCGGCCCAATCGACAAATGCCTGCTGTGAGCAGTAGTCGTCCATGCCGTCACCGACAATACGACGCACATATTTAATGCCGCCAGTCCAGTTGTCACTCAATTCGGTTTGCAGGCCCAGGATCAGCTCGTCCTGGAACATGGTGCTGAGGTTGGTCGCTGCGATAGTGGCAGGGTTTGCGGCCTCCCGATTGGCCGCGATAAAGTTACCAATTTGTGGACCGAGCTTGACTGGAGCACCGGTGGTTGGATCTTCGGCACTGGTGTGCAGCCAATACTGAGTATCGAACCATTCAATGCCTGCCGCCCGGATGTTGGTATTGGCAGCGACCGGAATGTAATAACGGCCCAGTGAACCAAATACTTTGGTTTTACCATCTGCATAAGGGTCAAATGAAAAACCGCCGCGCGGTGCCAGACTGTCGGCCTCAACAAAGTTCACCCCGTCAGCATTGGTATTTTCAAAGCCTTCTGAACGTAAACCCGCGTAGACCATCCACTGATCAGTGACTTGCCATTTATCCTCGATATAAAAAGCCGAGTTTTTCACCTTGTACTCCGCAGATGCGGTGCCGCGGTCCCAGGTGCGGATATATTCGGTATTGGCGGGTAAGTTCACCAGGTTCACAGTACCGCCGTTAGGTCCTGTTTTGTAATAGCGATAGTAATAATTGTTATGGCCGACACCTGTCTGAGTGTTACCGGCGGCAAAAGACGTCCATTCGTCCAGATCCAAACCGGCGCGAATGGTGTGGTCACCCAGGCGATACTCAGCGTCGGCACGGAAGGCAACCCGTTCATCACTGTTCGGGCCCGCCGCCGGGTCACGGATGTCCACCTGCGTTTCTACCCAGCAGCCTCTGTATACCAGGGCACCACCGGCGCGACCGTCCCAGACGCGCGGGCACTGCGCTCCGGGCAACAGACCCGGCTCGTCATACTCTTCACCGTACAAACGACCAACGGTGGCGCTGACCGTCAGGTCATCCGTTAAAATACCGGTGTATTTCGCGGTGAGGAAATGGCCGCCGTCAAAACGGTCGATTTTCGGGGCGCCATCGACCAGTGGCTTGTCGCCGTGCTGGCCGTCAAAGGCGGTGTCTGGATCTGATTTCTTGTAGTCAAACCGCTCGATTTTGCGCTTGTTGTACAGGCCGGTAAATTCCAGCAGGTGGTTTTCGGCCATGTTCCAGTCAATTTTGACCAGACCGCGCGGCGACGATGTTTGTTCTTTTAAGGTGTTGTTACCGCTGTCGCCATTGGAGTAATCATTCCACTCGCCCTGGTTGAGCTCGACGGCGCTGTAAATAAACAGTGTGTCCTGGATTAACGGGCCACCCGCCTGCAGCACATACTTTTGGGTATCTGCGGTGTCTTTAGAGCGAAACGCCTGGTATTTGTAGGCGACTTCATCGTCGAGCGAAATGGCGTCTTTGCCACGTGATTGCCAGGATTTCGGCGCTAAGTAGGCGGATGCGCCAAACTCCCACTCGTTAGTGCCTTTTTTGGTTACTACGTTGATGACACCACCCAAAGAGCGGCCGTATTCCACGCCATAACCGCCGGTTTTGACTTGCTGCTGGGCTATCGCGTCAAAAGGTAATGTGGCGAACCCCAATAAAGTACGTGCGTTGGTGATATCAAAGCCGTTCAAAAAGTAGGCGTTTTCGGCCACTGAGGCGCCGCCGAATGAGGCAAAAAAGCCATCACGTTTGGTGTTGTTGCTTTGTTGGTTGGCAAAGCCCGGATCGCCCAAGACGGTACCCGGTGCCAGCAATGCGACCGCAGACAAGTTACGCGGGGTTGGCAGTCTGGCCAGTTCATCAGATGTGAAGACTGACGTCGATTCGATGGTGGTGGTATCAATCGCCGAGATGCGGTGACCTGTCACACTGATCACCTCAGTATCTCCGCTAAAGTTGGCCATAGTGCCAACCCCCAGATTGACTTTGACTTCCTTTTTCTCACCGTCGCTGCTCAGCGTATAAGTACCCACCGGCAATGCTGCGATGCGATAACGACCGGCAGCATCGGCCACCACTGTCCGCTTCAGACCCGTTTGGGTACTGACCAACTCAATTTTGGCACTTGGTTTTGCCTGACCGACGATAGAGCCGGATGAGTTATCGGCTTGTGCAACACCTTGCAGCGCGAAGGCAATTGCCACAGCGACTGCCGCTTTTTTTATAGTCATATTTGTTGTCATGTCTGCTTCCTGAAATTTGTGCAGAGTGATATTTATGTGATTATTTTGCTTATTTGTATTTTATCAATTTGACTAAATTGAAATAAATGTAATCAAAATGATGGTTAAACTTACAATTTTTCACAAAGAAAACTCAATAGGAAAAGCGATAAAAGTGTTAATTAATTGAGCTTTAGAAGTTGCAGGCCTTGGCAGTGATTGCTTGGTGTGGATGCTTTGGTTACCGGGGACCCTTTTGAGCGCGTTGCGATGCGTCGGACAAAAGTATTCCGGCCACGCGGGCCAGAGCCTGAGGGCGCGGTGCCAGTCATCGCCGGACCTGCAGTCATTGCCGGGGGGGGATTGCCGGGCTGGTTGTCGCCGCGGTGGTCATCTCCGGGGACGTATAGGCGCAAAGACCTTGGCGGCGATGGCGGGAAGGTCCTGATGTGGCGTATGCATTGGCTGGGTTCATCATGCCAATTTTGCAAGCATGACCAGTGCTGCTGTCAAAGCACAGCGCAGGATGACAGTTCGGTCAGTTCGCCGGGTTTTAGATACAAAAATCCCTGCCAAAGCAGGGATTTAAATAACAGACAGTCACCAAAGATGGCACTGAAACGCTGAACGGCTGGTGTGGCGCTCAGCGTCAGGACTTAAATCTTTTTGTACTTGATCCGGTGCGGTTCCACGGCGGCGGCGCCATAAGTCGCTTTCAGCCAGGTTTCGTAGTCGGAGTAGTTGCCTTCGAAGAAATTCACTTTGCCTTCGTCGCGGTAGTCCAGGATGTGGGTCGCGACGCGGTCGAGGAACCAGCGGTCGTGCGAGATCACCATGGCGCAGCCCGGGAAGTCGAGCAGGGCGTTTTCTAAAGCCCGCAGTGTTTCAACGTCTAAGTCGTTGGTCGGTTCGTCGAGCAGCAGCATGTTGCCGCCGGCTTTTAACAGCGCCGCTAAGTGCACCCGGTTACGCTCACCGCCAGACAGCTCGCCGATAAACTTCTGCTGGTCGTTACCTTTGAAGTTAAAGCGGCCAACATAAGCCCGGCTTGGAATAGTGAAGTTACCGATTTGCAGCATGTCCTGGCCGTTGGAAATTTCCTGCCAGACGGTGTTTTTCGGATTCATGTTGTCGCGGAACTGATCCACGCTCGCGATCTGCACCGTTTCACCGATATCAATGCTGCCGGCATCCGGCGTTTCGCTGCCGCTGATCATACGAAACAGTGTGGATTTACCGGCGCCGTTGGCACCGATAATGCCAACAATCGCGCCTTTGGGCACGCTGAAGCTCAAATCATCAATCAGCACGCGGTCGCCGTAAGATTTGCGCAGGTTTTTCACTTCCAGCACTTTGTCGCCTAAACGAGGTCCTGGCGGAATGAATAACTCATTGGTTTCATTGCGTTTTTGGAATTCCTGGCTTTGCAGCTCTTCAAAACGCGCCATCCGCGCTTTGGATTTGGCATGGCGGCCTTTTGGATTGGTGCGCACCCATTCCAGCTCTTGTTTGATAGAGCGCTGACGGGCGTTTTCGGATTTTTCTTCCTGCTCGAGACGGGCTTCTTTTTGTTCCAGCCAGCTTGAGTAGTTGCCTTGCCAAGGAATGCCTTCGCCGCGGTCGAGTTCCAGGATCCAGCCGGCCACGTTGTCGAGGAAATAACGGTCGTGCGTGATAGCAACCACAGTGCCGGTGTAGTCGTGCAGGAAGCGCTCGAGCCAGGCAACCGATTCGGCGTCTAAGTGGTTGGTGGGTTCGTCCAGCAGCAGCATGTCTGGTTTTTCCAGCAGCAAGCGGCAAATGGCGACCCGGCGACGTTCACCCCCCGACAGTACTTTGACCTGGGCATCCCAGGCCGGCAGACGCAGGGCATCGGCAGCGCGCTCTAAAATGTTGTCGAGGTTATGACCGTCTTTGGCCTGAATGATGGATTCCAGCTCGCCTTGTTCACGGGCTAAGGCGTCAAAATCGGCGTTTTCGTCGGCATAAGCGGCGTAGACGGCGTCAAGGCGCGTCAGCGCATTTTTGACGTCAGCAACGGCTTCTTCCACCACTTCACGTACCGTTTTGCTCATGTCGAGCTCAGGTTCCTGCGGCAGATAACCAATTTTGATACCGGCCAGCGGACGGGCTTCCCCGTCGATTTCTTTGTCGATGCCGGCCATGATGCGCAGCAGCGTCGACTTACCTGAACCGTTTAAACCCAACACGCCGATTTTGGCGCCGGGGAAAAACGATAAAGAAATGTCTTTTAAAATCGTGCGTTTAGGTGGAACCACCTTGGAGACACGATACATCGAATAGATATACTGAGCCATGTTGTTGTTTGCTCCTGAACCAAAAAGGCGGGAAAAGAATGGGCTGAATTGTACGTTATTTTTTGACAGGGCGGCATGCCCGGTTGGCAGAAAATACCGCCAGAACCGCAAATATCCGGTGCCAGATGGCTGTGGTTCTGGGATAATCGCCGGACGCACCGGTTTCCCGGTCCCCTTTTAATCCGCTAGCGGCAACACAGGACTTTGATCATGGCTGAATATGTAAACGACCCGGTATTTCAAGGCTTTATCGCAGAAGCACGCTCAGAAGGGCAGGTCTGGGTGCTGGCACACGGTGAAGATCTGTTGGTGGTGGAATCGGTCGATTTTGAAGACACCGACGTCATGCCATTCTGGTCCAACGAAGCCGCCGCAAAAGTGCATTGCAGCGAAGAGTGGGCCGAATATAAGCCAGAAGCCATTCCGCTGGATGTATTTGTCGAAGGCTGGCTGAAAGAAATGTATGACGACGGCGTGCTGATCGGCACCAACTGGGACATTGATTTAAATGGCCCGGAAGTGGAACC
>CBINNO010000147.1:0-9729 GCA_966252055.1 uncultured Rheinheimera sp. | reverse complement strand
GTCAGCCGCAATGGGTCAACGCCACTTTGCAGTGGCTGTTCAGAAATGGATCACAGTGCGGATCGACTTGCCTTCATGCATTAAATCAAAGGCTTCGTTGATGCGCTCCAGTGGCATGGTGTGGGTGATAAAAGTGTCGAGTTCAAACTCGCCATTTAAATAACGTTCGACATAATCCGGCAGTTCGCTGCGGCCTTTGACGCCGCCAAAGGCCGTGCCGCGCCAAACCCGGCCTGTCACCAGCTGGAACGGGCGGGTGGAGATTTCAGCGCCGCTTGGCGCTACGCCGATGATGACCGACTCGCCCCAGCCTTTGTGGCAGCACTCTAATGCTGAGCGCATCACATTGACGTTGCCGATACATTCAAAGGAGAAATCGACGCCGCCGTCGGTCATCTCGACGATGACTTCCTGGATTGGCTTATCGAAGTTTTTCGGGTTGACCACGTCAGTGGCGCCTAATTTCAGTGCGATATCAAATTTAGATTCGTTGATGTCGATGGCAATGATACGGCTGGCTTTGGCCATCACGGCGCCAATCACCGCCGATAAACCGATACCACCTAAGCCAAAAACTGCCACTGTGTCGCCTTCTTTCACTTTGGCGGTGTTCATCACCGCGCCCATGCCGGTGGTGACACCACAGCCAAGCAGACAGACTTTTTCCAAAGGCGCGGCTTTGTTGATTTTCGCCAGCGAAATTTCCGGCAGCACTGTGTATTCAGAGAAAGTTGAAGTGCCCATGTAGTGGTAAATCGGCTGGCCGTCTTTGGAAAACCGCGTGGTGCCGTCTGGCATCAGGCCCTGGCCCTGGGTAGCGCGGATGGCCTGACACAGGTTGGTTTTGCCGGACAAACAGAACTTACACTTACCGCATTCCGGCGTGTAAAGCGGAATGACGTGGTCGCCGACTGCCACACTGGTGACGCCCGGGCCGACGGCTTCGACAATACCGCCGCCTTCGTGGCCCAAAATACAAGGGAATTTGCCTTCGGAATCCTGGCCCGACAGCGTGTAAGCGTCCGTGTGGCAGACGCCGGTGGCGATGATGCGCACCAGCACTTCGCCTTGTTGTGGCGGCATTAAATCCACTTCTTCAATCGACAGTGGCTGGCCTGGTCCCCAGGCGACGGCGGCGCGGGTTTTAATCATTTGCATGGTGATGTTCCTGTTGGCGTTTTTTCTGCGGGCGCCGGCCTGAGCACGGCGGTTGCCTCAAGCATAGCAAGCGCGGGCGCAGCTGGTTTTATCATGGAATGGCATTGTAATTTTTTCCTTAAGAAAGATAATCTGGCTTTTTTGTAAATCAGTTTTGCATATATGCAAAGATGGTCGCCGTGCTTGCCAGTCTGCGACTGGGGGGCGCCAGCTATCAGGGAGTCCGAACATGAAAGAATGGTTAGGCGTCAGTGAGTTTATCGCGGTGGCCGAGCAGGGCAGTTTTTCCGCAGCGGCGCGTCAGCTTGGCATGTCGGTGGCGCAGGTCAGCCGCAATGTGCGTGAGCTGGAAAGCCAGCTGCAGGTGCTGTTGCTGCAGCGCAGCACCCGCCAGCTGCACCTGACCGCCGCCGGCGAGTTTTATCTGGCGCAGTGCCGGCCTTTACTGCATGGCCTGCAGCAGGCCCGCCAGCAACTGCTTGATTTGCAAAGCCAGCCGTCCGGGCCGCTTAAAGTGACAGCGCCGGTGTTTTACGGCGAAACGGTGCTGGCGCCGGTGCTGCATCAGTTTTTGCTGCGTTATCCGCAGTTGCAGCTGGAGCTGGATTTAAGCAACCAGCAGCGCGATTTGGTGCGCGACGGTTTTGACTGCGCTATTCGCTTGGGGCAGCTGACCGATTCCGGCCTGCAGGCGCGTAAACTCGGCAGCCGGCAGCTGTATCTGGCGGCGAGCCCCGCTTATCTGCAGCAGCACGGCACGCCGGAGGATGTGGCGGCGCTGGCCCGCCATCAGTGTCTGGTCGGTACGGTCGAGTGCTGGCGTTTTATGCAGGATGGCCAGCCGCTGCAGATCCGCCCGGCGCCTTACCTCAAATGCAACAGTGGGGTGGCGCTGACTGACGCGGCACTCAAGGGGCTTGGCATCGCGCAGCTGCCGCATTATTACCTGCTGGCGCATTTGCAGCAGGGCACGCTGGTCGAGTTGCTGCCTCAGTTACAACCCAAAGATGACGGCATCTGGGCGCTGTATCCGGCCAATCAGCATTTGCCGCACAAAGTGCGGTTGTTGCTGGATTTTCTGCAGCAGCAGCTTTAGCTGTCAATCCGTGTTAGCAGCCTACAGCCGGACTGCCTTCGTGGCGCACCGGATAACGCTGACAGGCCGCAGCTTAGTGGTGGGGCCGCCGCAGCTGCTGTGCCAGAAAGTCACTGTAAGATTGCTGTTGCTGCTCGTCAGCGAGAGCCTGCTGGTAAGCCTGCATAAAACGACGGGCACCTTGTGGGGAAAATGCCGTGTAAAGTGGTACCGCGGCGCCAGGGAGGTGGACCAGGGTCAGCAGCGGTTGCTGCGGGTCTTGCTGGCGCAGCTTGGCGGCGCGCAGCTGCATATAGTGCAGCGCATAGTGGTCTGGCGAATAAAACAAATCCAGTTTTTGCTGGCGGAACATTTCCAGTGCTCTGAGTGGAATATCGTCGCCGCTCAGCAACAACCGCTGGCCGGCAAAGTGCTGAAGCGCAGCGGGCCAGAACACATAGTGCCAGCTGCCAAGCCGGATAGCCGGATTTTGCAGCAGCGGTTCCAGCGGGGTGGTTGCCACAGTGCTGGCCTGCAACAACGCCGGATAGCCGATATAAAACGGCTGGGTCGGGTACTGAACACCCAGACGCTCGCGCTCCGGGTTGCGTGCCAGGATTAATGCCGCGTCCAGCTTGCTTTCGGCCAGTTGCTGGACCAGCCGGGCCAGCGGCAACAGCTCGAAGCTGGGCTCAAGCTGCATCCGGCGGGCAACTTTACTGAAGTACTGTAACGCCGGCCCGTTTGCAGTGTTGGCAGCTGTGTTGGCGCCGGCATTGAGCTGGGTATGAGGTGGCAAATCAAAATAGCCGACGCGGATCTGCGGCTGTGCTGACGGGGTGGTTTTGGTGGTGTCAGCAGGGGATGCCGCGACGGCCATCGCAAAGTTCAGGCAAGCCGCCACAGTGACGAGCGGCCTGGAGCAGCAGAAACGGAGCCATTTTGATCGCATCACAAGCCGGGCTAACAGTAGAAACTGCTTCAAGCATAAAGGGAGTTATCGGGACAAGCCAGCAGCAAGTTGCGGATTTCTCCAGCTTTTTGTCACCGCGAATGTGGCTGACCCGTCCCTTTGTCTGCTCTGGCAAATCACTGTCTACAGTGCCAGCGCCCCCTCTTGAACGCCGGCGAATATCGGTGAGCGTGGCTTGAACCTTCATGGTCGTCATGCATGGTATGTGATTTTTGGCGAATGATCACATCAGGAACTGCCACGACCCTTCGCTGCATCAGCTAAATCATTTGTTACCTGCTATATTTCGGCGGATGCCTCAGGCATTTAATTGTGCTCTTTTGATTGTATTATTTTATTTGTACCTTTTAATTTTAAATTCCCTTGCGGGTGTACAATAAAACCCTGCCTCTGTTAGGTTTAGTTTATTTTTCTGCATCTGGAGTGAAAGATAATGCTGCCGCCAAAAGTAAAATAATCCCAAATTTGTAATCTTCTATCATATTGATTTCGAAAAAATATCTGAGTGATATGTAGGTGATGTAAAAAACTATGGAGTAAGGAATGAACTTTTTCAGTGAAAATTTTAACCTGTAGGTTTTGTTGCATTTTGTACAGGTGGTTGATTTTGAAAGGAAAGAGGTAAAATAATTTACGCGCTGCCCGCAAAATGGACATTTCATTTTTTTCTCCTGTTTATCTGAGTCACTGCGCTAAATACTGTGGCATTCGCACGAAACCTTGTAGGTTGGACTTCGCAGATGTGTGGGTTGCATATGCCCTGGGTTCTGATGACAAAAGTTTCAAACATCTGAAAACTGATGTTCGGCAAAACGAGTAGTTTTGATGTAGCACAATTAAAATCAGTTATTTAGCCAGAGCATTAGACGGTCTGAGTGAGCATAATCGCTCTTAACGAAAACATCAGCGTCGTGCTGGAGGGTGCTATCGATATGCATTTATTGTGAAACTTTAAAATTGTAATGGCATCGTGCCGCGAGCGCTTCTAAAGAACTGGCGAATGTGGCGAAATCCATTTTGTAGCCTCGCAGAGAAAATTCGAAAAATTTCCCACCTTCTGTATTGACCTTTATTTTCTTGTTGTAGTCGTCCAGCTCAATGCTCGTGACAGTTTTTCACGAGATAGTCCTGTTTGCGGAGCGGGAGTGGAATGATATGTCCTCTTCTTTGATGAGGACATAATCATTCTTTTTAATGAAGAAATCCCTCGTTATGAAAATGAAAAATCCTCCAAATAAGGCGCAAAAAGGAAATGTCATGAAAAATTTGTCTGATGGGGGTTGATAATTGAATAACAGGTAATCAACTATTCTGAATAATGTGGATAGAAATAAACAGAGCATCAGTATAATTCCTGTGATCAGCTTGATGGTGTCTCTTTTCAGTATCATCATAATTTTCTGAGTAAAGCATGCTGTAATATCTGGTGCGGCAATTTAGCATGGTTTTTTTGTTGTGGGAACGTGCGGTATTGCCCGGATATTGACCTTTGCAGGGCGCGCGCTGTTGAGACGTCATACTGAAAGTTATTGTGTCTGCCGGACAGCAGGCCTGATGATCCGCAGCGGGTTGTCGGACAAGAACCAGAGCAGCCTGTTGCTGCTCTGGCTTTTCAGCCTCAGGCGCGGCCGCGGGTGGCGGTGGCCGGTGAGATGCGGGCTGCGGTCAGTGCCGGATAGCTGACGGCCAGCTGGCCGACCAGCAGCAAGGCCACCACGCCGATGATGATGAGACCTGGCCCTATCGGTGTCATGCTGAAGGTGCTGACCAGCCAGATATTGAGGCCTACAGCGCCCAGGCTGCCAATCAACACGCCGGTGACGCTTATCAGCAGATTTTCCAGCATAAAATAACGCATGATTTGCCACTGGCTGGCGCCTAACGCGCGGCGTGTACCAATCTGGCGGGTGCGCCGGTTGATGCTGAACATAGCAAGGCCAACTATGCCAAGGCCGGTGATCAGCGTCAGCACCACAATCACAGTGCCGAGAATATTATTGGTGGCCTGGTGCTGGCGGTAACTTTCGGCGCGGGTCTGCTCCATGGTTTTGACGTTGCGGATAATGCGCTGTTTGTCGCTGTCGGCCAGCAGCTTTTCAATGACCGGCATCAGCTCGTCGCGCCGGCCCGCTTCGGTGCGGATAAAATAGCGTGAACCTTTGCTTTCCAGCTGTTGCGGCACTAAAGACGCATGCTCAGTGTTGTCCCAGCCATTCCAGGGCGATTGCAGGCTTTTAACAATACCGGTCACCTGCATCGGCTGATGGTTGTTGATATACACGGTCTGGCCCAGCGCTTTTTTCCAGTCGCCGTCAAACAGCTTCTCCGCCAGTTTTTGTGTGATGATGATTTTGGGCGGCCACTTGTTGCTGGAGCGTTCGCGCCAGCTGATGTCACTGGCGCTGAAGTTGTCGCCGGCCAGCAGTTCGATGCCCAGCGCGTCGATACCGTACTGGTCGACAAAATAAATGGCGGTGCCGATGCCGTCGATATCATCGCCCGGTTTGGTCTGCAGCCCCATCGACCAGCCGCCGCCACTGAGGGGAATGGCATTGATCTGGGTGACGCCTTTGACGCCCGGCGTTTTGCGGATCTGGTCCAAATCACGCGCCAAGGCACTTTGCAGCGGATAGTTTTCGCCAAACACGGTATTGCTTAAATAAAAGGTGTTGTGCTCGTCGATGCCGCTGCTTCTGGCCATCAGCCGGGAGCGCTCCTGCATCATAAAGATGGCGTTGACCATAATGGTCAGCGTCAGGGCGATTTGCAAAGCGATCAGCAAAGCACCGGTTTTGTTGCGCAGCAAGGCGCGGAAAATGGGTCCGATCTCCAGCATGATGGGCTCCTTACTGGCTTTTCAGTTGTTGCGAAGGCTGCACCTGACCGGCGCGCCAGGTCGGATAAAGGCCGGCCAGAATACTGGACACAATGGCCAGGCCAACGGCCAGCAGCACCATGTTGAGGTCCAGCACCGCCAGTTCTTCCATCCAGTCGCCATACATAGATTTGACGGCTTCAAGGCCGAGGAAGGCCATCAGCAGGCCGAGCAGGCCGCCGGCCAGGCCAATACAGCCGGCTTCAATCAGATGCTGGACAAATAAATCATTGCGGCTGGCACCAAGCGCCTGGCGCACGCCAATTTCTGCCGCTTTACCCAGGAATTTGGCGAGCAACAAACCGACAGTATTGAGCAGACAAACCAGTAAAAACATCAGCGCCATCGCCATCATCATGCTGGCATCTTCCGACACCACTTCCCGCTGCTCCAGCCAGGTCATCACGTCGCTCAGCTTGTTGTTACGGGTACGGGAAAAACGGCCGAATTTGTGTTGCTCGTCGGCATAGGCGTCGATAAAGCTTTGATATTGTTCAACATCAGCTTTGGTTGGCAGTTCCACCCACAGCTGTGTCCAGATACATTCGGAATCCAGATACGCCTTAAAGCCCGATTCAGTCGGTTTCCAGCAGTTGTTGTTGCCGGACTGGCTGAGGACTTGTTCAGTCATCAGGCTGAAGGGCACAAAAAACTCTTCGCTGTCCTGAAAGGCGCCGGTCGAAATGTCATAAAAACGCGGTTGCGGCTGCCAGCGTTTAATCACGCCGCTGATGCGAAAATCTTTGCCGGCCAGGCGTAATGTCTGGCCGGTCGAATCTTTGCCGCCAAACAGCCGATCGTTCAGTTCGGCGTTGATCACCACCACAAATTCTTTTTTCAAATCAGCCTGTTCGTCCCAGCCGGCGCCGTATAAAAACGGCACGTCAAACATCGGGAAAAAGTCGGCGCTGTTGGCGCGGCCTTGCGCCATAAAAGGCAGCGCTTCTTTATTTGCCGGTTCAATAACGCCGGCCGCGCCGACAGCAATGCTCTGGCGCACGGCTTTTTTCGCCTGCCACAGGTAAGTGGCGTCGCGGTAGGTCAGTTGATCCGGCGGGTCGCCGTTGTCGAAATACGTGTTGTTCGGGTCCCAGCTGTCGAGCTGCACATAAAACAGCTGGTCGCTTTTATGTGGAATAGGGTTGGCCGACATCAGGTAGTTGACCGTGATGGTGGTCATGGCCGCGCCGATGCCAAGGCCAATCGCCAGCACCATCAGAAGCGTCATGCCCCAGGTTTTTTTGCAGCTGAGCCAGGCCAGCTTCAGGTAATAACTGAACATGGTATGCTCCTCAGACGGCGGCCAGACTGGCGATGTGATGCGGCTGACCGGCCAGTGCTTGCCCGGTCAGCTCGCTGATATGGCCGTCTTTGATAAAAATCTGCCGTTTGGCACGGGCCGCCAGGTGCGGGTCGTGGGTGACCATCAAAATGGTGGTGCCTTGTGCATTGATGTCTTCCAGCAGGCTCATTACCGACTGCGCCATGCTGGAATCGAGATTACCGGTCGGTTCGTCAGCCAGCAGAAAACGTGGCGAAGTGGCCAGTGCGCGGGCAATCGCCACCCGTTGTTGCTGACCGCCGGACAGCTGCGACGGCAGATGTTTCATCCGTGACGCCAGCCCGACTAAATCGAGGTGATGCTCGATGCGTTTTTTGCGCTCCGCCGCATTAAAACCGCGATAACGCAGCGGTACGTCGACGTTGTCGAACAGGTTCAAATCCGGGATTAAATTAAAGCTTTGAAAGATAAAGCCAATTTTCTGGTTGCGCAGGCGGGAACGGCCTTTGTCATCCTGCTTGGTGATGTCTTCGCCATCCAGCCAGTATTCGCCGGCAGTGGCGGTTTCCAGCAGGCCGGCGATATTGAGAAAGGTGGTTTTGCCGGAGCCGGACGGGCCCGTCACGCTGACAAAATCACCTTCGCTTAAATCCAGATTGAATTCGCGCAGGGCGTGGGTGACCACGTTGTCGGTGACAAAAGATTTGCTGATGTTTTTCATACTGAGCATAGGTCCTCCTGTGGGCATGGCCCGCTGCGACAGCTGTTGCTGCCGGTTCATATTTCGGTTCGCTGCGCCAGCTTTTGCTGTCGGTTTATCGTTCGGTTGCGCGCACCGCGCTGCTGGTTTGTGTGGCGTGGCCGGATGGTGTAGCAGGCTATCCATCCGGCAACTTCACGGTTTTAGTGGTATGGCGGGCGTTGTGGCCTTGTTTATTAGCTGCATTAGTTCAGCTGCATTAGTTCAGCTGCATTAGTTCAGTTGGACTGTGCCGGCGCCCTGAAAGATGTCGGTGCCCGATGTGATGATCTGGTCGCCGGCTTTCAGGCCCTGCAGAATTTCCACCGCATTGATGCTGCGGGCGCCGGTCTCAATCGGTGTTTTCACCGCCAGACCGTTTTTCACCACATAAGCAAAACGGCCATTGCTGGAATCGAGGAACTGACCGCGCGCCACCTGCAGCACCTCGTCACGCTGCTCCAGCAGGATACGGCCGGCCAGACGCTGGTTTTGCCGCAGGGAAGCTGGGGATTCGCCGGTAAAACGCACCCGGCCTTTCACTTGGTTTTCAAACACTTCCGGTGAAATGGTGACCAGTTTGCCGGCGTAGATTTTGTTCTCTGAAGTGATTTCGACATTCAGGCCGATGCTCAGGTCATTGGCGTAACTTTCCGGCACGGCGATTTCGACTTCGAACTTGCTTAAGTCGACCACCGACAAAATCAGCTGGTTTTTGGCGATATAGGTTTTGTTTTCCACTGCGAGGTTGCCGAGCAGGCCATCGACCGGCGAGCGCACGTTCAGGCTGTCGACCTGCCGCTGCAGATCGTCGACCAGCAGACGCTGCCGTTCCATCTGCTGGGCCAGACTCTGCACTTCAAAATCGAGGTTTTCTTTGTTGAGCTTGGCGTCGTCGACCGCATGTTTGTGTTGCACTTTGGCGGTGTCGAGGTCGTCGCGTGCTTTTTCAAAATCGATCTGGCTGATGGCTTTTAAGTCGTAGCCCTGCTCGGCGCGACGTTTTTCGCGGTCGGCGGTGGTCAGCGTCATCTGGGCGATATCAACCGCTTTCTGATCGGTCAGCTGCTGTTTTTTCGCCAGGATTTTGGCGCGGTCAAAGCTGGTTTGCAGGCTGTAAAAAGTGGCTTGCTCCTGTTGCAGCCGGCTGGTTAGCTCCGGGCTGTCGAGCGTGGCCAGCACCTGGCCTTTTTTCACTTCGGTACCGGCGTCCAGTAACAGCGTGACAGTGCCTTCGGCCGGGGCATACAGTTTCGGGCTGACCGCGGCGACCACCTGGCCCTGCGCCGAGATGTCGCGCACAAAGGCGGCTTTTTGCACGGTGTCGACCCGCACCCGCGCCAATGGCACCGAGATCTCAGACTGCGACCAGCTGCTAAGCGCCGGCGCGATTTGCCAGACCGTCAGGGCCAGCACTAAGGCTGCGCCGACGCCTGCATACAACTTCTTTTTCGGGGATTTCGGGCTCGCCAGAACTTCGTCCTGGGCACTGGTATCGGCAATCTTCATGCAATTTTCCTCATCTGACAGAGGCTGAGTCAGCCTGATGCGAAAAATGGTTGTATGAAGTTCAAAGAATATTGCCGGGACAGTGTAAGCATTTGTAACAGCGGCTGCGCTTTGTACA
>CBINNO010000146.1:0-9789 GCA_966252055.1 uncultured Rheinheimera sp. | reverse complement strand
GCAATATCGACCGAAATAATTTCCAGCTCCACCGAGTAGCGGTCGCCGCTTGGGTTGTCCCAATGCGCCAGTGAATTAAAGCGCTGGTTGATCATCGCCAGCGTATTGCGCAGATTCTGCTGGCGACGCTCACCGCGTGCCAGATTGGCAAAGTTGGTGGTCAGCCGGGTTTGCTCAGACGGCTGATAATGTTCATCAAAACGCAGACTGCGGATGGAAAACGTCAGCTTTGTGCCGGCCCCGGCTGGCTTGGGCTGGGCTGAATTCGGCTGGCCTGGATTCGGTTGGAGTGAATGCTCCTGGGCTGGATTCGCCTGAACTGGATTGGGCTGATATGTACTCATTTGCGCTGTGCTCCCCTGATCTGTCAGCGCGCCATGCCTTGGCCGCGCACCTGATATATGTCTGACATTTGGATGTCTGAACGTCTGAATGTCGATTGGTTAGCACTTTATACGCCGCAGCGGGGCGCAGGAAAAATGAATAATCGGGAATTCTGTATGAGTAAAATTCAAGTGGGCGGCTGACGTAGCGGAAATGAGCAGAACAGCATTGTTGCTGGGACGCAGGAGTACCAGCGGGGTGCCTGAGTGCGACTTCCAAAATCCTGTGCCCTCTTATAAAGCCTTTGTCTTGTTGTACTCAAGACAAAGCCCACCCTGCAAACTGCGATAAAACAGGGACAGGTTGCTGGTATGCCGGCAAAGTTGCGGTTATAACTAGTGCTCTTTCCATTTAATTCCGACTGAATCGGTCGTGATTAAGTGGAAGGCGTAACAGGTGGCCGGCCGGTCCGGTGGAACGGCGGGCAATGTTGATATTCTGCTATGGAATCAGTTGGATGCGGTTTTAGCTGACACTGAGCAATGAACAGGGATTTGATGATGAATGATCGGGTTTTATATGTGCAGCATGTTCTGCTGCAAAACGATGCGGGTTTTGTGATGTCTTTTGCTGTGCGCCGTGCCGACGGGCAACTGGCCCAGGAAACAGAGCGCTATCCGGTACTGCAGACGCGGGTACAGGACCTGTCGCAACTGCGTTTTGGCCCGGACCAGCAGCAGTTACAGGTTGAAGAGGAAGTCTGCCCTGTGGTGTATGCGGTGGCAGGTGTGACGCGCGAGGGCCCTGCTGTGCGCTATGCGCCAAATGGGCAGACAGCCGCTTATCTCGTCCGGGGAACGACGTTGGGCTACGACATTCTGTTGCGCTGATTTAGCTGCTGGCAGTCAGGCCTGTTTCTGCTCTGCCAGCTGTTGTTCGATGCGTTTGAGCCGGGCCATCAGTTCGCGTTGTTCTTCGTCGCTGAACAGGTGTTTGTCTTCCACCAAATGCATGATGATGTTGGCGACGATCATCGGGATCACCACAAAAATCCAGAAGTGACCAAACAGAATACCGGCGATGCGGCCGGCCGGAGTCAAGGGCGTCAGGTCGCCGTAGCCGATGGTCAGCGAGGTGACGGTGGCCCACCACAAGCCGTCGGCAAAGTTTTTCTGTTCCAGCCAGGCAAAAGTAGCCGCACCCAGCAGCAGGCTGCAGGCATAAATCAGCAAAATCAGCCACAGCCGGTTGGCGATAGCAATCATCAGTTTTTTCATAGGGATACCATCAGGATCTGAGTTTGTCTGCACTAATCTAATGGGGCGGCAGCACTGTCGCAAGACTGCTGAGCTGTGGCGGTGCAGCGCCGGCTAAAAAAACCGACGCTGTGATGGCATCAGTTGCCAGCGGCTGATGTGGTTGTTTCTTCTTGCGACTTGCCGTCTGTTTGCGGAGCGTGTGGCTCTTCTTTTTTGCGACCGAATGCTTTTTCCAGCTTGTCATAATGTGTCAGAACGTCGTCGACGCCCGGATTATTCACCCGCTCAATCGCTTGCGATGCGACTTCCAGCCCGACCAGCACTGAACAGGCCGCATGGTACCGCAGGGCATCACCAACTGCACCAGGGATGGTATAGCTGCTGTTCTCAGCTTTACGGTCCTCCTTGATTTTGGTGAGGATTTCAGCGCGTCTGGTATGGATGCCGGCCGTGATCACTTCCATCGCTAGATTGGCAAAATAGGCCTGGCTGAGCTCAGAGCGGATCCCGGAAGAAACCGCAGCTCCCGCCGAAAAAGCCTGTGCCGATTGCACATTGGTCAGCACGGCGCCGGCACCGGCCAGCAAGGTCGATAATCCGCCCCAAAATACCTCGGTGTCACCCCTGTGGCCGTATAACACACGCATGTAGTGACCACATTTCTGATTTGATGCTGCAAGGACATAATCCTGGATCTCGTTGCGTGCCTTGGCATACTGGACGGCACTGAGAGCTGCAGGGATAGCGCAGTTCTTTTTTGATTCCTTTGATGCAGTTGATTCAGTTGATTCCTTTTGTGCCGTTGAGGCCACTATCCCATGACTGTGTTGGCGGATCAGCTCACAGTAATCCAGTTCGGTAAAACCCGCTTCGGTTTCACTCAGTGACAAACTACTGAACGGGGTATTTTCCTTAAACAAATCGCCGGCGCCGGCGATATTGGTTTCGTTCTTGTTGGTGGTTTTATACAGGTTGGAGCAACCTGTCAGGCTCGCCAGCACGACCAGTGCTGCCGCTTGTCTGTAACTCATATGTCCTCCGGAACTCATGTTTGTGAGGTTTTAGCAGTGCAGCACTGACCCGGATGACGACTGAATATCCCTGTAACCACGAATGCTTTCCATGCCGTCTGGAAGACTAGCAGCTCGGGCTGGTGGATGCTGACCTTTGCTGCTGATTTATCTTTGAGCTAAAGACGGTGCCGGCTGGCGTTGCTGCCGGAGGGAATCAGCAACGCCAGTCGTGCTTATCGAAGGGTGTTTTCAGAGGCGTTGGGTAGCCTGTTGGCAGAGCTTGGGCAGATCGGCTGCCAGCCTTGGCAGCAGGTCGTGGATCGAGTCATTAAGGGTGGTGACGTATTCGCCATCGGCCCCCATCATGTTGGCCTTGGCGTAAAAACCCCGGTACTGACGTGAATCTAACGGCTGGCCTTTGACGCTGTAATCCACTGTCAGCGAAGTCACCCCCAGAATATTCATTGATTCATGGTAGGTGTACAACCGCTTCAGCACCGGCTGTACCTGGATGCGCGCCGTCGTGGAGTCTTTGACGGTGTATTGAAACACTGCTTGCAGTGACTGCTGCAACCATGGTGAAACCTGCACCGCCCGCAAATTGTCACCATTAAACCCAATAGTGGTTTTATTGTGCCGTTGATCCGTGACCGGCAGAACCTCAAAAGCACAAGAGACTGCGCTGAGCTGACTGGCGATGGTTTTGCTGGTTTTTGATGGCATTGTGTCGTAAGTAATTGGCAAATCTATAGTTTTTGCCTGAATGACGCCGCTGGCGGCGCAAAGCAGCAGCCAGGTCGTGCTGAACAGTTGTTTTTTCACAGACATGGCATCAGGCTCCACAAATATTTTTCTTGGCCGGTGTCAGTCTGACACTGGCGATGCTGTACAAAGCGCCGTCTTCAGCGCGCAGCAGTGTGCGGTCGGCGCCATTGCTGATCTTTTTGCCGGTTTGGCTGGCGGAGCCCAGCTGGGTCGGAAACTCAAATTGCACTGTGCCCATGCACTCTTCTTTGGTCAGTGGCTGCATGTCGTACCGCAGATTGGCCTGCAACGTGTTCAGGCTTTGTTGCAGCTGCTCGCGGAACAGTTTGCCGTTGTCGGCCGACCACAGTTTCACCGAATCGGCGCCACCGCTACCGACATGGGGCGACTGATAGAAAAAGTTGTTCATGTAATTGGCTTTGGTGTAATCCATTTTTCCGCCATTGCCGACGTACAGATAGGCCGAAGTGACCGTTTGCAGCACTTTAAAATTGTCGTGAAAGGCGTAGTGGGACGTGATGAACATAAAGCCTTCACCGGTTTTTAAAGTGGCGACCCGTTGTTTGATTTCGGCATCGGGCAGCACTTCAGCGGATGCGGTTGCTGCTGGATCCTGGTGACGAAATGCCGACAACACAGGGTTAATCGACTGCGCAATTAACTGGCGATAGTCGATATCTTCAGTCAGAAAATAGAACTGATTGGTGAGCTGACGCGCATCGTTTGAGCGGTCGTCATTGATGGAGGCGTCAATGGCGGCGGCCAGTAAGCCGCCACCCAGCGCGCCGCTGACATTCGAAACCTCGACCGCAGGTCTGACTTCGTCTTGCGCCACCAGGTTATAAACCTGCAGAGACTGAATATCAGCCTGGGTTTTGCTGGTCATTGGGGTGTATGTCGGTGGGCTGACACAAGCCTGTAAAGATGCTGCGAGCAATGCGCAGCCAAACTTTTTGCTGATCATTATGTATCTTCCATGGTGTTGTTGCTTGGGGTTTACTGCAGTTGAGTTTGTTACTTTAGAGTTAATTTTTTGATTATGCAAACCGGGTTTGTGTTGTCTCGTCCGTGCCGGGCTCCGGCAAGGCTGCTATGGCTGTGCAGCGGAAGCCCGGCGCGTTTTCTGGCGGTAAAAACGCCAGCCAATTTTCAGTAACATGCTGTAATACATCAACAAAAACAGTGCGATCATCGAATTCCAGCCGATTTGGGTGTAATGCACCAGCCAGTCGGCGCTGGCTGCATTTTCGGCGAGCGGGCGGCCGAGCAGGGTTTGCAGACGGTTGAGTGTGGCGGGTGTCAGCGAAAACAGCACGATATAGCTGAACAGCAAAAATACCAGCAAGGATGCCGTGGTATAGGCCGCCAACACCGACAAACGACGGCGCTGCCAGGCCTGGCGCATGGCTGGCAGCGGGTGTTGCAGAAATTGCTGTAACAAACTGGCGCTGCGCTGGCGCAAATTGGGGATTTGCAGCCAGTCGCTCGCCACCCAGTAACCGTCCATGCGGAAAAACGGGTTCAGATTGTACAGGGTATACAGATTTAACAGCACAAAGGCCGCCAGCAGCGGCGGATAAGCCCAGCAGCCATAAGCGAGCAGATACAACAAGGCCACCAGCCCCTGCACATAGCTGCCGGCCAGGTCGACCACCAGTCGTTGTCGCGCCGGCAGACGCCAGCTTTGCGACAAATCGGCGTAAAACACCAGAAAACACAGATAACCGCCGACGCCGATCCGCACTTCGCGACAGCCATAACGTAAAGCCGCCGCGGCGTGCCCCAGTTCGTGCAGCAACAGCGCCAGCGTCAGCAGCAGCACGGTATGGATAGCTGCCAGGCTGGAGGCTGGCTCGGTTGGCAACTGCGTTGGTGCCAGCAGCAGTGTCAGACAGACATAACAAAAACTCAGGATGGCCGCCAATGCCAGTGGCCAGGCCAGGGCCGGGCTGAACAAAGGCCGCAGGACACGGCTGCACAGCCGGGTCAGCGCCGGGTTCAGCAATGGCAGCTGAAACAGCATATAAGCCGGCTTTTCGGCCCGCCGGGCCGGGCCAGGCTGTGCCGGGTCCAGCAAAATTTGCTGAGGCAGCAGAAATTCGTTGATCAGTTGCTGCAGTTTGGCGCTGTCACACAGTTGCTGATGAGCGTCTATCTGCGCCAGCTGCTGCTGACCGTCAAATTGCAGCAGCAGCTGTTGCAGCTGCGCTTTGATTTGATAACTGGCAATCACCCGGCCGTCGGCCTGTTGCAGCTGGCATAACACGCTTTCGGTGCCGGTCTGCGGAAAAAACTGCACCGCCGGATTGAGCAGATAAACCTGGGACGCATTACTCATCGCAAGGCTCCAGATAACCGGCACTGAGCAGTGCCTGCAACTGTGGCCGGCTCGCTGGCGGCAGTGTAAAACCTGTGGTGAGTTCGGTCAGGTGAGGCTGTAAAAAGTCGGGCAGCGCGATGGCTTTGCCACGGCTGCTATGGACCAGAAAAACCTGCTGCTGTTGCTGATAAAGCCGGATCTGCGCCGCTGGCAGCCGGTAACGACCGGTTTCCGCTGCCGGCTGTGGAGCTGATTGTGGCGCTGGTTGTGGAGCTGTGCCTGCGGCTTCGCTCTGTTCAAGCCAGCGCTGCAGGCATGCGGCATATTCCCACTGTTGCGGGCGCTGGCGTAGCTGGCACCACAAGGCGTCATACAACTGCTGCATACATTGTTGCTGCGCCGTGTCGTCGTTGGCCGGCGCGGCCAGCAATGGCGCAGCCTGGACCACCGCAATATCCCCATCGCTGTGACAAAACAGCGGCAGCAGCGGCAGCCGGAACTGGGCGGCCAGCCGGGCCGCACCAGCCTTGACCCGGATGGTCAGCGGCCCAAATTGCACTGTGGTCGCGCCTTCTTTGCAATGCACGCCATCGGGCCCCATGTTGCCGTCGACATAAATGGCCAGATAACGGCCGGCCCGCACCCGTTGCAGCAATTGGCGGCCGATCCGCGGGTCGTCCACCGCTAAAAGTTCAAAGTTGTCAGCAAAAGCGGCCGGCGCGTCGGCTTTGTGCTGATAAAACTGCTGATAAGCCTGGCCGGCGATCGGAGCACTGAAGGGGATGCCGGCGGCGGCCAGATCGGGTAATAAATCACGGTGTGGCCCCAGATGAAACAGCGCCAGCAGGCAAGGGCCAGTCAGGCTTTGCAGCTGTTGCTGTAAAGCAGGCAGCCCTTGCATCAACAGCCATTGCTGCGGGCTTTGCACCCGTTGTTGCTGACAGTCGGTCAGCATTTGTTGCAGGCGCTGCTGAAAAAGCTGGTCGTTTTGTTGGACATACTGCAGATTCTGCTGAGCCAGCTGGTCTGCTGCCGCGATATTGATGCCGAGCAGTTGTTGGTAATTCACTGCAGTAAAAAAAAGGCGGTCCTGGTTCAGTCTGTCGTTCATTGGATCCTGTTGCCATAGCCATTAGCAAAACTGTTGGGAACGCGGCAGCTGCTTTTGGTAAAGAACGCCGCAGATTGATAGCAGCGCTGCTGCTGCGGTCACCTTTTCTTCACCGGGCTCGGCTGAGCCCGGTGTGACCTGTAGTTTCAGATCAGGTGAAACTGCCGAAGGTTATTGATTGCCCAGTTCAGGCGGGCAGTACTCACCGTCGCACCAGCCGTCATTGCCGCCGTCATTGCCGCCACCACTGCCGCCACCACCGCCGCAGAGGCCGAATTCAACGCGTTGTTCCAGTTGCTCGATAGAAAATTCCTGAATTAAATCTTGCGGTTGCATTTGTTCTTGTTGCATCAGTGATTCCTTTTACGGGTAGGCGTTTGCCCATCAGCCGTTGTCGCCGTGGCTGATGAGTTCAGCTCCAACATGTCAGAAATCCCGGTGCTGTCACTGGCAGAAAGATGATAAAAAAGTGATAAAAGATAAATATGTCACTAACAATTAACTTTTTATGTGCCTTTTTACCTATTTTGGTGTTTCAGCTGCCGCAGCCGTTGGCTGCGACGCAGGGCGTTGGTCAGTGGTATGGCGATGAGTCAGTGGTGTGGCGTGGGGTGAGTGGCTGGCTTTTCGGACTGCCTGCTGGCCTGGGTTGTATCAGGTTCCGTTGTATTGGGTTGCGCAGCATTTGGCTCAGTGGCAGTGGGTTTTGTTGCGGCGGGCTTTGTGACGCTGGCTGGCGGCTGAAGGTCGGCGACTGGCGCTGCAGGCGTCACTGGCAACAAAGCAGCCACATTGGCATGTGGGATCACTTTGATTTGTTGCTGATGATAGACAAACAAATAGCTGACCGTGCGGGCCAGTACCTGAGCCTGCTCCAGCCGGCGCGTTTGCTGCAGGTCCTGTAGCGGGTTAATCAGGCTGATTTGAAACTGCGGCTGTTGGTTGGCTTTGATGCGGCTGGCCAGAGCTTTGGCTTCAAGAAAGGCCGAATTGAAAAAAAACAGCATCGGTATCAGCGCAAAGCAACATACGGTGGCGTTATAAGATTCTGGCCGGTAAAAAAGATCGACCCAGCGCGCAAAACGGCGAAACCGCTGTCTGACCTGCCGATCCAGCCAGAACATCACCACCACCACTACGCAGCAGAACAGGAAATAACCCAATGTCCAGGGATGGCTGACGGCCGCCAGGATAAAGTCAGAGACCTCCAGATACGGCAGGACGTCAAAATCGAACTGGTTAAACAGCGAGGTCACAAATAACATGCCGAGCAGACTGCAAAACAGGTAGCTGAGTGTCAGGACGAGGGCCGGCTGTGCCAGCAGGTATCGCCAGCAGCGGCTGAGCACATCGTCAATCAGTTGATCATAAAGGTCGCCATTAAGAGCGGGTTGCCCGCAGGCTGCGCTTGCAGGGAACGTCTCAGGCTGTGTCGGTTGGGAAGGTGTTTGCATCGATGTGCTTCTGACCGGCAGTTGATGTTCTGATAACAACATATTGACGGCACAAACTCAAGGCTGCGCCGTGCTAAGGAGGCATTACCGGTGCATCAACAGACGGAATTGCTTACATTTTTCCGGACGCGACCACAGGAAAACCCGGCAAAAGACGGGCATAGTAGCGCAGATACCGGCTGAGATTGTGGTGAACACGCACTCAGCTGACGGTCATACCAACCTCGCACATCAGCCATTTATCAAAACAAACATCACAGGAGCGCAGCAGATGCAACACAACCTGACAACCACTTCATGGGCTTGCCTGGCCGGCAGCCTGCTGTTTGTGCTGGTGCAACTGGGCTGGCAATGGGCCCATGGTGGCATTGAAGCTCATCATTTGTTTGCCGACCCGAAGCAGCCGGCCTTGTCCAACGCCTGGGGCTTGCTGTTGATGCCGCTGCTGGGCGCCGGTACGGCCTGGCGTTTACGCCGCTCATCGCAGGTGCGCCCGGTGTTGCTGGCGCTGGCCGGCAGCCTGATGTACGGCGCTTTGTTGTCGGTGTTGTTTCTCAGCGGACTGGAATCGCTGTTACTGCCGGCGTTGGGCGTTTTGTTTGTGCTGGCGTTATGGCTGCCGTTGTACCGCGCTGAATATGTGCTGGGATTTGTCGCCGGTTTCAGTCTGGCAATTGGCAATGTGTTACCGCTGCTGCCCGCGACCCCAATAGTGTTGCTGGCGTTGTTGGCGCTGGGGCTGAAAACGCTGTGGCGTCGCCAGCGGGCCGCTGCTTAGCGACATTCGCCAACGACCTGCCGGTCCAGTTCAAATAAATCGGACGGACTGCGGCCACTGAAGGTCAGCTTGCTGCCGGCTGGGTCCTGCAAATCGACGTTGAGCAGGGCGTGGCTGTATTGTTCGGTGATCGCGACCGGTTCTTCACCCGGGCAACCGACATGATAGCCGTGCACAATGCGCCATTCGGTGACGGTCTTACAGACGCGTTTTCCTTCCTGAATTTCACAGACTTCGGTGTCAAAAGCTTCTTCGTAGTCACACCAGCCGTTGTAAGTGCAGGATTCATAAGCCCGGCGCTGCAGTGGCGGGCTGTCGTGTACCCAGTTCAGCCGCAGGCTGCCCTGCAATTGTTGCTGTTGTAATTGCAGCACCAGCGAGCCCTGGCCCCAGTGTACTTCTTTCAGTGCAATCGGCAGTTGCTGCTGGCCTTGTTGCAAGCGTACTTCGCTGACCAGTTTACTGGCAGGCGCGACAGCCAGTTCAACATCGGCCGGACCGGTCTGAAAACGCGCCAGGCCGGGATTGGCCGGGTCCACACTGGCGGCCGCCTGCACCTGCATGTAGCCATTGACGGCGACGGTCTGGCTGCAGCCAGTCAGGACGATGGTTAACAGGATTATCCATAGTTTCATATTCAGTCCCCACCGGTGCGACGCTGCGCTGCGGTTTGCTGATGCCGCTGCTTTGCCAGTTTTATGGTGCTCTGCAGCTGAATGATGGCTGAGTACCGGATAACCGGCCAGCGGAATTTTTTGGCTTTGT
>CBINNO010000145.1:0-9814 GCA_966252055.1 uncultured Rheinheimera sp. | reverse complement strand
CCATGTCCTGACAGCACCACATACTGCTCATTTTTACTGATGTCCGGCAGGGCCGAAATCACGTGATAATTGGTCGCCACCAAGTTGCCGGGAGACACGACAAAACCTGAACCCAGCAGTTTCAGCCGAGGGGCGGCAGTAGGGTTGTACAGCGCGATCGCCACCACGGAAGGCTTTATCTTTGCGACAGTGGCCGGTAAATCGGCTAGCGCCGGCAAACTGCAGACCAGCAACAGCGCAAACCAGTAGCGCAGCTTGCTGAATAAAGCCTGAACTAAAATCGAATTCGCAACTTTATCAATTTGGTACATACTGAGATTCTCAGTGCGATGGCTGATGCGTGAAGTGTTGGTGGCCAGTATGACACAACTGCAATCACATGAAATAGTGCCAATTTTTTCTGGCGGTGGTACCCGTTTACCTTGTTATGTTGGCATTTTGATGGCCCTGCAGGACCTTGGGTTGCATTTTAACAGTCTGGTCGGCGTGTCAGGCGGCAGCATTGTCGCAGCGATGGTGGCTGCCGGTAAATCCGTGGAGCAGATGCGCGCTTTGGCATTGCATACCGACTTTAAGCAGTTTCGGGGTTTCTCGCTGATGAATCTGATTCGCACCGGCGGATTATCAAGCGGCGATAATTTTGAGCGTTGGATGGATTTGCAGCTGTCAGGTGCACGGTTTGCTGATTTAGCACTTGATTTGCATGTGCTGGCGACGGATATCAACGGCGGGGGGCCGGTGATTTTCAATAAAGAGAACACCCCCGATATGAAAGTGTCGCAAGCGGTTCGCTATTCGATGTCCATTCCATTGCTGTTTTCATTCAAGACTTTTGAAAATCATGTGATGGCGGATGGCGTCATTCTGGCAGAAGATGCATTACATCAGGACTGGTCAAGGCGGGAAGTGCCGGTTGTCTGCTTCCGGTTAAAAAGCGAAGGTGAAGACAAACCGATATCCCGTCGTAGACTTTTCCCGTTGGTCTCATATATTCTCATGTTAATTCAGACATTTATGAATGCAATGTCACGGGAATATGTGCATGCGCAGTATTGGCACAACACTGTGTTAATCAACACCGGTGATGTGTCGTCGGTAGATTTTTCGCTACCGACAGAGAAAAAACAGGCTTTATTGCAACAAGGGTATGACACAACAGTGGCAGTGATCCCAAGAAAGTTTGGCTGGAACCGGACAGAACCTGTACACAAACCGCAGCGTCATTACAGTCACTCGTAACTGGCTGTTGTCCTTGGTCAACATACAGGTAATGGAGCTGGTCGGCGCCGGGCAGGGTGGTCAGGGGTTGAATCACGCACAGTGTAACCAGAGGAAATGGTCGGGTCAGATATGAAGCATTTAAAAAAATTACAGGAACTGCCCATTGTTGGCAGCCTGGTCAAAAAAGCGATTGGTGCGCTGGCCAGTAACAATGCGGGAACCATCTCCAAACATTTTTCCCAGTTTTTGCAGCCGCAACTGGCTTTGACCGAAGAGCTGAAACTGAAAGTATTTAACGTTCGCCATCAGGTCTACTGCGAAGAGCTTAAATTTGAACCTGAGCGGGAGAACCGGCTGGAGATTGATGACTTCGACGCGCACTCAATTCACTGTTTTGTCAAACATATGTCCAGTGGCAATATTGCCGGCACCGTCCGGTTGATTACTTCTGCCGATGATTCTGAGCTGCTACCGAT
This sequence comes from uncultured Rheinheimera sp., assembly GCA_966252055.1. Taxonomy (GTDB): domain Bacteria; phylum Pseudomonadota; class Gammaproteobacteria; order Enterobacterales; family Alteromonadaceae; genus Pararheinheimera. The sequence goes on along the minus strand of CBINNO010000145.1, from coordinate 8,117 downwards.
AGAAAAATATTGCCTGCATTCTATTACCGACCATGAATTCAGCCCTGGCGCTTTTGCCCGCGATAAAATTTGTGAGATCTCAAGGCTGGCGGTACTGGAACATTTCCGGCGTCGTGAAATCGATAAGTTCAAAGGCGCGGCAACGGGTGCCATTAATGTGGAAGCCTATTCAGAAACCGAGCTGCGCTGTTTTCCGTATATTGCGATTTGTCTCTATTTTGCTGCCGCCTCAACAGCCTTTCATGCCAAAAAAGAACATGCTTTTGTGATGATGGAACCCCGGCTGGCAAGAAGCCTGGCTTTTGTTGGGATCCGCTTTCATCAGATTGGCCCGGTCATTGATTACCATGGGCGCAGGGCGCCGTTTTATATCAATAAAGCGATGTTGTTTGACGGTTTGTCGCCTGGGTTTAAACGCTTGTTGCATGAGATTGAAAAGTCTCTGGCGAGCTCTTTAAAAGATTTTGGTATTAAAGACGGCCCGCTGACACCATTAAAAAGTTCCGGCAACATCATGCTACAACCCTGATGCAGATCATCTGTTCATGAGCGGCAGTCCTTTAGACTGCCGTTTTTATTCGTCAAGGAAGTCAATATGGAATCATTCTCACAGCGGTTTGCACAGGCACTGGCCGCATGGCAGCAGTTACTCGGTACGACATATGTAGTGACTGCGGCAGAACAGCTGGCGCTCGCCGGTTCCACCACATTTCAGACTGACAACCAGGTCCTCGCTATCCTGAAACCGGCGAAAGCCCAACTTGGCAAGGTGTTGGAGATTGCCAGTCAGTATGAGATCCCGCTGTATCCAACCAGCTCAGGTAAAAATTGGGGGTATGGTGCCAGAGTACCCAGCTCGTCAGTCGCGGTGTTACTCGATCTGCGACGTCTGGATCAGATCTCAGATTATGACCAGGCACATCATCTGATTCGGGTTGAAGCCGGCGTGACGCAAGCCGAACTGGCTGATTTTCTGAAAAAAGCCGGTGGCCATCATTGGATGGATTGCACCGGGTCGCATCCGGATTGCAGTGTGGTGGCCAATACTTGTGAACGTGGCTTTGGTCATACGCCTTACGGCGAGCATGCCAATGTCATTGGTTCCATGGAAGTTTTGCTGGCTGATGGGCGGATTATCGAAACCGGCTTTGGTCGTTTCGAGGGCGCTAAAGCCAAAGGGATGTACAAGTGGGGGTTGGGCCCGTCACTGGATCAGCTGTTTTTGCAATCAAATTTGGGCATTGTGCTCAGCATGACCATTTGGCTGATGCCCAAGCCGGAAAAATTTGTCGCTTTTTATCTGTCGGCCCCGGATGAGACTGCACTGGAACAGATTGTCCAGGCGTTGGTGCCGCTTAAACGCAGTGGTGTGATCACCAGCTTGCCGCATATTGCCAATGCATATCGGGTGCTGGGTGGCATGCAGCAATTTCCATGGCCTGCTTTTGGCGACGGACCCGTGCAGTATCCGCTGTCTGAGTCACTGACGGCTCAGCTGAAAAAGCGCTGGCAGGTCGGCACCTGGAATTTATCCGGCGCTTTGTATGGTACCCGCGAGCAAGTCAGCAATGCCAAAGCGCAAGTCCGCAAAGCGCTACGCCAGGTCCGTGGCGCCCGGCTGAATTTCATCAGTGATGAGTTATTGGCCTTTATCGAGAAAATGCAAAAACCAATTGCACTGGTCACCCGCATGGATATCCCTGGCATGCTTAAAGTGCTGCGCCCGGTGCATGACATGATGAAGGGCCAACCGAGTTCGCAGTTTTTAACCAGTTCCTATTGGCGTATGCAGCAGCGACCCAATGGTTTATTTGATTTGGACAAAGACAAAGTCGGCTTGATTTGGTGCGCTTTTGTGGCGCCGGCGGATGCGATGCATGCGCGGGTTTTGCTGGATATTGTCACGGATGTGCTGCCCGCTTATGGTTTTGAGCCGGCCGTCACTTTGACCATTCTGAATGAGCGATGCCTTGATGCGGTGATCAGCTTGTCTTTTGACCGCAGTGCGGTCGCTCCCGATGGTCAGTCCTGGGACCAGTTGGCTCTCGCTTGCCGTGACGCCTTGTACCGCAGGATGTTCAGTGCGGGTTATTTCCCGTATCGGACCGATGTACAAAAAATGCAGGAGATGAACCAGACCGGCCAGCAGCACTATCTGGAAGTCCTGCAGCAGCTGAAAAAAACCTTAGATCCGGCCGGGATCATTGCGCCTGGTCGTTACATTACAGCTGCGTCGGAAAATTTTACAGAGCCTGATGTCTGAACGATGGGGTTTTGTTTAAATCATTGATTAATATCGATATTGTGTTGTTGGCATAGTCATTGCTTTATATCTTGCAGTCGTAATTAGTAGTAGCCTGCAGTTACTGGTAGGCGAGTAAAATACAAGGCGGTATCTCATGAAGTTCAAAACTCTGTTATCAGTACGTGCGCTGTCTCTGGCAGCATTCGCAGGCTCAGCTCAAGCCGCATTAATCTCCTCTCTGGACTTTGCCACCAAAAGCGGCTGGTTAGCAGATGGTGCGCATTCTTCAACAATCGTGCCTACCACTGGTGTGACTTCGGTCTGTGCTGCTGGTGCAACTAATGCTGCTAACGGTTGTGGTCTGACTTTCTCAGGTGCCTCTGGCATCGCGAATGCTTACACCACCGTCAACTGGGGCACAGTGGGTCAGAAAAGCGGCCTGGACATCGTGTCACGTGCCGGTACTTTAGTGACAAACGGTGACTGGGTTCAGACAGGTCTGATCACACACCGTAACCAGCCAATTCCAAACACTGCAAAATCTTTGACTTCTCTGGAACTGGCAACCATTTTCTCTATCGTGAATCCACCACTGTTTGAAGTTGATGCCAAAGTAGGCATTAAATTCACCGAGACTTTAAACGAAAAAGATCCAGCAAAATGCCCGACACCACAGCTGTCAGCTGTTGGCTGTGATGATACTTTCCTGATCAATCTGAACCTGCCAGCCATCAAGTTCAAAGTGGGTAACGAAACTTACACCATCAAGTTCAAACTGAACCCACTGTCAGGTGTGACACAATCTGTGGTCAATCCAGATGGTTCTATCGTTTTAATTACTCGCGAAGCAGATATCAACCAGTTGGAGCTGTTGGCTCGTCTGGAAGTCCCATCTCCTGCTACAGTAGGGATGTTGGGTCTGTCGCTGGTGCTGCTGAGTATGCGCCGTCGCATGAAATAATAGCATTTTAATTTTGAAGGCCAGTAATTGTTACTGGCCTTTTTTATTGCCAAATTGGAAGGATGATATCCCGCATACGGATAAATCAGCCTTGTGAGTGTACTGACTACACTTCAATTTCTAACTTGTAATTGAGTATGAAAATTTCTGAGTTCGAGGGGAAAGCGTGCTTCAGTATGAGACGCTGCTAGCGCTTTACAATTGAGTTTTCAGATTCTACGATCTTTTGAATCGTTTCGGACGTGATATATATTCGAACTTCTTTTTGAAGCTCAATCGAACATTTAATTTGTATGAAAATGACGTCTTTTAAAATGTAAATTATTCGTTTGAGCTCATGACAACACGATACTCTGTCCATCTCGTCTTTTTTATTTTGTGAAAAATTTTCACGAAGTATCTATTTGTAAGCAGATTAAAAAGCGCCTCAGAGTGCATGCGAACTTTGAACTTCCACAAATTAATTCGTAATGTCTTTTCAATTCTTCTGTTTTTAACTCTCTGAGATAGTCTCACCAGGTCTTGAACATACATAGCTCCGACATCTGAGGTTACAGTAATTTTTGACACATCTTTATTTTGCAAAGTAGGAATCGATTTGCTTGGTTTATCCAGCAAGTAGCATGCAGCCATTGTTCTCAAACATTTTGGGCAAGTCCCGCAGTTAAAAGACAGGTTTTTCCAGCAAACTTGAAGGTTGTCAAAAACAAGTTGGTGATCTGCAACAACATTAGTTCTCTCTGTCCTTCTTAGGTCTGCACCATGGTGAATAATTTGGGTTACAGAAGTACTCCATAAAGGATCTGTACAGGGATGGCTTCCCCAAGGCACTAAAAAATCATAAGGCGAAGATGCCGGGATATAAACTTTTTTAAAGCCTGTCAGAATCGCAACACCAGCTAAAGTAAGTCCGTGCTGAAATGCCCGGCTGATTTTTCTGTCTTCAGTGTATTTGTGGATATTATGCTCAATATAAACCAAGGACTTCCCAAGTTGAGACGCCAGATCTTTGTGTTTCGCAATGAGTTCATTCCATTGTTCTGGTTTAGTTACAGTATCAAAACCACTCAGAACTATTAAATGCGATATCTCATTCATACGCTCGCATAGTGTATAAGAACTATCTACTCCGCCTGAGAAGAACGAAGCAACGCCTGAGTTATAAAACTCAGGCTCTTGCAAGTTGGGCGCATAGATGTGAATGAGTTGCAGATTATCATTCCAGCATCGGTAGATTCTCTGCAACTCTTCAAGGTGACTCAATAGCGTTGGAGATATTGGAATACTTTCGTGAATCTCAATATCACGTCCACTGACCATTGCTTCCAAAAGAGCTGCGGCGACAAATACTTCTGCTGAGGTATTAAACTTGTACTCTGACGGGTACTTCAGCCAAATATCTGTTCCATCCATAAACGTACTTACGGTAGTTACACCGCCGTTTGTATGTTCCCGGATATTCTCAATCTTGATCCTGTCTTGCATGGCCCGTACTCCTTGAACTGTCCCTGCTATCACAACAATTTGTAGAGGGCATCCACTTGTTGTTTTGGTGCATCTTTTTGTTGTGCAGCTTTATCCAGCACTGTTTTTGCGCGTTTCTTGTCGCCTTTTTTGATTAAGGCGTCCGCATAGTTCAGCTGGACCGCGGTATTGTCTGGCCGCACTTTCAGTGATGCTTCGAACTGTGTCAGAGCCTGATCAACTTTGCCGCTGGCCAGTAAGACTGCACCGTAAGTATCCAGAATATCCGGATTTTCCGGCGCCAGCCGGACCGCTTTTTCAATGTGGGTGCTGGCTTCCTGTAACTGGTTGGATTCCAGTAAGGTGTATGCCAGATTGTTCAGCACCGCAGCGTTGTTCGGCTCTTTGGCCAGTAACTCTTTAAACAGGGTGATGGACTTTTGTTTGTCGAGTTTGAGCATCAGGTTGGCATAAAACAGCTGCAACGGGCCGTCTTGTGGGCGGGTGGCCAGATGCGCTTCCGCAAAGGCTTTGGCCTCGCTCAGTTTGCCTTGTTTATCCAGGGTGTCGGCAATCATCAGCGCGGTCATCGTCGCCTGGCTTTGCTGATAGCTCTCATTGAGGGCGGTCAGGGCCTGGTCCAGTTTGCCGGTCGCCAGTAAAATGCGGCCTTTGATAAACTGAACATCGGGTTTAGCGGCTTCGGCGGCCGGGATTTTGGCCAGCATGGCCAGGGCTTCATCGTACTTGGCTGTTTCGGCCAGTAACTGAACCTGAGTACCAAACAACACTTTGTCATCCGGGCTCTTTTTCAGTTCGTCGGCGTTCACACTCAGGGCTTTATCCAGTTGCTTGTCGAGGATCAGCGCGCGGATATAAGTGTAAACCGCCTCTTTGTCGGCAGAGGCCTGCTGATACCATTCAGTCGCCAGCGCCAGCGAGCCTTTGATATCTTTTTTCTCAACGCGCTGATATTCCACCAACAGGGCCCAGTGCAGCGGGTTGCGCTCGGCAACAGGTTGCTTGGCTGCTTCCAGCACTTCAACCGCTTTGCTCTGCTGCTTTTGATCAACCAGCATGCGGGCATAAAGCACTGCAGCAGGGTAGTTCTGTGGGTTCTGCGTATTTAATGCTTCAATTTTTTGCAGTGCCGGACTGGGGCTTTGTTCGCGGGTTATACCGTACAGCTGCTCGATAGCGGGCAAATAGTTAGGAAATTTCGTCAACATGCCGTTCAGGGTTGTAGTGGCCGCCTCGGTATTATTTTTGGCCATCTCACTGGCGGCTTTGAGCAGGTAGGTAAAAGGCAGTTCGCTGTTGCCACTGACGGCCTGCTCAATATATTGCTGCGCTTCGGTATCTTTGCCTTGTAACACCGCGCTGTAGGCCAGCATATTCAAACCGTGCATTTTCAGCTTGTCGTCCTGGAGCCAGGATTTCGCCATGGCGTCCAGTTCGGCAAACTTTTGTTGTTGCAGGTAGGCTGACGCTAACAACATTTTGGCCTGCAGCTCTTCCGGCGCCTGTTTGGCTGCTTGCTCAAGCAGCTGAAGGCCTTGCGCTTCCTGGCCTGGAATACCCAGTTTTAAGGCGCCAATCGCGATAAGGTCCTGCTCCGATTTTGTCGCGGTATCCTGCTCGTATTTGCTGACCAGCTCTTCGGCAGCGCCGTTGGCGCGTCTTTTCAGTAACTGAAATGCCGTTGCGGTCACCAGCTGAACATCACCTGACGCGGCCGGATCTTTCAGAATTTGTTGCTGAGCAGCGTCGGTATTGCCACTTTGCAGCTGCAGCGCCACATAGAGTTTTTGCGCTGGCGGATAGCTGCCCAGTTCGTTGCGTACTGCATGCAGATGCGCCAGTGCCTGATTGCTCAGCCCAAGCTGAGAAGCGGCCAGTGCAGCCAGCACCCGGGTGCTGACTGAACTTAAGCCGGATGTGATCGCCACTTCGCTCAGCTCTTTGGCTTTTTGGAAGTCTTTGGCTTCAAAGGCAATTACGGCTTTGAGGTAGTTGGCTAACGGCTGTTTTGGGAACATTTTCAGCAGAGGGTCCAGTTCTTTACTGGCTTCGGCAAATTTGTCCTGCGCGACGAAGGTTTGTGCCAGCAACAGTCGTGCCTGGTGGCCGGCCGGGTTCAGTTTCAGATATTGCTGGAAGCTGGCGACTGAGTCGTCCAGTTTGCCCTGAATATTAAAAAGCTTGGCTTTGAGTAAAATGCTTTCGCGAAACAGCGGGTTGTCGGCCGGTACAGCGTCGAGCGATTGCAGCGCCTGGTCAAATTGTTTGTCCATGATAGCCAGCTGGGCGCTGGCCATGCTGCTGATGCCGGCATCCTGATTGCCTTTGAGCCGCTCCAGCTCTGTTTTAGCATCGGCCGCTTCGCTGGCTTCGATGGCGCTGAGTGCCTGATACAGCGCGATAAAATCCTGACTGGCGCTGTCCAGGCCTGCCTTCTTGCCAAGTTCCGCCAGTTTAGGGAACTGTCCGGCCAGGAAGTAAGCTTGTGCCAGTGGTTTGGCGACCTCATTCAGTTCCATGTCGAGGCTGAGTGCCCGTTCAAACTCTTTGATGGCAGAAAGGGCATCACCGAGCTGCAGATAAATATTGCCCAGTGACTGCCGGACTTTGGCATTGTCGGGTTCCTGCTGCAATGCGGCTTTGAGTTCAATCACCGCTGCCGGATATTCTTGTTTGGCGATAAATCCCTGCGCGTCCTGTAAATGTTGCGCAGCATCTTTTTTACCACAGCCCTGCAGGCATAATGCTGTCAGCACGCAGGTCACCAAAATCGTTTTTTTCATCTCTTAAATCCTTTACCAGATACCGGCGCAGTGCGTCAGTCACAACTGCAAACTAAACGGAGTGGGCCAGTTTTTCGTCTACAAACCGGCGTAACGAGCCGACACTGCTGAACAACTCTGCGCTCAGTTCGTCGTCGGCGAATATCACATCAAACTGGTCTTCCAGCATGGTCAGAATGCTCATGATGCTGCTGGAATCAAATTCAGGAATGGCACCTAACAGCGCCGTCTGATCATCAAAATTGTACTGAGGACCCAGCACGGCGCTGAGTATTTGTTGTAACGCCGTGCTGACCTGCAGCTGTTGCTCCTGCATACTGAACTCCAATGGACATCGGGGAGAATCACAATGTACTCTAACACAGTTTTCTGACAGGCAAACTACTTTGCCCGGGCAAAAAAATGCTGACTGAGATCAGTATGTTGCCATGATAGAACCGCTGACAGCCCCTGAAGGAACCATGCATTTGCTGACCGATTCACTTGAACACTTACTGGTGGTATCCGCGCGCCGATTTCCCGCGCAGCCGGCACTTTGCGACAGCGCTGGCACGCTCAGTTATGAGCAGCTCTTACTGGCGGTCTGTCAGTGCCGCCAGCAGCTGAAGCAGGCCGGCTTACAGGCCGGTGACCGGGTGCTGCT
>CBINNO010000144.1:0-9872 GCA_966252055.1 uncultured Rheinheimera sp. | reverse complement strand
AAGGTGATCTGATGGCTATTCTCATTATCGCAGAACACGACAACCAACAATTAAAGGCAGATACCGCCAAGACATTGACAGCAGCGCTGGCCATTGGTGGTGATATCGATATTCTGGTAGCAGGCGCCGCTTGCGAAGCAGTAGCGGCAGAAGCAGCCCAATTTGCCGGCGTGCGAAAAGTGTTGCTGGCGGACAGCGCCGTTTATCAGCATCAACTGGCCGAAGATATCGCCGCTCTGGTGACTGTGCTTGGCAACAGTTACAGCCATATTCTGGCCAGCGCGACGACCCATGGCAAAAATTTCCTGCCGCGGGTGGCTGCACTGCTGGATGTCGCACAAATCTCTGATATTACGGCTGTGATCAGCAGTGACACTTTTGTCCGTCCTGTCTATGCCGGTAACGCCATTGCTACAGTGCAAAGCCATGATGCGGTCAAAGTGCTGACAGTACGAAGCTCTGCTTTTGCCGCTGCGCCGCAAGGCGGGCAGGCTGCCATAGAGACCGTAGCAGCGGGTAGCGCTTCTGGTTTGTCTGCTTTTGTTGGCGAAGAGCTGACTAAATCGGAACGGCCTGAACTGACCGCAGCGTCGGTGATCATTTCGGGTGGCCGGGGCATGCAAAATGGCGAGAATTTCAAACTGCTTGAAGGCATCGCCGATAAGCTGAATGCTGCGATTGGTGCCAGCCGCGCCGCGGTAGACGCCGGTTTTGTGCCCAACGACATGCAAGTCGGTCAGACCGGTAAAATCGTCGCGCCGGATCTGTACATTGCCGTCGGTATTTCCGGTGCTATCCAGCATTTGGCCGGTATGAAAGATTCCAAAGTGATAGTGGCTATCAACAAAGATGCCGAGGCGCCGATTTTCCAGGTGGCCGATTACGGTCTGGTGGCAGATTTGTTCACGGTACTGCCTGAACTTGAAGCCAAGCTGTAATAGCAGGCGCGATGAAAAAAACGCTGCAGTTGCAGCGTTTTTTTTCGTCTGGCCACTGTCAGTGGAAGTTTGCCTGCGCTCAGGCCATTCAATGCTTGACTCTGATGGCGGTATTGTTAATCTGAGCGCCTTACATCAGATTAACAAACAGGGAAGCTTTATGCGTTTGGTTGTTGCCGTGTTGCCAATGCTGCTGGTTTTGGCGGGTTGTACTCAGACTCCGCCGGATAAAAATGCATTATTGACCGAATTAGATGGCCCGCTGGCGCAGATGCAAGTGGATGGGCGACAGCTGTATCAGCGGATGCAGAAACTGACCGCAGACAAGAGCTGTAGCAGTGACAAGCAGTGCCAGGCGATTGGGATAGGTGCCAAACCTTGTGGTGGGCCGGAGCAGTTTCTGGTGTTTTCTAACCAGCAGACCGATCAGAAGATGCTGGCGATCACTAATGACAGATACAGCAAAATCCGTCGTGAACAACAACAGCGGCTTGGCCTTCGCAGTATTTGCCAGCAGTTAACGACGCCGGCAGTCGCTTGCCGTGACAGGCAGTGCATTGAGCTGCCAACCCCCTGAAAGGGACAAAGCGCACACAAAAAAGGCCGCATTGCGGCCTTTTCCATTTGAACACTGTCTGTTACTTGTGATTGTTGTTTTTGTAATCTTCACAACCGGCTTTGTCGGTACATTCGCCGTACAGATACAGGCTGTGATGCATCAGCCGGATGCCGTTCTTTTCGGCTATTTCCAGTTGTTTGCGTTCAATGTCATCGTCTTCGAATTCAATGACTTTGCCACAGTTCAGGCACACCAGGTGGTCATGGTGGTCGGTACGGCTTAATTCAAACACGGATTTGCCACCTTCAAAGTGGTGGCGGGTGATAATGCCTGCATCATCAAACTGGTTCAGTACCCGATAGACGGTGGCCAGGCCAATGTCTTCACCCAGCTCCAGCAGGATTTTATACACGTCTTCGGCACTGATGTGCTGATGGGCGGGATCTTGCAGAATTTCGAGGATTTTGACACGTGGCAGTGTGACTTTCAGACCTGCTTTACGCAGTTCGCTGTTGTGATCAGGCATTTGGATATCACTTATAAAATAAGGGTCTTGGGATTATAAGGCTATTGTTCTTCGAAGGAAAAGCGAAAAGTGCCACTGATTTGGCGCGACTCTGGCAACAGCGGAAAAAATGAATTAAATTAACAGGCCCGACCAGTTTAAGTGAGAACAAGATGAAATGGGCGTTTAAGCCAGCCGTGATGCGGCGTTTACTGAATTTCTGGCCGCCATTTTGGTTCAACGGTATTACAGTGGCTGAGTTGTCTGATGATTATCGTTATGCCCGGGTCACGCTCAATGACCGGCCCTGGCGGCGCAACATTAACAGCACGCAGTTTGGTGGGGCCATGTTTGCGATGACAGACCCGATATATCCGCTGATGCTGATGGGCGCCATGGGCAAAGAATATATCGTTTGGGATAAAAAGGCGGACATCGATTTTATCCGCCCTGGCCGCGGCTTATTGACGGCGGAATTCTGGCTGCATGATGCGACAATCGATGAAATCAAAGCTGCGACAGAAGGTGGCAGCAAATACTTTCCTCAGTTCCTGGTGCTGGTGAAAGACCGTCGTGGTGAAGTCGTTTGCGAAGTGAACCGGACCGTGTATATTCGGAAAAAACCGAAACACCGTCCCGCCACTGAAGGGGAATAGCCTATGCTCGGACTTCGTACTGTGATTTATCCGGTCACTGATTTAGCAGCAGCCAGCCGATGGTATCAACAGGTTTTTGGCGTTGCGCCTTATTTTGATCAGCCATTCTATGTTGGTTTTGCCATTGCAGGTTTTGAACTGGGGCTGGTGCCGGATGGTCAGCCAAGCCGTGACGGGCAGGTGGCTTATTGGGGCTGCCATGACATTGATGCGGACGTCGAGCGCATTCGGTCATTGGGCGCGACGGTGGTTTCTGCTGTCACCGATGTGGGGGACGGGATCCGGGTGGCCAGTCTGGCCGATCCTTTTGGCAACGTATTAGGCCTGATTGAAAACCCGCATTTTGTGGCGGCTCAGGTCAGCTGATAACAATAAAGCCTGTGGTTTCACCAAGCTACAGACAATAAAAAACCACCTGACGGTGGTTTTTTATTGTCACAGGAACTTACAGGCCTTCGAGATCTTTAAGGCTCAGCTCTTCATAAATCTGCTTACACCAGCCTTTAATGCGCTGCTCGCTGAGCTCTGGCTGGCGGTCTTCGTCAATGCCAAGGCCGACAAAATGGTCATTGTCGACCAATGCTTTAGAAGCGACAAAGTTATAGCCCTTGGTTGGCCAGTGACCGACGATGATTGCGCCTTTCGGCTCGATGATGTCACGTAAAGTGCCCATCGCATCGAGGAAATACTCAGCGTAATCTTCCTGGTCGCCACAACCAAAAATCGCTACCAGCTTGTTGTTGAAATCGATCTGTTCCAGCTCCGGGAAAAAGTCGTCCCAGTCACACTGCGCTTCGCCGTAATACCAGGTGGGGATGCCAAACATCAGCAAGTCGAATGCTGCGATGTCTTCTTTTGAGCTTTTGGCGATATCGCGCACATCAATCAGCTGTTTGCCCAGTTCTTTCTGGATTTGTTTTGCGACATGTTCGGTGTTACCGGTGTCGCTGCCAAAGAAAATACCTACGGTAGCCATAATTCAGCCTTCTTACTTTGCTAACGCCTGAGTTAACAGTTGTTCGATCAGGGCACTGCGGGTCAGTTGCAGTGCCTGTGCCTTGGCATCAAGCTTCAGGTACAAGGCTTCAGGTACCTTGGTCTCAATGCGTTTTAACCCTTTACTGCGGTCACGGCGCACCTGATTACGCTTGTTCAGCTTCAGTTGTTCTTCGCGTGGCAGTGGGTTGGTTTTCGGTCGGCCTGGTCGTTTTTCATGGGCGAACAGGTCGATCGTGGTTCTGTCGGTCGAAATTTTTGCCATCAGCCCAGACCCTTGGACTCATAAATGATCTGAATGACGCCTTTGGCGATAAATCCGGCACAGCCGAGAAATAACACCAGCCAGACAAAAACCCGGCCAAACTTCGGTACATTGCCTTTTTTCAGTACGTCCTGAATAGCCATCCCAATCAGGAAGAACAACACGGCCATACTGAACCAAAAACCGAAAGTCTCAATTTGTTCCATGTACTGATTTAACATCTGGACAACCTTCAAAAAAAACCCGCGCAATATAGCACAAAGTCGGTTGGAAATTGTTGCTTTAACTCAATAAAAAATCGGCGACAATTTTGGCAAAAGCATTGGGTTTTTCAGCGTGTAACCAGTGTCCGGTGCCTTGGATCACTTTCGCTTTTGCTTGTGGAAACAGCTGGCGGATCAGGCCCTGATGTTCCGGCAACAGATAATCGGAATCGCCGCCTTTGATAAATAGCACAGGTCCGGTATAGGGCCCTTGCGCCGTCGGCGCTGCCAGTAAATGCGGGTACTCGGCAGTGAGCGCAGCCAGATTAAAACGCCAGCTGAAGCCTTGCTCAGTTTTTTGCAGGCTTTTCAGTAAAAAGGCCCGGGTGCCGGCGTCCTGAATGCCGCTCGCCAGCAGCTGATCAGCCTGCTTGCGGTCGGCCAGGCTGGCCAGCGGCAACGCATTGAGCGCACTGAGGATGCCGGTGTGGCGCGGTTGGCTGGCGACCGGCGAAATGTCGGCCAGGATCAGCTGACTGACCCGCTCTGGCATGCTGAGCGCCAGTTGCATTGCCACTTTGCCACCCAGTGAGTGACCGAGTATTGCGGCTGCTTGCAAACCGAGCGCATCCATGGTCTCGGCAACATCAGCCGCCATCAGCTCAGCATTCATCACATCACTGTGGCCGGAGCGGCCGTGGTTACGCAGATCAACGTTGATAATCTGAAATCTGTCGGCTAACAGCCGCGCTATCATGCCGAGATTCTCGAAACTGCCGAACAGGCCGTGAATTAATAACAAAGGACGGCCTTGGCCTGTGATGTCGGTATGTAATATCATGGAAATCCTCTTGATTCTGCCGTCAGTAAGTTTTGGCTGAGCCTGGCAAGGTCATTTTGGGTCCAGAAAAGGTACTTACATGAATACAATAGAAATCGACGACGAACTTTATCATTTCATCGCCAGCCAGACCCAGCGCATTGGCGAGAGTGCCAACGATATTCTGCGGCGCATTCTACTGAATAAGGGCGGTGTTGCCCAGCCAGCCGCCGAGGCCGCTGTCGCAGAAGTGTCTACATCCGGTCAAAAGGTTTTTGATATTCTGAGCCGGCAAGACCTGCAGGCCGAATTGTCTGTGGTCGGCCGTTTTCTGATTATTTTGTCGGCGCTTGCCCGCGCGCACAAACAAGACTTTGCCAAAGTGCTGGAAATTAAAGGCCGTAACCGGGTGTACTTCGCCCGCAAAGACACGGATTTACTGGAAGCGGGCAGCAGCACCAATCCGAAACAAATTCCAAACAGTGAATTTTGGGTGATCACCAACTCCAACACCACCCGGAAGAAAATGATGCTGACGGAAGCCGCACTGAAACTGGGCTACAGCCAGCAAGAAGCAGAAGTGATCCGCGATTTCCTGTAAAACAAGTTAAAAAGAGCCGGCGTCAGACCGGCGGTGTCACACGAGGATGGTCCACAGCGTCAACTGATGCCGGGCAGGTTGGCGGTAACCGGTTGTTCTGGCAGACAGAACGGCCGGCTTTGCCGACATGGTCCTGATGGCAAGGTGCACATTCGTTTCATCAGATGCCTGAATGGTCGCAGCCTGCGAGCGGGTCAATTCAGGCGCAACGTCAACAAGGAATGCTTATGTCGTTACATCCTCTGGCCGGCCAGCCGGTCCCCGCTGACATGTTGGAAAATATCCCGCGCATTTGTGCTCACTACTACAGTTTGCAGCCTGATTTAAATGACCCGGCGCAGCGTGTCAGTTTTGGCACGTCCGGCCATCGTGGGGCGGCAAGCCTGGCGTCATTTAACGAATCACACATTCTGGCGATTTGCCAGGCGGTCGCTGAGTATCGCGCCGCGCAAGGGATAAGCGGGCCAATGTTTGTCGGTAAAGACACCCATGCATTGTCTGAACCGGCGTTTCAGACGGCGTTGCGGGTGTTGCTGGCCAATGGCGTGACACTTTATGTCGACGAGCAGGACGGCTTCACTCCGACCCCGGTCATTTCCCATGCGATCCTGAGCTATAACCAGGGCCGCAGCAATGATCTGGCCGACGGCCTCATTATCACGCCGTCACACAATCCGCCATCTGATGGCGGCATCAAATACAACCCTCCGCATGGCGGGCCTGCCGATACTGATGCAACGTCCTGGATTGAACAGCGCGCCAACGCGTTAATTGCGCAAGGTTTGACCGAGGTTCGCCGCCTGACGTATACCGACGCCTTGCAAAGCCCGTTGTTGCATCGCCACGACTACATCAGTGCTTATGTCGCCGGTTTGGCCGACGTGATTGATATGGCCGCTATCGCCAAAGCGGGAGTGCGGATTGGCGTTGACCCGCTCGGCGGTTCAGGTCTGGCGTACTGGCCAGCGATCGCCGCGCGTTATGGCCTGGACATCACCGTCATGAATAACCGCATTGACCCGGCGTTCGCTTTTATGCCGCTGGATAAAGACGGCAAAATTCGCATGGATTGCAGCTCACCCTGGTCGATGGCGAATCTGATTCGCCTCAAAGATGATTTTGATATCGGGATTGGCAATGACGCCGATTTTGACCGCCATGGCATCGTGACTAAAACCGGTGGCCTGTTAAATCCCAATCATTATCTGGCTGTCGCCATTGATTACCTGCTCAGTCACCGGGCCTGGCCTGCGGTAAAAATTGGCAAGACACTGGTGTCGAGCGCGCTGATTGACCGGGTGGTTGCCGGCCATCAGCGAGAGCTTTACGAAGTACCGGTTGGCTTTAAGTGGTTTGTCAGCGGTTTGTTTGACGGCAGCCTTGGCTTTGGCGGTGAAGAAAGTGCCGGCGCCAGTTTCCTGCGTCTGGATGGCGGAGTCTGGTCGACCGACAAAGATGGTTTTATCCTTGGCCTGTTGGCGGCGGAGATCATGGCCAAAACCGGTCAGAATCCGCATCAGCGTTATCTGGCACTGACTGCCCGGTATGGCGAGCCGTTGTATCGCCGGCTGGATGCGCCGGCCAGTCTGGCACAAAAAGCAGCGCTGAAAAAATTAGATGTGTCCAGCGTCACGCAAACCCAACTGGCTGGTGATGATATCTTGGCGGTATTGACCAAAGCGGCCGGTAATGGCGCTGATATTGGCGGTGTCAAAGTGGTGACCGCCAATGGCTGGTTTGCGGCCAGGCCATCTGGTACAGAAAACAGCTATAAAATTTATCTGGAAAGCTTTATCGGTCTGGCGCATCTGGACGCGCTGGAGCAGGATGCCCGCGCTTTCGTCAATGCAGTGTTTGACCAGACGGCCGGATAATATCCTTGTCATGGCCCGCTGATACGCTGCGTTGCAGCTGTTATGGGCGGTCGTCGCTGGCGACAGTTCAGCTGCGCACAGGGTCATGTTCCCAATTAGGTCGGTATGGGCAGCTGTCAAGGTTATGCATTCGTATGTAATTGAATTACAGAATGCTGTGACAGCCTGCCAGTTCCTTGCAATAACAGCGACTATTCTGTAATTTTATTACGCATTATTCTGGTGGAATTTTCATGTTAATCGATTAAGATGAAAAGAGACGCCTTAACAAGCTGGAACACAACTATGAATGCCAAAGCTGCCAATGCCACTGCGACTGTTGCCGTGGGCCAAAAGCCAACCAGTACCGAATTGAAAGAACGCATTGTCCGTCATTTACACAGCACGCTGGGTACTGATGTGAATAAAGCGAGCCCACAGGCCTGGTGGCGCGCGACCTGTGCCTCCGTCAATGAGTATGTCTTTGATGGCCTGCGCAACACCCAGCGTACGCACTATCAGCAAAATACCCGCGCTGTACATTATTTCAGCCTGGAATATCTGATGGGCCGGTTGTTCAGCAACAATCTGCACAACCTTGGGTTTTATGAAGAAGCCAAACAGGCGCTGCTTGAGCTCGGGATCAATATCACTGATCTGGAAGAGCAGGAAGAAGACATGGCGCTGGGTAACGGTGGCCTGGGCCGGCTGGCTGCCTGCTTTATCGATTCCCTGGCGACGCTGAATTATCCGGCGATTGGCTATGGCATTCACTACGAACATGGCCTGTTTAAACAGGAATTCCAGCATGGTTTCCAGATTGAGCGGCCAGATTCATGGCGCGAGTACGGCAATCCGTGGGAGATTTGCCGGCCAGAGTCGATTCAGGAAATCTCCGTTTATGGTTATGTTGAGACGGTTTACGACCTGCAGGGCCGGATGAAAAAGGTCTGGCACCCGGGCCGGATCATCAAAGCGGTACCCTGGGATATCCCGGTGGTCGGCTACAACGGCAGCTCCGTCAACGTGCTGCGGTTGTGGGAAAGCCGCGCCAGTGATTTCTTCAACTGGGATGTGTTTAACTCGGGCGGTTATATCGATGCAGCCCGTGAGAACATTGAAGCAGAGACTATCTCTAAAGTGCTGTACCCGAACGATGAAACCGACGCCGGCAAAGAGCTGCGCCTTATTCAGCAGTATTTCTTCTGCTCCAGCTCGCTCAAAGACATCATCCGCCGCTATAAACGTGCGCATGGCGACGACTGGTCACAGTTCAGCAAGCAGGTGGTGATCCAGCTCAATGACACGCACCCGACGGTGGCGATCCCGGAGCTGATGCGGATTCTGGTCGACCGGGCAGAAATGACCTGGGATGACGCCTGGAACATCTGCCAGCACGTATTTGCTTATACCAACCACACCTTGTTGCCAGAAGCGCTGGAGCGCTGGCCGGTGCGGCTGTTTGAAAAAGTGCTGCCACGCCATCTGGAAATCATTTACGAGATTAACCGCCGTTTCCTGGTCGAGCAGGTCGAAATGCGCTGGCCGGGCGATATTGAGAAAAAACGCAAACTATCCATTATCGAAGAAGGCCACGAGCCGATGGTACGGATGGGACATCTGTGTGTGGTGGGTTCGTTCCGCGTCAACGGCGTGGCCGAAATTCACTCGCAGCTGGTGAAATCCGACTTGTTCCCGGAAATGGTCGCTTTGTGGCCGGATAAATTCACCAACATCACCAACGGCGTGACACCACGGCGCTGGTTAAAAGCCTGTAATCCACGGCTGGCCAAACTGCTCGACAATACTATTGGTAAAGAGTGGCCGACCCGGCTGACGGACCTGAGTAAACTCAAAGCCTATGCCGATGATCCGGCGATGCAGGATGCCTTTATGGCAATCAAGCAGCAAAATAAAGCTGAGCTTGCTTTTGAAGTGAAAAAACTGACCGGCGTCGACATAGACCCGCATGCGCTGTTTGATGTGCAAATCAAACGCTTGCACGAATACAAGCGTCAGCACCTGAATTTGCTGCATATTCTGGCGTTGTACCGCCGCATTTTGCAAAACCCGGACTACGACATGGTGCCGCGGGTGTTCCTGTTTGGCGCCAAAGCGGCGCCAGGGTACAAACTGGCCAAAGAGGTGATTTATGCCATCAACAAAGTGGCAGATAAGATCAACCACGATAAGCGCGTGAAGAATCGCCTCAAAGTAGTGTTTATGCCGAACTACCGCGTCAGCCTGGCCGAGAAAATGATCCCGGCCGCCGATGTGTCGGAGCAAATCTCTACGGCCGGCAAAGAAGCCTCAGGTACTGGTAATATGAAGCTGGCACTGAATGGTGCTGTGACTGTCGGTACGCTGGATGGCGCCAATATCGAAATCGCCGAAGAAGTGGGGCCGGACAATATCGCGATTTTTGGTCTGACGGTTGATGAAGTCAAAGCACTGTATCAACAAGGCTATCAAAGCA
>CBINNO010000143.1:0-9932 GCA_966252055.1 uncultured Rheinheimera sp. | reverse complement strand
AGAGGTTAAAACAATGATCTATTCAATGAAAACCGTTTTCTGACTAATAATCTCAAAGGGCTTAAGAACCACCGAGTTTTTAAAATGCGATTGTTGCTGACTGCACTGAACTCACTTTATTTTTCTTGCAAATACTTTTAAATCGTTGGCTGACGGCTGAAAGATATTTGTCCTGATGCCAGCATAAGTGCAGTTGGCGCGGCATGGGTTGGCTGAACGGTAACACGACTAAGGTGCCGCTGCGCAGCCGGTCCTGGACCGCGAGTTCAGACACCAGCGTCAGGCCAAGGCCTTGTTGCACGGTATTCAGCACCGCTTCTAACGTATTGAGTTCCAGCACTGTGCCAAGCGCTGATAACTGTGGCCGCAGGTATTTATCAAACTGCTCGCGGCTGCCCGACTGTGCTTCCCGCAGCACCCAATATTGACCAGCCAAATCGGCGGCGCTCAGCGCAGCGCCGGTTTCTGCAACGCGCTGCGCCAGAGGATGCGCCGGGTTGGTGACCAGCAGCATCTGGTCTTGTTGCCAGGCTTCGCTGTGCAGCTGTGGATGGGTTACTTCACCTTCAATCAGCGCCAAATCGAGCTCAAATGCCAGCAACCGTTCGGCCAGTTGCTGACTGTTGGCGATAAACACACTAAGCCGCCACTCCGGCCCGAGCTGTGCCAACAAAGACGGCAACAGATAGTTGCCGATGGTCTGACTGGCACCAACCCGCAGCACAGCTTTGCCGCTGCCGCCTGTCTCGCCGCTCTGCTGAAACAACTCACCGATATCATCCAGCCGCGTTAGCATTTCATCCGCCAGTGGCAACAATAAAGCGCCTTCACTGTTCAGCAGCAGATGCGGATGGGCGCGGTCAAATAACGGCGTACCGAGCTGCAGTTCCAGTTCTTTCAGCGCTTGGGAGATGGCGCCACGCGTCAGGCACAGCTGGTCGGCGGCAGCGCCTAAATTACCAAGCCGCGCCACGGCGACAAAAGCCTTAAGCTGACGAAAACTCATATTCACATCGTTTTCCTTTTTCACCCATTCGTCAGACTGTTCTTATAGCAGCAGCGGCACCGAATCAGCCTTCGTTACTCATCACCATTATCCGGGATGCCCATCTGCGCGCGGGCTAGTCAGAATTTTCCAGTAACAGAGCAGAAACAGCATAAACCCGACAACCCAACAAACGGCTGATATGAACACCCCGGTCAGGTACCACTGGCTGGATTGCAAAGGCAGCAATACACGACAAACCATGGCGGCGATTAAGGCAGCGAACGCCAGCGGCATCCAGCGCGATGTCTTCAGTTGCCGGCCGGTATGTCCCAGTGACACTCTGGACATCATTGACAGGATCATCGCCCCCATAGCGCCAACCGTCAGCATATGGATCGCAAGACTCTGTGTCACCGCAAGACCTGAGTAGCGTGCGGCAAAAAGCGCCAATCCGGCCGGAATACACCAATAAGCCATATGTAAAGACCAGAGCAGTGGCTCTTGCCAGGTGAGCCAGATTTTCCAGCGGGCAGCCCGCACTGCGAGTAGCGTTGCCGCGGCAGTACACAATAAAAAAGGTACTTGAGTGGGAAGCCAGGTTTGCAAATGGAAAAAATGAAAGCCAAATACCGCCCAACAGCTGCCAAGTGCTGTCCGGTCTAACCAAAGGAGTGACGGCACCCGCGTGGTGCGGGTGCCGTTGGCGGTAAACATCGGTAGCACGCGGCCGCCAACAATCGCCATCACCAACGTGATGAGCAGAACTGCACTGGTAGACCCATGATTTTGTAACTGTTCATAACCCGGTGTAAGGCCAAACCACATCAGGGCATTGCAAATGGTTAATACCAGCAATAGCGGAATAAAAAACAAATTGCGATATTGCCGGGCGGCAATCAATGGTTTTGCCAGTAACCCGGCAGCCAACGGTAAAAAGCTCAAATCAATCAACATCAACAGTGGCAAAGGCAAAGCGACTGGCGCTGCGTTCGCCAGTCGCGCCAACAACCAGCAGGTAACTAACAGTGCTAATGGTTTGCCATGCGGCGCGCGCAGCCCGGTCCAGTTTTGCATCGCAGTCAGCAAAAATCCGGCAACGACGGCACTGCCAAAACCGAACACCATTTCATGGCTGTGCCAAAACACCAAAGGCAGGGCAGGTTTGACAGTTACCCAACCGGCGAGAATGGCGCCCCACCAGGCAATAGCCAGCGCTGAAAAAGACGCTGCGCCTAAAAATAGCGGCCGAAATGCGAGGCGCAGTAACACCGGAATTTTCTGCTCCTGAGCGAGATCTGTGATTTGCATAAAGTCCTCATACAACAACGATTTAATGGTCGTCAGCTAGAAAGTTATCCGCGCGTGCTTTGGCAAGCGCTAGTTGGAATTGCTCACGTTGGTTAGCAAAAAACATCAGGATCATGCAAAGGGCCAGCACGCCATACAGCAGCATAAAACAACCGCTGTAAATGCCCAGCAAGTCCTGAGATAAGCCAAATAGGATGGGGAGTGTGAAACCGCCGGTTGCTGCAATCGCAGAGACCATACCTGATGCAGCACCAAATCGTTGCGGGTAATAGCGATATAACAAGCTGTACACGCTGGCACGACCTAAGCCCTGGGCGATGCCTACTACAAACAACAGTGCAGTGAACAGCCAAACATTAATTTCAATGTGCAGCGCAACCTGCTTATCAATGCCGCGGATCACTAAATCTGTCGGCGGGTAACTTAAGAAAAACAAACAACACAGGCAAATCCAGAACACGCTCCAGTTAATGGTTCTGCTGCCAAATCGTTGCGCCAGATAACCACCAAGCCCACGGACCATACTGGAGGTCGCGACAAAAAACAGGGTGAAACTGAGCGCTTGTGCCATCGGTAACTGATAGGCCGTCATGTAGTAATGCGGTAACCACAACAGTAATGCCAAAAAACAACCAAACACAAAGTAGTAATACAGTGAAAAACGCCAGAGTCGGCTGTCGGACAACAAATCTCGCCAATCTGGACGTATGGTTTCCACATCCACATCCACAGCAATAGGCTGCGGATGCAAAGTTTTTGCCTGGTTCTGCGAGTTTACCGGTGGACAGAACCAGCTGAACAAGCACAACACCAGTAAATTCAGCCAACCCAGATAAAATCCGGCGTCCAATAACAAAGCGATTTGGTCAGCAACCAGGCTGGCGACAAATAACGAGACTGCTGCGCCAGCGTTACCAATGCCGAAAATACCTAGCACAAAACCTGCTTTTTGCGGCGTTACCAACAAGGTCAAATAGCGGGTACCGAGAGTAAAGCTGACACCTGAGATGCCTAGCCAAAGCCCACAAAACAGATAGCCAGTAAAAGTTTCGACGTAACTGAGCAGAAAAAGTGGTGGCGTTTGCAGCAATAACAATATTTGCCAGAGTTGCCGCGGACAAATCCGGTCCGCCAGAATACCGGCCGGCAGACGCAATAATGCTCCTGAAAGTATCGGGCTTGCCAATAACAAGCCTAATTCAGTGCCACTGAGTTGCCACTGATCCTGCAATAACAAACCTGCGGCGGCATACCAAGTCCAGACAGCAAAACACCAGCCAAAAGTCATAGTTGCGGCAATCACAAAAGGCCACGGCAGCTTGGTCATGTTATTTCCCAGTCTGAAAGTTGATGGTAGCAATGCTATAGCAACCGATATCAATACGCTGTCTGAGTAAAGAGGTACTCCGTAATTGTCATGCGGTGCCAGGCGGAAAATTGCGCTGCTCCCTAAGGAGTAGTTTTTGCCATTTTTAGTCGCGTGCGCACCTGCAGCAATGTTACCTAATTGTAGGTATATCCATTATTAATCAATTTGATAGCAGCTACATGCTTTGATGTCGGTCAAAGGAAATGTCCATTAGGCTACCTAAAGTAGATTGGAATTTAAAAATAACTGGCATGCCAGTGGAGGACATTATGGCGAGTACCGCCCATGGGGGCGCTGGCAAAGTTGAGTTACTGAACTTTGCTGACCCGAAGATTAAAACTTTACACTTAACCTGGTTTGCATTCTTTCTGACTTTTGTCATGTGGTTTAACCACGCGCCAATTCTGGCAGATTTAAAGCAAGCATTAAGCCTGACCGATGCACAAATCAAAGCATTATTGATTCTCAACGTCGCACTGACGATCCCGGCGCGGATTGTGGTTGGGATCTTGGTCGATAAATTCGGCCCGCGCATTATGTACAGTGTGTTGCTGTTTTTATCGTCGATTTTCTGTATCGGTTTTGCTTTCGCTAACTCCTTTGAAAGTCTGGCGCTGTTCCGATTTTTATTGGGGTTTGTCGGCGCTGGCTTTGTAATTGGCATTCGCTTAGTCAGCGAATGGTTCCCGTCTCATCAGGTGGGCACCGCCGAAGGCATCTACGGCGGTTGGGGCAATTTTGGCTCGGCTGCTGCAGCAATGACTTTGCCGACTATTGCTTTGATGTTTGGTGGTTCTGATGGCTGGCGTTACGCGCTGGCCAGTGTTGGTGTTTTCAGCATGGGTTATGCGTTGGTGTTTTATTATGCCGCCCGCAATACACCAAAAGGCTCAGTGTATTTTAAACCGAAAAAGTCCGGTGCGATGGAAGTGACCAGCTGGGGTGATTTATGGTTACTCATTCTGATGAACATCCCGATGTATCTGGCATTAGCGATGCTGGCCTGGAAAATGTCACCAGCAGGCGTCAACCTGTTCAGCACAGCCTATATGGAAGCAATCTGGGCAGGTCTCGTAGTGCTGTTTGTATTTCAGACCCATCAGGTGTGGCGCGTCAATGCAGAGCATTTACGCCAGGGTGTGCCAGAACATGAGAAGTATTCATTTAAACAAGTCGCTATTTTGGACGTGGCATATTTCACTACTTTCGGTTCAGAGCTTGCTGTGGTGTCGATGTTGCCGTTGTTCTTTTTGGAAACATTCAGCAGTCTGACACCCGTCACCGCAGGGCTGCTTGCTTCGGGGTATGCCTTT
The DNA here is from genome assembly GCA_966252055.1 of uncultured Rheinheimera sp. GTDB lineage: Bacteria > Pseudomonadota > Gammaproteobacteria > Enterobacterales > Alteromonadaceae > Pararheinheimera. The sequence goes on along the minus strand of CBINNO010000143.1, from coordinate 4,954 downwards.
ATGAATCTGGTCTCCAGACCGCTCGGTGGCTGGTTCTCTGATAAATTTGGCCGGCGCAAAAGTATGGTGTTGTTGATTGGTGGTTTGGCGGTTGGTTATTTGCTGATGGGGACTATTAACAGTAGTTGGCCTATCGCTGCCGCAGTGCTTCTTTGTATGACCTGTAGTTTCTTTGTGCAAGGCGGTGAGGGCGCTGTGTTTGCCATAGTGCCGTTGATTAAACGCCGGATGACCGGGCAAATTGCCGGGATGGCGGGTGCTTACGGTAACGTCGGAGCTGTCGTGTACCTGACTATTTTAAGCTACGTTGATTATGCCACCTTCTTTTATGTGATTGGCGGCACCGCATTGATTGGGCTGGTTTCAGTGATGTTCCTGGCTGAACCTAAGGGCCATCTGACCGAAGTCGATGAAGACGGTAACGTGCACCATATTCAGGTAAGTTAACATGAATAGACCGACATTGATGGTGAGCCAGGGTATGGCAGAGACTGACTTCGTGTTATCGCCACCATGGCAACAAAACGCGGAGGCCAGCGACCATCAATTGTTGATTGAAACCGCCGGCAGCAGTATTGCCGGCGGAAAACTACCGAATGAGGATGCGATTTGCCTGTCGCCTGAACTCACAACGCATGCCCAAATATATAAAGGATTTGCGCTGGCGCTGGCAGATGGAGTCAGCTCAGCCGAAGCAGGTGCAAGCGCCAGTCAGTATGCTTGTGCCAGTTTTGTCGCGGACTACTATAAAACACCGGATAGCTGGAGCACTGACCACAGTGCCGCAACGGTACTGACGTCTATCAACAGTACTTTGTATCAGCGCTCGCACCAGTATCAGCAGGATGACCGCGGCCATTTATGCACTTTTACCGGACTAGTCTTAAAATCAGCAACGGCCCGCTGGTTTCATATCGGTGACAGCAGGCTGTATTTGCTACGAGCTGGCAAACTAAGGCAAATCAGCACAGATCACACAACTAAGCTCTCAGAAAATCGTCAGTTTTTGGGGCGTGCCCTGGGCATGGATGAGCAGGTGCAGTGGCAACATGGCTCTGTCCCTCTAGAAGCCGGTGACCTGTTTTTGCTGTGTTCTGATGGGCTTAGTGATTTTGTTTCGGATGCTGAGATCACCGGTATCCTGCTCGCTACGCAGTCCTTGCAGCAGCAAGTTGAAGCTTTATTGCAGGCAGCGCAGCACAGCGACGACAATATCAGCGTGGTGCTGGCCAAGGTGCGACAACTCCCGGCAGAATCACTGGACGATTATAATGAACGGTTGACGCGACTGCCGTTTTTGCCAGCGCTGGACGCCGGCATGAAAGTTGATGGTTATGAGGTGCAGCGTCCCTTGTTTGCCAGCGCCCGCAGCCACTTATATCTGGTGCGCGACTTGGCAAATAACACTGAGTTGGTGCTGAAAACACCGTCGCAAAACTTTGCCGATGACAGTGCTTATATTGAACGTTTTATCCGCGAAGAGTGGGTGGGGCTTCGCATTGACCATCCTGCGGTAGTTCGGGTGATCCGGCAACAACGGCGCCGCACTTTTTTGTATTACCTGATGGAATATCTGCCCGGTGATTCGCTCGATTGTTATCTGGCCACCCAGCCACAACCAATGCGGCCTTCGGTGGCTATCGCTTTGTTGCGGCAAATTGCTGAGGCGCTTGGCGCTTTTCATCAGCTCGGGATCATTCATCAGGACTTAAAGCCCGCCAATATTATGCGCTTGAGCGATGGACAGCTGAAAATTGTCGATTTTGGTTCCGCCTATGTGCCTGGTCTTGCCGAACTTTATTCGCCGTTAACGCAGGAGCTGGCACTGGGTACGGCCAGTTATTCCGATCCGCATTATCTGCATGGGCATAACTCTGGTGAACAAGGCGATGTGTATGCGCTGGCGACTATTGCTTACGAGCTGTTTACCGGCAACCTGCCCTATGGTGATAAAGTCGAAGATTGTAGCTCGTTAGCAGATTATCAGCGGCTACGTTATCAAAGTGCGCGCAACCACAACAGCCGGATCCCGCTCTGGTTTGACCGAGCATTGCAAAAAGGCGTGAGCTTTGATTTGTCTGAGCGTTACCTGCACATCAACCAGCTGATGCAGGATTTACAGCAGCCCAACCCATTATTTTTACACCAGCAAGTGAGTTTGGCGCAGAAGAATAATAAGTTGTTGTTCTGGCAATTGATGAGTGGATTCTGGTTTGTCACCTTTATCCTGCTGTTTTGGTTGTTTAGTTTACGTGGCTGATCTGGTTGTGCAGCGCAAAGTGCTCAGGCTTTTGGCCTGAACACTTGAATGACTTTCGAGTTTACTTCGAGATAAGGCCCTTCCATCAAATCGATGCAATACGGGATAGCCGGAAATACGGCATCCAGACATTGACGAATAGCACTGGGTTTGCCCGGTAAATTCACAATCAACCGCTGTCCGCGCAGGCCTGCAGTCTGGCGCGATAAAATCGCCGTAGGCACATATTTCAGTGATTCTGTGCGCATCAGTTCACCAAAACCCGGCATCATCCGGTCACAAACCGCTTCAGTTGCTTCGGGCGTGACATCGCGTTTCGCCGGTCCGGTCCCACCGGTCGTCACGACGAGGCAGCACTGCTGTTGGTCCGTCAGTTCTATCAGGGTTTGTTCAATCAATGCCTGCTCATCGGGGATCAGCCGATAGACTTTTTCCCATGGCGAGGTTAAATATTCGGCCAGCGTTTGTTCAATCGCTTTGCCGGAAATGTCGTCGTAAATCCCTTGTGACGCCCGGTCACTGACCGTCAGAATTCCAATCCGTATCTTGTCGTTTTTCATAAACTCGAGGTGCTCATTCAATTAAAACTTGAGGACTCATTCAATACTTGGTCCGTGTTGGTTGAACCCAGCAAGACGATGCCAGTAGCCATTCACTTCATTGGCCAAAAGAGGCGATGCCACGCCTTGACTGAACTGCGCTAATTTCTCCATAAAATTCTGCGGGTCAGGGCTTAGCCGAACATAATGCACTAAACCCTGCATCGACGGCAGGTCGTTTTGCAAATTGTATTTAGCCCCTGACTGTGTCTGAATACCGTTTAACACAAACAATGGTTGTCCTTCCTGGCTGGTGCTGAGCCGCCCGGTTGGATATTTAATACAACAGAGCTGACAATCATCTTTATGCCGGTTTTCTGAGCGCGCTGTAAAGCAGCGACCAGACCAGGCCAGTGGCAGGTGGCCATAAGCGAAAACTTCAATTTCCAGCTGCTGACGAGTAGAATCCAGTGCCGGTTGAGACAATAAGGTCTGCAGCCAGTCGCGGGATAATTCTACCGGCACCACCCAGCGTCGCATGCCGAGTTGCCACAGTTTCAGCACACTTTGCTCGTTATACAGACTGAGGGCTGCGCCACCGACAAAAGGCAGCTGCTGGCTGGATAAATAATGGGCTGTCCCCACATCATTGGCTTCGACCATAAACTGGTCCTGGGCGGTCAATTGCTGTAGAGCTCGCAGGTCAGCTTGGCTTTCCAATAATGTCAGGCCGGATAAGACGACTTGTTTGCCAGCTTCCTTAAGCATTTGTGCGGTGCGCAGATAGTCGGTAAAGCTGAATTCACGTCTTTTGCTACAGACCGTTTCGCCAAGATAAACAACAGTCGCTGAGCTATCCGCGACTTGCTGATAAAACTGTTCAAGCTGAAGTTTTGGCCAATAGTACAAAATGGGGCCGACACTGACTTTTGGCACCATAGTTTGGTCGGAACATGCAACCACAATGTGCTCCTATGAATAGACAATCGGTTTTTTGAGGTTATTTCCAGTGCCGGTGATAAGCACCCAAGGTGGTTTGACTGCCTTCTGATAGCCCAGCCAGCACAGCTTGCCAGCTGTCTTGGGTCTGAAACTTGTCCGGTGCCGCTTTGACGTTATCAATCGCAGCCCGCCAGACCTTCGTAAGAGCCCGGACATAAGCCGGGCTACGTTGCCGGCCTTCAATTTTCAGCGATGCTATACCTTCACGATGCAGCAATGGCATTAGCTCTAAAGTATTGAGACTAGTAGGCTCTTCCAGCACATGATAACGCTCACCATCGACATCAAACCTGCCTTTGCAGAGGGTTGGATAGCCGGCAGTTTCGTCAGGATTGAAGCGGTCAATCAATACATTGTTTAACCGGGACTGCAATTGACCTTCTTTTTCCTGCCACCGGACAAAAGCTGCTGGCGAACAGGCTCCTGCCGTATTGGGTGACTCGCCGGTCAGGTAAGAACTCAGATAACAACGGCCCTCCGCCATAATGCAGAGGCTGCCAAAAGCAAAAACTTCGAGCTCCAGCGTGGTCTGCCGGGCGAGCGCACGGACTTGTTGCAAGGTTAAAACCCGTGGCAGTACGGCGCGGCGGATACCAAACTGTTGATAAAACTCCAACGCAGCAACATTGGTCGCACTGGCTTGTACTGACAAATGCACTTCAGTATCCGGAAAACGGTTTTGTACGTACTCCAGCAGCGCAATATCAGCCAGTATTAGCACATCAGCACCTGCGGCGACTGCGATGTCTACCGTTTGTTGCCATCTGGCAAGCTGGCCCGGATGCGCAAAGGTGTTGATTGCAACATGCAGTTTTCGTTTCGCCTGATGGGTAAAATGTACGGCGTCGGCTAGTTGTTCCGGGGTGAAGTTCAACCCGGCAAAATGCCGCGCATTGGTATCATTATTGATGCCGACATAAACCGCATCTGCCCCTTCATGGATCGCAGCTTTCAGGGCCGGCATAGAGCCTGCCGGACACAGCAGTTCTAGTAACGGTGCCACTGGCTTTGATACTGCCTGATATTGCGATGTTGCATCGTCTGAACATGCACGACTTCGCGGACTATCCATGCAGGTTTACCTCTTTGTTGTGATGGGCACTGGCCAGTGAATTTGGCACTATGGCGCCATTATAAAGACGCAGCTGATGAG
>CBINNO010000142.1:0-9960 GCA_966252055.1 uncultured Rheinheimera sp. | reverse complement strand
GCAACACCGCTTGCGACCGCTGCCGGCCATTTTTGGCTGACCTTCGCTTGGCGCATCGATGGCGCTGGGGTAGACTCGGTTTTTATTGGACGGCCGGCAAGATCGCAATAGTTCAGGAGTGCAGATGACGCCATTACAACAATATTTCCCCGATATCAGCCCGCTGGTGTTTGGCTGTATGGGCCTCGGCGGTGACTGGAATTCGCCGCAAACCACGCAGGAGCAACAAAACGCCGGTTTTCTGGCCTTGGAAACTGCACTGGAACAAGGGTTTAACTGCTTCGACCACGCCGACATCTACACCCGTGGCAAAGCCGAAAGCCTGTTTGGCCAGTTTCTGGCCACTCAGCCCAATCTGCGTGACCAAATCGTCCTGCAAAGTAAATGTGCCATCCGTTTTGCCGACAGCGAACAGGTCGGCCGTTATGACTTCAGTGCTGCTTATATCGAGCACAGCGTCGAACAAAGCCTGCGGCGGCTGCAAACCGACTATCTGGACATTCTACTGCTGCACCGGCCCGATCCTTTGATGGACATCAATGAAGTGGCATTAGTGCTTGATAAACTGCAGCACAGCGGCAAAGTGCGCCATTTTGGCGTGTCGAACTTTGGCGCACCGCAGCAGCAGTTGTTGCAGTCGGCGTTAAAACAGCCGCTGGTGGTCAATCAGCTGCAAATGAGCCTCAATCAGCTCGACTGGCTGGAAGCCAATGTACTGACCGGCATGGCGCAAGGCGCGCAGCATTATTTTGGTTACGGCACTGTCGAGTATTGCCAGCTCCATAAAGTGCAGATCCAGGCCTGGGGCAGTCTGGCACAGGGCAAATTCAGTGGGGCTGGGCGCGACTTAACCGCCAGCGAGCAAAAAACAGCGGATTTAGTCGCAAACCTGGCTGCTGAGTATCAGGTTAGTGCTGAGGCGATTGTGCTGGGCTGGCTGATGCGCCATCCGGCCGGCATCCAGCCGGTGACCGGGACTATCAACCCGGCGCGCATCAAAGCCTGCGCCGAAGCAGCCGATGTACAGTTAAGCCGCGAACACTGGTATGCGCTTTATGTCGCCAGTCGCGGTCAGCCGCTGCCATAAAGAGCGCGCTGATTAAATTTGATGTCAGTCGGCCAATGCACTTCGCAGCGGCCAGACCCAGTTGATAAAAACCGCTGTTCTCCCGAACAGTTTTTCAGCCACAAGATGTGAATAAGGAAATAAGATGGCAAGCGTAGTACAGAGTTTTACTTTAACCGCCGATGGCAAAATTCATTTATCCGGCCAGACGTCAGTGACAGTGAATAAAGGCGACAGCGTGCAGTTTGTGCTGGTGAATCAAAGCGGGCAGACATTGCTGGACTGGGGTTTGTACTTTAATAACCCTTTTGATATTACCAATTCATCACGTTATTCATTTGGCAATGAAACGACCATTCCGAATGTTTATTTCGCCGAAAAATCAGTAAGTCAGGACACTTGTGACTGTAAAGTGGCGAAATACAATGCTTATGCCATTTATGTCAAAGTAGAAGGAAGTTCAGGGACTCAGGTGATTTACCAGCGAGACCCTGAAATCATCGTTTCTGATGGTGATGTAGACCGCTAAACACTCTTTTGATGCTGCTGCAGATCAGTATTCTGCAGCAGTATTTTCAGCTCAGGCTCTTTTTGTAACATCTCAAATGAATATCCTTTGGCCAGTGCTTGTTTTAATAAGTCTATTGCGCGTTCCTGCTTACCGGTGAGGAGGTATATTTGCGCCGCAATGATCAGCATATTGGTTTCTTTCAGCGCGGGAAGCTGCTCGATTATATCCAACGGTAACTGTTCTTCGCCGAGTTTGGCCAGATAAAGCGCTTTGTTTATCAGCACGGCGGGTTGATTCGGCGACTCTTGCAGCCTTTGATCAATCAAAGAGATCGCAGCCAAATAGTGAGTCTTCGCAAGTTGGTCGTTGCCCGCCCAACGATGACTGTCGGCTAAATTGCCCCGCAGCACATAACTGTCCGCGTTCAAATCCACAGCTGTTTGGTAGTATTTTATTGCTAAGTCGTAGTTTTGTTCATAAAACCAAACGGTTGCGACGTTTGAATAATTATTAGCCGTTGGGTTCAGCGCCAAAGCTTTTTCAAAAGCATCTAATGCCTCTTTGTTTTTGTTCTGTGCAAAATAGATGGCACCTAAAGTCTGCAGGGTCTGGGTGTTATTGGGTGTCTCCAATAATAAATCCGCGTATATCCTAGCGGCTTTGTCGAGCTGACTGTGCCGATAATAAAAGATGGCCAGCTGATTTCTGAAATGCCAATTGTTACTGACTTGTGTGGCTGCCAGTAAATACTTCTCTGCGCCAGCTATGTCTCCGGTAAATTGCAAGACGCCTGACAGACCAAACAGAGCGGTTGCGTTATAGGGTTCCTCAGAGATGACTTGCTTATATAGCCGAACAGATCCCTGGTAATCAGATCTGAGCTTTGCGATTTCCGCGTTGAGTTCCAGCAGTTTAGTGCTGGAATCACTGGTGGCTGCCAGCTGTTGTGACAAGGATTCTGCCGCCCGAAGTGAGTTCTTCAAATCTCTCAGACGTGCCATACGCAGGTAGCCGGCAATCAAGGCATATTTTGCCTCAGTAAAATCAGGGGCATCAGCGATGGCGCGTTCCAACTGCTGCACACCATTTTCGATATTATCTTTATAATCAAAACGATATAGGTAGCTAAGCCCGGTCAGATAAGCCTTATAAGCTTCGTCTGACGTGGCGCTGCCTTTGGATAATGTCAGGTCTGCTGGCTGCTGCCAGTTCAGCAGTTGCAGCAGCTCCTGTCGAACTTGTTGCTGCGCGACATCCCAGCCATTGAGTGGCAAATCCAGTTCGCTGCTTTTTAAAATACGGCCGTCGGCGCCGTTATGCAGGTTCAGTGACAAGCGGCGGGTGGCCCCTAAATGTTGCAAGGTGCCGCTGATAATCAGGTCGCTCTGATAACGCTGATAGATGTTTTTCAGACTGGGCTCTTTCAGGTTCGCCAGCTCGCCAGGCGGCAGCACCCAAACCTGATTGTTGTGCTGGCCAATTTTGGCTAAGTCCTGACTGAGGCTGAGCGCCATGCCCTGCAAAAACTGCTGTACGGCCGGGTCGCCGCCGAGGTTGTCGAACGGCTGCAGCGCCAGCGTCTGGCCCTGACTGAGCAATTTATCCTTGTCGATGCTTTGCTGGCCCAGCCATAAGCTGAGCGCCAGCAGCACCGGGGCGAGCCCCAGCCAGACCGGCCAGCGGCTGAGCGGATAGAACACGCCAAGTTTTTCCCGTTTTTGCAGCTCGTTGGTAAGCTCGCGCAGCTGACGGGCGATGGGGGCCATTTCGTCGGGGCGACGGCTGGCCTGCGGGGTCAGGCAACGCTCAATCAGCTTGCTGAGCCGCGCCGGCAGCTTCGGTTGATTTGGCGGCGGCGGATTGACGCGATGCTGCAAAATCGCCTGCATGGTTTGCTCGGCACTGTCGTGCAAAAACGGATGCACGCCATACAGCAGCTCATACAAAATGACGCCAAAGGCAAAAATGTCGGACTGCACAGTCGCATCCTGATCGCTTTGCAGCAGTTCAGGCGCCAGATAAGGCAGGGTGCCTTTGAGCTGATGAGCGGTGGTGTGCGCCGACCAGTGGCTGTGCAGCTGACTGGACAACATGGGGGGCAGTGGCGGCAAGCTGGCGCCGTTGCTGGCAGCTGCCTGTTGCAGCCGGTGCTGACGGCTGGCCATGCCAAAATCGAGAATTTTCACCCGTTGTTCAGGCAGGCAGATCATCAGGTTGCTGGGTTTGAGGTCGCGGTGAATGACGCCGGCCTGATGCGCGCAGCTTAAGCCTTCGGCGACCTGCACCAGCAGCGCCAGTTTTGCCGCCAGCGTCAGCGGTCTTTGCTGATACTGGTCAAGCGTCTGGCCCTGCAGCCATTCGGTGACGATATAACTGCGTTCATTGCCAAGCACGATGTCATGCACTGTCACGATATTCGGATGTTGCAGCGAGGAGGCGAGGCGCGCTTCGGCCAGCAGTTTTTGCCGCGCCTGATGGCTTTGGGCTGAACTGGGCTGTGCTGAATGGCTGAGGCTCAGATGGCTTTCATTTTGACGCAGCACTTTTAATGCGACCGGCCTTTGCAAGACGGTATCAAAGGCCTGATACACAATACCCATGCCGCCCTGGCCAGCTTCCCGCACCAGCTGATAAGTGCCAAAGGGCGCTGTTTTGTCCGGCGAAATGGTATCAGAACCTGCTCCGCGACTGTTTCCAGACTGAGCGTCGGAGGCCGCCTCATGTGAGGTCGGTTCATCAGAAATTTGGGTGATTAACTGAGCTGCGACAGCGTCAGACGGCGTGCTGGCTGTCTGTTGACTGAACCGGGTTTCCCCGGCGGGTTCAGTACTGTGAGCGCTGTCCGCTGACGCCAATGCGCTGTGACAGTATAAACATCGACTGCGCCCGGCATCGTTGGGCATCTGGCAGTGGCGGCAGATCACTGTGGCTTAACCTCCGGCGACCGAGCGGCGCAGATCGGCCGCTGTTTCCAGCAGCTGCAGTTTGGGCGCCTGATATAAAGCGACGCGGTTTTTACCGCTGTGTTTGGCCTGATACATCGCCTGATCGGCGCAATCGATAAAACGGTACGCCTGATTGTGCAAGCTGGGGTAATAAGCGGCCACGCCGATGCTGGCGGTGATCGTCAGCGGCTGACCATCCACTTGCAGGCGCATCGCCGCAATATCGGCCCGAATGCGTTCAGCGTAGGCCATCGCACCTTCTTCGCGGGTATTATTGACCAGTACGACAAACTCCTCACCACCAAGGCGGCCGGCTTTGTCTGCTTTACGCACCAGCTGTTTGAGCTGATGTGCAGTGGCCTTGAGCACTTCGTCGCCGGCAAAATGGCCGTACAGGTCGTTGATTTGTTTGAAGTCATCCAAATCGATAAAGATCAGACAGCAAGGTTGCTGATAACGTTTGGCCTGCTCCATCGCGAGGGTGATTTGTTCTTCCAGGATGCTGCGGCTGCAAAGACCGGTTAAATCGTCAGATAAGGCACGGCTTAAGCACTGCGCATTGTGCAGCGCCTGGGCCAGCTGGGTTTGCAGCGCCTGACAGAAGGCATGGCTGATCCCACAAAAGCCGCCAGGTTGCCGGCTTTCCAGATAAAGTACCGCCAGTGTTTCGCCATCATGTTGCAGCGGCAGGGCCAATTGAGCGGTGATGCCGGCGGCGGCGAGTGGGCTGTCCATCACTTGCAAATCGTCCGCTTGCAGCCACTGCAGCTGTTGTAATTCAAAACTGTTGATGGCCAGTTGCTGGCGGGGGCAGGCTATCACGTCGGCCCCAGCGAGGTTGCCAACTGCCAGTGCAGCTGCGGGATTGACGCTATAACGCCAGCAGGCCTGCAACTGATATTTATGCTCACGCCGGTCATAACAAAGGACAAAACCAGCCTGAGCCTGCAATAAATCACCAATCAGCGGCACGGCACGTTCGAGCAATGGGGTGGCGCCGCTGGTTTGATTAACCAGCCCATGCAGTTGCTGCAACATCAGCGTTTGACCTGCCCATAACGCAGACGCCTGCGCAAGCGCCCCATAGCGCTGCGACAACTCGGTCTGCAAGGCTTGTACAATCGCGGGTGTCTGCGCGCTTTGTTGCAATGCGGCCAGACTGTGCTGGTGGAAATCCTGTAGCTGGCCTTGTAATTCCTGCAAGGCCGCGGCGGCAAAGTCAGCGGTCGCCGGGCGCAGTTCATAGCGCAGCAGTACCTGTTGGCGGCCCAGATATAACTCGCAGCTGCTGCTCAGCAAACGGCTTTGGCCGGCATGGACGGGCTGGTGGTCGACTTGGGTGCCAAAGCGGCTTTGTTTATCGCGAATGACCGGCCCTTGTGGCGTCAGCAGGATCTCGGCATGCTGACGTGACACCGAGCTGTCGCTCAGCACCCATAAATTAGCCGGATCGCGGCCGATACTGAGCGGGGTCTGGTCCAACAGTAAACGGGCGCAATGACGATTGCCGGCATGTTGCCACTCGACATCAAGCACTAAAGTGTTCATCTGTGGTTCTCCCGCGCAGTCCGTGGCGCTTTGGTCTGTGTCGGCTGGTGTAACCGGCCTGGCGTTTTTACCTGAATATATTGCACCCTGTTGGCGGGGCGGCGTCAACCTTGCTGGCGACGAAATTGCTGATAAATGACAGTTTTTTGCATCTTGCCAGCGATGGCGTTTGGCTGGAACCGGCATTAATGAACAAAAAAACAGCGGTTGTAATCAGAGCAGGTTGCTGAAGGGGAGATCTGTCGATAGTCAGAAAAGGCGCCCGGCGGGCGCCTTGAGGAATTAAAAACCCTGCAGATACTGCGTTTTAGGTTCGGCGAGAATGGTTTCCCATGAACCGTAGGTCGGGTTGGTCAGCATAAACCAGCGGCTGCCCCAATAAGCGTCATATTGCTCGACCAGCTCAAAGCGGCGTGCCGGGCTGATGTCTTTTTTAACGTTGGGCAGGAAGTCACCCAAATCGTCCCCGACCAACATAATGACGCGATATTGCCTGGCGGCGAGTACGCGCCGGCTTTCTTTTTCAGAGGTCCAGCCGGGTTGTTCGCCTTTGAGCCAGATCTGGCTGGCGTCCAGTTGCTTGATGCCCACGGCGCGCAGGTTGTTCAGCGTGTCGGTTTTTTGCGGGCAGCTGTTTGCCTTACCGGCAGTTGCTGATTTTTGTTTACGCGGTGCACATTCGCGATTGCTGATGTACAGCACTGTCACGTCGTTTTCTGCCGCCAGATTTAAAAACTGCACGGCGCCAGGGACAGCTTTGGCGCTGGCTTTGGCGACCCAGTCATCCCACAGCTGCGCGTTAAAGCCATGGTCCCGGCGCAGAATGGCTTCGGCCGCCGATGGTGAGTTATCCAAAATGGTTTCGTCGATATCGACGATGATGGCCGGCGGCAGTGTGGCCACATCGCCTGTTTGGTTGCTAAGCGCGGTCCATTGGCGATCAGCTAACGCGCCTTTAAGCGCCAGTGCGGCCATTTTGTATGTCTGCAGGCTGTTGGCGCGAAATTCCGCCGACGTCTGATACCACAGGGTGCTGTTAAAATTATTGTGAGGAAGCAACTCGGGGGCAGGCAGAGGCTGGGTAGTTGCGGCCAGTAACATCAGGGCGCTCAGAGACATGGACAGTTTCCGTCAGACAAAAAATTGGCCGCTGATCATAACGACTCAGCGGCCAATTTCAATGGCAGGCCACAAAAAGCCGATGCTATTGCGGCACAACTTCGGCTTTTGCGGGCCAACTGCGCTTACATATTCGGATAATTCGGGCCGCCGGCACCTTCCGGTGTCACCCAGCGAATATTCTGCGATGGATCTTTAATGTCGCAGGTTTTGCAGTGGATACAGTTCTGCGCATTGATCTGCAGCCGCGGGGCCTGTTGCTCCTGGCCGACAATTTCATAAACGCCGGCCGGGCAATAACGCTGTGCCGGTTCGTCGTACACGGCCAGATTGACCTTGATTGGAATATTGTCGTCAATCAGCTGCAGGTGGCAGGGCTGTTCTTCTTCATGGTTGGTGTTGGACAAAAACACCGACGACAGTTTGTCGAAGCTCAGCACCTGATCTGGTTTTGGATAGTCAATGCGGGCGCAAGCTGAAGCCGGCTTGAGGCTGGCGTGGTCGACGCTGTTGTCTTTGAGCGTAAAGGGCAGCTTACCGCCAAACCAGTTCTGGTCGACCATGTTAAAAGCGCCGCCCAGGATGGAACCAAACTTGTGCATCGCCGGGCCAAAGTTGCGCGAGCGATACAGCTCGTCATACAGCCAGCTTTGTTCAAAATGCGCTTTGAAGGCTGTCAGATCCTGTCCGCCTTCGTCGCCTGCGCTTAACGCAGCAAACACCGTTTCGGCTGCCAGCATGCCGGATTTCATCGCGGTGTGATTGCCTTTGATTTTGGCAAAGTTCAGGGTGCCGGCCTCGCAGCCTATCAACATCCCACCCGGGAAGGTCATTTTCGGCAGGCTGTTGAGGCCGCCTTTGGCAATAGCGCGGGCACCATAACTGACTCTTTTGCCGCCTTTGAGATACTGCGCAATCACCGGGTGATGCTTGTAACGCTGGAATTCGTCAAATGGGCTCAGATGCGGATTGCTGTAGTTCAGGTCGATAATCAGACCGACCACCACCTGGTGATTGTCGGCGTGATACAGATAACCGCCGCCGCTGGTGTCTTTGTCCAGTGGCCAGCCCGCCGAGTGCAACACTAAACCGGCCTGATGTTTGTTGGGGTCAACGTCCCAAATCTCTTTAAAACCAATGGCATAGTGTTGTGGCGAGCAGTCTTTGTCCAGCAGGTAGTGGCGAATAAGTTCTTTGCCCAGATGGCCACGGCAGCCTTCGGCAAATAAGGTGTATTTGGCGCGCAGTTCCATGCCGGGCGTGTAGCTGTTTTTTGGCTCGCCATGTTTGTCCTGCCCCATGTCACCGGTGACGATACCTTTGACGACATTGTCCTCAATAATCAGGCTGTGTGCGCTGAAGCCTGGGAAAATTTCGACGCCCAGTTGCTCGGCCTGGGTGGCCAGCCAGCGACAGACGTTGCCCATCGACACAATATAATTGCCGCTGTTGTGCATGGTTTTTGGCACGGCAAAATGCGGGATCTGGCGGGCACTGTCGGCCGATTGCAGCAAATAAATGTCGTCATGGCTGACGGCAGTAGTGAGCGGAGCCCCCAGCTGTTGCCACTCTGGTAATAGCTCGTTCAGTGCGCGTGGTTCGAACACCGCACCGGATAAAATGTGGGCACCGACTTCTGAGCCTTTTTCCACCACGCAGACGGTCAGTTCTTTCCCCACTGCCTTGGCTTGTTGCATCAGCCGAATGGCAGCGGACAAGCCGGCTGGGCCGGCACCGACTATCACCACATCAAATTCCATCGATTCCCGCTGCATTCGACACCTCGCTGTTCTGCTTTTGCGCCAGGTCAACGGTTTGCCTGCCGTTGCCTGCTATTCTGTAGTTGTTTTAAAAGGGCTGCGGCAAGGGTATTTCAGGTTGACGTTAACGTCAACACTGGGTAGATTGTCCGGCAGCAAAATGGTCTTAGGTTTACCTTTACGTAAACTTGACCCAGAACTCAACGGGGTGTGCATTAATGAAAATTCTGGTGCCGGTCAAACGGGTGATTGATTACAACGTCAAGGTACGGGTTAAGGCCGATCACAGCGGCGTCGATCTGGCCAATGTCAAAATGGCACTGAATCCATTTTGTGAAATTGCGGTGGAAGAAGCGGTACGCTTAAAAGAAGCCGGCGTCGCTACTGAAGTGGTCGTCGTGTCAATTGGACCTGCGGTCGCGCAGGAACAGCTGCGTACCGCACTGGCGCTGGGTGCAGACCGTGCGCTGCTGATTGAAACAGAGCAGACACTGGAATCGCTGCAAGTGGCTAAACTGCTGGCCAAAGTGGTCGCCAACGAGCAACCGCAGCTGGTGATCCTCGGCAAGCAAGCCATTGATTCGGATAATAATCAGACCGCCCAGATGCTGGCGGCATTGACAGGTATGGGTCAGGGCACTTTCGCCTCTAAAGTGGTGGTCGCCGATGGCAAAGTGCAGGTCACCCGTGAAATTGACGGCGGTCTGCAAACGGTGGCACTGAGCCTGCCGGCGGTGGTCTCCACCGATCTGCGTCTGAACGAGCCGCGTTATGCCTCGTTACCGAACATTATGAAAGCGAAAAAGAAACCGCTGGATGTGGTGGCTGCGGATTCTTTTGGCGTATCACTGGCGAGCAAAGTCCAGGTGCTGAAAGTCACAGCGCCGGCCAGCCGTCAGGCGGGTGTCAAAGTTGAGTCGGTCGACGCACTGATTGAAAAGTTAAAGCATGAAGCGAAGGTGATCTGATGGCTATTCTCATTATCGCAGAACACGACAACCAACAATTAAA